>JANPMA010000239.1:0-4869 GCA_031422595.1 Novosphingobium sp. | reverse complement strand
CTGCGGCGCGAAGAACCGCACCGGATGCGGATCGAACGTGGCGACGATCCCCGGGCGGCCCTCGGCCCGCGCCCAGTCCAGAGCCTCGCCGACCACAGCCTGGTGGCCGCGGTGGAAGCCGTCGAAATTGCCAAGGGCGATTATCGCGCCGCGCAGCGATGCGGGGATCGCCTCACGCGCATCGAGCCTCAGGATTCCCATCGAGGTCTGTCCATTTCAGCCGCGCTTGTAGTCCTTGTGCCATTCGGCATAGGGCAGCATGCCCTGGCGGATCACCCGCAGCGCATTGCCGCCCATCACCGCGCGGATCTCAGCCGGGCGGAACCCTTCATCGAGCAGTGCCTGGGTGATTTGCGCGAGGTGGCTGGTATCGAAGCGCACCGTGGTTGCCCCGTCGTAATCGCTGCCCAGCGCGACGAAATCGATCCCCACCAGATCGCGGACATATTTGATCGACTTGGCAATCGCGCGTGGGCTTGTGTCGCAGATCGCGGCATCCCAGTAACCGATCGCGATCACGCCGCCGGTCCGCGAGATGCCGCGGATTTCCTCGTCGTTGAGGTTGCGGTTGACTTTGCACATCGCCTGGACCCCGCCGTGGCTGGAGACCACCGGGCGGCGCGCCAGCTTGAGCACTTCGGCCACGCACTGGCGGCTGCAATGGGCAATGTCGACGATCATCCCCTTGTCTTCCATCCGCCCCACGATGTCGCGCCCGAACGGGGTCAGCCCGCCCTTCTTTATCCCGTGCATCGATCCCGCCACTTCGTTGTCGAAGAAGTGGGTCAGGCCGGCCATGCGGAAGCCCGCATCGTACAGCTTGTCGAGGTTTTCGGCCTTGCCTTCAAGGTTCTGCAGCCCCTCGATCGAGAGTAGCGCGCCAACCGGCCCGCCCGGCGCGGCGCGCGCGGCGAGCAGCTGGTCAAGCCCATAGCGGTCGGAAACCCCGCGCAGCATTCCGTTCGACAGCGAGACCGAAACGTCGAGCTTGTGGGCATGGTAGAGCGAGCGTTCGAGCAGGCCGAACCAGGTCTTACGCGGCTGGCCCTGCGCCATCAGCAGCGCCGGCAGCACATCGGAATCCGATGAATTGGCGTCGTAGTTGAGCCCCTTGGGGGTTTTGCTCACCGAAGAGAACACCTGCAGCGCGACATTGCCCTTGATCAGCCGGTCGAGGTCCTGATGCCCGCGGTTGCTCTTGGCGGTCAGCTCGCGGTCCCACATCAAGGTATCGGAATGCAGGTCGACCACGTTGAGGCTCAGGTGCAGCGCCTTGGCCTCGGGCCCGACCTCGATCAATGCCCCGCCATCGATCCGGTTCATCGACGATTCCATATAGGCCGGCACCACCCGGACGAACACCAGCGCGGCGAAAGCGATCGTGACCAGCGGTATCAAGAAGCGTTTGCGCATTGTCGTCCCCTGTCAGGCCCCCGGTTTACGCACCAGAGTGACGAAGTCAAAGGCCGGGTTGCGGCCATCCGCCGGATGGGCCTCGCGAAAGGTTTCGGTCCAGTCGCTGCGATCGTAGGCGGGAAAGCGGGTATCGCCCTGGGGCGCGGTGTGGACTTCGGTCAGTTCGATCCGGTCGGCCACGGGCAGCGCCTGTGCATAGATCTCCGCCCCGCCGAAAATCGCGATGTGCGGGGCATTGGCCAGCTTCAGCGCCTCGTCCAGCGAATGTGCCGCTTCGGCGCCTTCCGCACTCCACATGCGGTCGCGGGTCACCACGATGTGGCGACGGCCGGACAGCACGCCGGGCAGCGATTCGAAGGTCTTGCGGCCCATCACCAGCGGCTTGCCCATGGTCAGCGCCTTGAGCCGGCGAAAATCGGCCGACAAGTGCCAGGGCATGCCCCCGCCGTTTCCGATCACCCCGTTGTCGGCCACTGCGACGACCAGGAACAGCTCGGGCCTATTCACAGCACCAGCCGGGTCACATGGCCCATCTTGCGCCCCGGACGTGCGGCGCCTTTGCCGTAGAGGTGCAGGTGGTTGGCGGGATCTGAGAGGATCCCCGACCAGTCCTCGGCCGCCTCACCGACAATGTTGCGCATCTCGGCCCCTTTGGCTGCGAGGCGGGTATCGCCCAGCGGCAGGCCGCAGATCGCGCGGATGTGGTTCTCGAACTGGCTGGTCAGCGCGCCCTCGATCGTCCAGTGGCCCGAATTGTGGACCCGCGGGGCCATTTCGTTGAACACCGGGCCGTCCTCGGTCGCGAAGAATTCGAACGCCGCCACCCCGACATAGCCCAGCGCATCGGCCACTTTCTTGGCCAGCGCGCGCGCCTCGTCCACCTGGGCCAGCACCGCCGGGGAGGCGGGGACGCTCGAGCGGGCGAGGATGCCGTGCTCGTGAACATTCTCGGCGCTGTCCCAGAAGACCACTTCGCCCTGCTGTCCGCGCGCCAGGATCACGCTGAATTCAGCCGCGAAATGGACAAAGCCTTCGAAGATCATCGCCTGGCCCGACAGCGCCACGCCCTCAGCCTCGTGATCGTACATGATCCGGTACTGACCCTTGCCGTCATAGCCCTCGCGGCGGGTCTTGAGGATCCCGGGCGATCCGATTTCGGTCAGCGCGCGCTCGAGGTCCTCTGCCGTATCGACCGCCAGAAACGGCGCGGTGCGGCCACCCAGATCGGCCACGAACAGCTTTTCGCTCAGCCGGTCCTGCGCCACTTCGAGCGCGCGGGCATTGGGATAGAGCGGCACCGCGCCCAGCGCCTTCAATGGGCCTACGGGCACATTCTCGAACTCATAGGTCACCACCGCGCAGTCGGCGGCGAAGGCGGCCATCGCGATCCCGTCATTCCAGGCTGCGCGGGTGTGCTGGGCGCAGACTTCGGCGGCGATCGAATCGGTCTCAGGAGCGAAGACATGGCAGCGATAGCCCAGCTGCGCCGCGGCCTTGGCCAGCATCCGCCCCAGCTGCCCGCCGCCCAGGATGCCGATCGTTTCGCCCGGTGGGATCATGCTTTGGCGCTACCCTCGTGCCCGGCCTTCGACAAGCTCAGGCTGAGCGGGACTTGTGAATGGGGCACAAAAAAGGCCCGCTCAGGCTGAGCCTGTCGAAGCCCACGCGCTTCGCTCAGCCGCATTCAGCTCGGCCGCTCGGCGACGCCGGCGGTCTGCGCCGCGCGGTAGGCCTTGATCCGCGAGGCCAGCCCGGCGTCCTGCAGCGCCAGGATCGAGGCGGCGAGCAGCCCGGCATTGGTCGCCCCTGCCTCGCCGATCGCCAGGGTACCGACCGGGACCCCGGCGGGCATCTGGACGATCGAAAGCAGGCTGTCCTGCCCCGAAAGCGCTTTCGATTGCACCGGCACGCCCAGCACCGGCAGGTGGGTCATCGAGGCGACCATCCCCGGCAAATGCGCCGCGCCGCCCGCCCCGGCGATGATCACCTGAAAGCCCTCAGCCGCCGCGCCTTCGGCAAATTCGACCAGCCGCTGCGGGGTGCGGTGCGCCGAGACGATCCGCGCGTCATAGGCCACCCCCAGTTTGTCGAGCGCGTCGGCGGCGCATTTCATCGTCGCCCAGTCCGACTGGCTGCCCATCACGATTGCGACCTGTGCCGTCATATCAGCGCTCCGCCAGGTAATAACGCTCGAGCGCGTTCAGCGCCTCGTCGAGCTCGTAGACAATCGGCTGGCCGGTCGGGATCTCCAGGCCGGTGATCTCCTCATCGGAAATCCCCGACAAATGCTTGACCAGCGCGCGCAGGCTATTGCCGTGGGCGGAAATCAGCACCGTTTCACCAGCTTTCAGCGCCGGAACGATCGCGCTCTCGTAATAGGGCAGCACCCTGAGAATCGTGTCTTTGAGGCTCTCGGTCGAGGGAATCGCGATCCCGGCATAGCGCGGGTCGGCCTTGAGATCGAACTCCGATCCGTCTTCCAGCACCGGCGGCGGAATATCGAAGCTGCGGCGCCAGATCCTGACCTGCTCGTCGCCGTGCTTGGCCGCAGTCTCGGCCTTGTCGAGCCCGGTCAGCCCGCCATAGTGCCGCTCGTTCAGCCGCCAATCCTTGACCTCGGGGATCCACAACCGCCCGGCCGCTTCCAGCGCATAGTGCAGCGTCAGAATCGCGCGGCTCTGCAAGCTGGTGAAGGCCAGCGTCGGCAGCATGCCCTTGGCCTTGAGCAGTTCCCCCGCCGCGCAGGCCTCGGCCACGCCCTTGTCGGTCAGGCCCACATCCCACCAGCCGGTGAAGCGGTTTTCCACATTCCACTGGCTCTGGCCGTGGCGGACGAGAATAAGGCGAGGCAAGGGCCAAACTCCAAGCTTTTCAGGAGCACCGCGCCCTAGCGGCTTGGGGCGGGTTTGGGAAGGGCGTTAGCCTTTGCCGGCTGGCGCTGATGATTTGATTCACGCCAAGACGCCAAGCGGTTGAGTAATAGGCCAACTTCCCATTTCCCGCGAAGCGGGTTCCAGATCGCGCCGGCTGAATGATGGGATCCCGCTAGCGCGGGAAGCGCAAGGCCAGACCGGCGCGCAGCCTCTTGGCGTCTTGGCGTGAGCCAAAATCAAAGGCGGCCTCCAAACCTAGGGCTCGCAGGTCTTGTCCTGCTCCTCTCGCGACCCCAACTCCCGCGCTTGTTCCTTGCGCCGCCGCAAGTTCTCGCGCAGCTTGGCGGCCAGTCGCTCTTCGCGGGTCAAGGCGGGCTTGCTTTCACGCATTGGTAATTGCGGCTGCGCTATCAGGCATCGGCTTGACAAAGCAAGGGGCCACGGCCAATAGCGCGCCCCTGCCCCCCGGCCGAGTGCTGCGGGGCCCTGATGGAATGGTGTGCTGCTGTAGCTCAGTGGTAGAGCGCATCCTTGGTAAGGCTGAGGTCGGGAGTTCAATCCTCCCCAGCAGCACCATTCC
>JANPMA010000238.1:0-2119 GCA_031422595.1 Novosphingobium sp. | reverse complement strand
CAGCGGGTGTTGGGGCTGACCGCCACTTCGAAGTCCGCGATCCTGACCTTGGGTACTGGCTGGTTGTTGAGCCACAGCTGCCCGTCCTTCATCTGCACCGTATCGCCGGGCAGGCCGATCACGCGCTTGATCCAGTCCTCGTTGTCGTGCGCCGGGGCCTTGAATACCGCCACGTCGCCGCGTTCGGGGTCTGAAGCCAGGATCCGGCTTTCGGGCAGCAGCGGCAGGCCAAAGGCCAGCGATTTGCGCGAATAGCCATAGGGCCACTTGGCCAGCAGCAAGTAGTCGCCGTTGATCAGCCGCGGCAGCATCGATTCGCTGGGAATGTAGAACGGCGCGAAGACCAGGCTGCGGAACAGGATCACCACGACGGCCAGCTTGAGCACAAAGACGGGGAACGAATCCTCTTTCTTCGTCTTCTTGGCAGGCGCGGCGGTGGCTTCGGCCGGGGTATCGGCGGCGAGCTCGGCGTTGGGGGGGGCGGGTGTTTCACTCATCGGCACTGTCCTTGTTGGCCCTTGCGGCGCTCGTCAAGTCCTATGGTGTGTTATGTGAATAGAACACTAACAGTTGCTGAATACGTTTTCCCCGCTTGGCCCGGGCGGCGTGGGCGGGCATAGGCGCTTTCGACCAGCGACTGGAGAATGGCGATGAGCGACACGGTGAAAGCGGCCTGGCAGGCGCTGGAGGCATTGCCCAGGCGCACCTTGCAGGACCTGTTCGCCGATAGCGGGCGGCTCGCTGCCTGGTCGAGCAAGCTCGATCTGCCGGGCGGGGCGGTGCGGTTTGACTGGTCGAAGACCCATCTCGATGCGGAGAACGCGGCTTCATTTCTGAAGCTGGCCGAGGCGGCCGGCTTTGCGCGGCAGCGCGGCGCGATGTTCGCGGGTGAGCCGATAAACGTGAGTGAGGGCCGCGCGGTAGAGCACACCGCGCTGCGTGGGGTTGGCAAGGAAACCAGCGTCGAGGAAGCGCACGCGTTGCACCTCAGGATGAAGGGCCTCGTCGAGGCGATCCACGCCGGGGTGCTGGGCGAAGTCAAACACCTGATCCACATCGGGATCGGCGGATCGGCGCTGGGTCCGGCGCTGGCGATCGACGCGCTGGCGCGCGACGGGGCCGTGGTCGATGTCCATGTGGTCTCCAACATCGACGGCTGCGCGCTCGAAGCGGCCTGCAAGGCCTGCGATCCGGCGACAACGCTGATTGCGGTCGCCAGCAAGACCTTCACCACCACTGAAACCATGACCAATGCCCGCTCGGCGCTCGATTGGCTCGAAGCAAACGGTGTCACCGATCCCTTTGGCCGGGTGGTGGCGCTGACCGCCTATCCCGACAAGGCAGTCGAATGGGGCGTCGACGAAACCAGGGTGCTGCCGTTTTCCGAAAGCGTCGGCGGGCGCTATTCGCTGTGGAGTTCGATCGGCTTTCCGATCGCGCTGGCGCTGGGCTGGGAAGAATTCGCGCAGTTCCTCGAGGGCGCAGCGGCGATGGACCGGCATTTCCTTGAGGCCCAGGGGCTCGACAATCTGCCGCTGCGCGCGGCCTTTGCCGATCTCTATTACACGCGGCTGCGGCACTGCCAGACCCGCGCCTGCTTCGCCTATGACGAACGGTTGCGGCTGCTGCCAAGCTACCTCCAGCAGCTTGAGATGGAGAGCAACGGCAAAAGCGTGAAGGCCGATGGCACCCCGGTCGATGGCCCGACCGCACCGATCACCTGGGGCGGGGTGGGGACCGATGCCCAGCACGCGGTGTTCCAATTGCTGCACCAGGGCACCAACCTCGTCCCGGTCGATTTCATCGCCGCGATTGCGCCGGGCGATGACCTGGATCCGGCGCATCACAAGAGCCTGCTGGCCAACTGTTTCGCACAAGGCGCGGCGCTGATGGCGGGCAAGCAAGCCAGGGATAGCGCCCGCGCCTATCCCGGCGACCGCCCCAGCGCGACGATCCTGTGCGAGGAACTGAACCCGGCGACGCTCGGCGCGCTGATTGCGTTCCACGAGCATCGGACATTCGCCAATGCCGTGCTGCTGGAAATCAACGCCTTCGACCAGTTCGGGGTGGAGCTGGGCAAGGAGATCGCCAAGGCGATCGATGCCGGGGGGACGAGGTT
>JANPMA010000237.1:0-12151 GCA_031422595.1 Novosphingobium sp. | reverse complement strand
GGCAACTTCCTTGAGCTTGGCGGTGAAATCTTCAGCGACGTTCTGGGTCTTGGTCATGATGGTGTCCTTGAGCTTGGTGGCGGTCGGCGCCTTGGCAGCGGCCTTGGGGGCGGCAACCTTCTTCACGACCTTCTTGGGGGCGGCAGCCTTCTTGGCAGCAACCGGCTTCTTCGCGGCGGCCTTGGGGGCAGCCATCTTGGGAGCGGGCTTGGCTTCGACCTTGGGGGCCTCAGCCTTGGGCGCGCTGTTCACTTCAACCTTGGCGGCCGCTTCGGCATAAGCCTTCTCGGCTGCGGCATCGATTTTCGCTTCGGGGGCAGTTGCCATTGTCACAAATCCTTCTGACAGAACCGGCGAAGGGCCAGCTCATGTTGCAGTGCACAAAATAGTTATTGCACCTGCGAAGTCAAGAGGTTTTTGTGCAGTGCAGCATAAATCACATTTGCACTTGAGATTCTGCGGGTTAGCGCGATTTCACGTAGCGCCCAGGGGCCTCCTCGATCACCGAATCGCCCTTGCCACCTGGCACGCGCTTGCCCTTGGCGGGCACTTCGGCCTTATCCTGGCTGCGGATCCAGTCAATCCAGTGCGGCCACCAGCTGCCGGGGGTTTCGCTGGCACCGGCGATGAACTCCTCGAGGCTCTGAACCGGCTCGGGGTTGGTCCAGTACTGGTATTTTTTGGCCGAGGGCGGATTGACCACCCCGGCGATATGCCCCGATCCGGCGAGCAGGAAGGTCTTGGGCCCGCGCAGGTGGTGCATCAGCTTCCAGACGCTGCCGACCGGGGCGATATGGTCTTCACGCCCGGCCTGGATAGTGGCCGGGGTCTCGATCCGGGTCAGGTCGATCGGGGTGCCATCGGCGCTCATCGCATCGGGCACCACCAGCTTGTTGTCGCGGTAGAGGTCCTTCAGGTAGTCCATATGCCACTTGGCCGGCAGGTTGGTGACATCGCCGTTCCAGTGCAGCAGGTCGAAAGCCGGATAGTCCTCGCCCAAGAGGTAGTTCTTGACCACGTAGTTCCAGATCAGGTCGTTGCCGCGCAGCAGGTTGAAGCTGAACGCCATATAGCGCCCGTCGAGGTAGCCGCTCTTGGCCGAAAGCTTTTCGAGCGCTTCGAGCTGCTGGCCGTCGATGAACACCTTGAGCTCGCCCGACTGCTCGAAATCGACCTGTGCGGTAAAGAAGGTTGCGCTTTTGACCCTGTCCGCCTCGCCGCGCCGCGCCAGCAAGGCCAGCGTCGCGGCCAGCGTGGTCCCGGCGACGCAGTAGCCGATGGTGTGTACGCTTTTCACCCCCAGCCGCGCGCGGACCTGTTCGATCGCATCGATCTGGGCGCGGATGTAATCGTCCCAGACCAGGTCCTTCATGCTTTCGTCGGCTGACTTCCATGAGACTACGAAGACCGTCAGGCTCTGTTCCACCGCCCAGCGGATGAAGCTTTTCTCAGGGGAGAGGTCGAGGATGTAGAAGCGGTTGATCCACGGCGGGAAGATTACCAACGGCACTTCGAGCACATTGTCAGTGGTCGGGCTGTACTGCACCAGCTGATAGAGCGGGGTCTCGTGCACCACCTTGCCCGGGGTGGTGGCGATATTCTCCCCCAGCTTGAAGGCCTGCGGATCGACATGGGTCAGCTGGCCCTGCTTGAGGTCAGCCAGCAGGTGCTGCATTCCCTTGACCAGGTTCTCGCCGCGCGTCGCCAGGGTCTTTTCGACCACCAGCGGGTTGGTCAGCGGGAAATGCGCCGGGCTGAGCATTTCGACCAAGGTGCGGGCGGCGAATTTGACCTGCTCCGACTTGGCCGGATCACCCATATCGACGGCGTCTGCCATGGCCATGACCTGTTCGGCCAGCAACAGGTAGGTCTGGTGGGCCAAGGCATAGAGCGGCTGGGAACGCCATTTGGGATCGGCAAAACGGCGGTCCTTGCGCGGCAGCTGCGGTTCGCCGCTGCCCGCCTCACCGGCCTTGGGGCCGATCCCGTATTGACCGAGCACGCCCTGCCACAGCTCGAGGCTTTCCTCCCAGAAGCGCTTCTGGCTTTCGGGCTGGGTCAGCGGCAGCATCTTGAGCCAGCCTTGCATGATCCCGGCGAAATTGCCCGGATCGGCGAACAGCATCGGTAGCTTGCCCGCAGCCGAGGCGGCCTGTTCGCGCTGGAATTCAAGCCACAGCGCCTGCATCCGCTGTGCAACCTCGGTCCACTGCGCGGCATTGCCGGCGCTCAGGCCTTCGGCCCCACCACCCGGCATGAACTGGGTGAACAGCTGCTGCGGGGCCTGCATCATCGCGGAGAGGATGTCGCCGGGATTGCCGCCCTGGGCCGTTTGGTCGCTCATCGATAGGCTCCTTCGTGCGCCATGATAGCCCTTTACCGTGACAATCGCGAGGCTTGTTGTGCAAGTGCACACAAAACCCACTGGCGCTGGCCGCACCTTTCCCCGATAAGACCCTCGCGCCAAACTCGGCGAGCCCAATCCTGGAAAGGTCAAATGTCCGAGGAATTCTACCGCATCAAGCGACTGCCGCCCTATGTCATCGCCGAAGTCAACGGCATGCGGGCCGCAGCGCGCGCCGCGGGTCAGGACATCATCGACCTGGGCATGGGCAACCCCGATCTGCCGCCCCCGCAGCACGTCATCGACAAGTTGTGCGAGGTTGCGCAAAAGCCCGACGCGCATGGCTATTCGGCCAGCTCAGGCATTCCCGGGGTGCGCAAGGCCCAGGCCAGTTACTATGGCCGCCGCTTTGGCGTCGAACTCGATCCCGAGAGCGAAGTCGTCATGACGATGGGTTCGAAAGAGGGTCTCGCCAGCCTCGCCACCGCGATCACCGGGCCGGGCGATGTGGTGCTGGCGCCCAATCCCAGCTATCCGATCCACACTTTCGGCTTCATCATCGCCGGGGCGACGATCCGCTCGGTTCCGACCACCCCGGATGAGAATTACTGGCGCGCGCTCGACCGGGCGATGGCCTTCACCGTGCCGCGTCCTTCGATCCTGATCGTCAATTACCCCTCGAACCCCACCGCCGAAACGGTCGACCTGGCCTTTTACGAGCGGCTGGTGGCCTGGGCCAAGGAAAACAAGATCTGGGTCTTGTCGGACCTCGCCTATTCCGAGCTCTACTACGAAGGCAACCCTACGCCCTCGATCCTGCAGGTGCCGGGTGCCAAGGATGTCGCGGTGGAGTTCACCTCGATGTCGAAGACCTTTTCGATGGCTGGCTGGCGGGTCGGTTTCGCGGTTGGCAACCAGCGGCTGATTGCCGCGCTTAAGCGGGTCAAGAGCTACCTCGATTACGGCGCCTTCACCCCGATCCAGGCCGCGACCTGCGCCGCGCTCAACGGCCCGCAGGATATCGTCGAGGTCAATAGGAGCCTCTACCGGAAGCGCCGCGACGTGCTGGTCGAAAGCTTTTCCCGCGCCGGGTGGGAGATCCCCAGCCCCAAGGCCTCGATGTTCGCCTGGGCCCCGCTGCCACCTGCGCTCAAGGACATGGGCAGCCTAGAATTCGCCAAGCAGCTTTTGACCCACGCCGAAGTCGCGGTCGCTCCCGGAGTCGGCTACGGCGAAGAAGGCGAAGGTTATGTCCGGATCGCCTTGGTCGAAAACGAACAAAGGTTGCGCCAGGCGGCACGCAATGTTCGCCGCTATTTGCAAAGCATGGGTGTGAACAGCTCAGCCGCCTAGTTCTGCTGTACCAAGAGCTTCCCCCTATTGCGCGGGCTGTCGGAATTGTGCAGCCAGTGAGCAGTGGGCAAGGCTTACTTGCTGTCGCCTTGAGAGGGCATCGTGCGGCTGTTTCGCTGGTTCTCGGCAGATCCGATCCCTGCTGCCTACGACTTGCGTCGGTTGGGCTGGCGGCTGCTTGGCGATTCGCAATCATCCGCGCCGTTCGAAGCCCATGCCGTGCTCGGCCTGCCGCACCACTTGCCGCTGGCGCAATGGCTTGGCCTGGCTTCGGCCAATCCGGCCCAGCGCAAATGGATGATGATGCTCGAGGTCGATGAGACGAGCGCGCGGACGCGGATGCTGCGGCTGGGTTTCGGCGATGCGCTGGGCTGCGGGCCGTCGCTCGACGAGATCGAGGCGCGTGTGTTGCGGCTTGAACAATTGGCTCAGTCCTTGCCGCGCTATCGCCTCCACGGCGCGATCAAGCTCGATCTGCTTTCGCGCGAGGCCTATGTTGCGGGCCGCGCGGTGGGGCTGCACCCGCGCGAGTTTGCGTTGCTGTGGCGGCTGGCCGAAACCCCCGGCGAAGCGGTCAGCGCGAATGAGCTGCTTTATGATGTCTGGCGGCTGTCGTTCAGGCCCGAAACCAACAGCCTGGCGGTCCATGTCAGCCGCTTGCGCGCCAAGCTGCGCACTTCGGGGGTCGACGGACTGGTCGAGACGCTGCCCGATGGTTCTTACCGGTTGCTCGGGCTCGGTCCGCGCCTGGCGCTGCCGCTGGGCGACGATTTGGCGCTGGACGGTTATCTCAGGATCGGCAAGGAACACCACGCACTCTGATCGCCACAAGGACGCATTGCTATGGAATACTCCGTGAACCCGGCCGACCGTGTCCGAATCGCGATGGGCGATGACGGCGTCGCCCAGGTCCGCCTGGTTCGCACCGACAAGATGAACGCGCTCGATCCTGACATGTTCGCGGCGCTGATCGATGCGGGGCATGTCCTGCACGACCTCAAGGGCCTGCGCTGCGTGGTGCTGGCGGGCGAGGGCCGCAGCTTCTGCGCCGGGCTTGACCTGACCTCGATGGCCCAGACCGACCGGCACGACCGCGCGCCGCTGACGGCAAGGACCCACGGCAATGCCAATCAACCCCAGCAGGTGGCGATGCTGTGGCGCAAGCTGCCGGTCCCGGTGATCGCCGCGGTCCACGGGGTCTGCTTTGGCGGCGGGCTGCAAGTGGCGAGCGGCGCGGATGTGCGCGTGATCGCGCCCGACGCGCGGCTGGCGGTGATGGAAATGAAGTGGGGGCTGGTGCCCGACATGGCCGGCTATGCGCTGTGGCGCGGCATGGTCCGCGACGATCTGCTGCGCGAGCTGACCTATACCAACCGCGAGTTTACCGGCGCCCAGGCCCACGAATACGGCTTCGCGACGATCCTCGATCCCAATCCGCTGGCCCGCGCCAATGCCATCGCGGCCGAGATTGCCGAACGCAACCCGCATGCCGAGCGCGCGGCCAAACGGCTGTTCAATTCCTACCTCCACGCCTCGGTCGATGAGATCCTGATGGCTGAGAGCATCGAGCAGCAGGCCCTGATCGGGACGAAGAACCAGATCGAAGCGGTGATGAGCCAGATGGAAAAGCGCAAGGGGCAGTTCGTCGATCCCTGAAGTGTTGGAGCTATTGCCAGCCGCACATAGCCCGTCACCCTGAACTTGTTTCAGGGTCCATCTCTCGTTTGGACCCGAAACCTTGAGTGGCAACCATGCGGCTGCGGTCTCGTGGCCCTCAGGTGTCGGTCATGCGGCACGATGGATGCTGAAACAAGTTCAGCATGACGGGCCGGGTGAGCGTAATTCTCACTCGCCTCTTGACAAATGCTCCAATGATTCGATAATTCAATAATTGTCGAATCATTGGAGCATGCCATGCAGGCCGACCAGACCATCCGCGCACTTGGCGCCTTGGCGCAGGAGCACCGGCTCGCCGCGTTCCGCCTCTTGGTCCAGGCCGGCCCTGAAGGGCTGCCGGCCGGCGCGCTGGCCGAAGCCTTGGGGGTGCCGCCCAGTTCGATGAGCTTCCACCTCGCCCAGCTCAGCCATGCCGGGCTGGTCAGCCAGCACCGCCAGAGCCGCTCGATCATCTATGCCGCCCACTTTGGCGCGATGAACGATCTGCTCGCATACCTCACCGAAAATTGCTGCGCCGGGGCCTCGTGCGCCGCCGCAGCGCCGTGCAATGACGAAAGGATTGCCTCATGAAGCGGTTCCACGTTCACGTCGGGGTGGAACGCCTCGATGCCTCGATCGCGTTCTATTCGGGCCTGTTCGGGCAGGCGCCCAGCGTGACCAAGCGCGACTATGCCAAATGGATGCTCGATGATCCGCGGATCAATTTCGCGATCTCGCAAAAGGACGGCGCGGCCAAGGGGGTTGAGCACCTGGGCCTGCAAGTCGAGGACCAGGCCGAATTGGCCGAGGTCTATGGTCGCCTGATCTCCGCCTACCGTCCGGTGCTTGAGGAAGGCGCGACGACCTGCTGCTACGCCAAATCGGAAAAGAGCTGGATCGCCGATCCCGATGGTGTGGTCTGGGAGGCCTTCCTGACCACGGGTGACAGCACCGACTATGGCGCGGGTCCCGATTTCGCCGCACTGGCATCGGGCAATGCCGCCGCCAATGCCTGCTGCGCACCTGCGGTAGCCGCACCGGCTGTCGCCAAAGGCTGCTGCTGAACGATGGTCGAAGTCACTTCGGTGCTGGTGCTGTGCACTGGCAATTCCGCGCGCTCGATCCTGGGCGAAGCCTTGTTCGAAAAGCTGGGGGAGGGCCGGATCGCGGCTTACAGCGCGGGCAGCAAGCCCAAGGGCGTGCCGCATCCCGGTGCGCTCCGCCTGCTGGCCCGCAAGGGGATCGATTCGGCGCGGTTCCGCTCCAAAAGCTGGAGCGAGTTTTCCGGGTCAGACGCTCCGCCGATCGACCTTGCGATCACCGTTTGCGGCAATGCCGCGGGCGAGACCTGCCCGGTCTTCCCCGGCGCGCCGCTGCGGGCGCACTGGGGCCTGCCGGATCCAGCTGACCTAGGTGGCAGCGAGGCCGAGGTGGACACCGCGTTCGAGGAGACCTGGCGCTTGCTCCAAATGCGGGTGCGGGCCTTCCTGGCGCTTGATCTGGCGACAATGGACCGCATGGCAACGCAGCAGGCCTTGGGCGGGATCGGACAGATGGAGGGCGCAGCATGAAGCAGCGTTTGTGGGCCGAGGCACTCGGCACATTCTTCCTGTTCGCGACCGTGGTCGGCTCGGGGATCATGGCCGAGCAGCTGGCGGGCGGGAACACGGCGGTTGCGCTGCTGGGCAATACGCTAGCCACCGCAGCCATGCTGTTTGTGCTGATCGCGATGCTGGGGCCAATCTCGGGCGCGCATTTCAACCCTGCGGTCAGCCTGGTGATGCGGCTGCGCGGAGATTGCTGCTGGAAGGGCCTGGCTTCGACAGTAGCGGTTCAACTGGCAGCGGGTGTGCTGGGGGTCTGGTGCGCCCACGCGATGTTCGGCCTGCCGGTGCTGCAGCTCTCACAGCATTTGCGCGATGGGCCGGGGCAGTGGCTGGGCGAGTTCGTTGCCACTTTCGGCCTCGTCGCGACGATCCTGTTGACCGTCCGCCACCGACCTGCCGCCGTGCCGGTCAGCGTCGGGCTCTATATAGCGGCGGCTTACTGGTTCACCTCGTCGACCAGCTTTGCCAACCCGGCGATCACGCTGGCGCGCAGCTTGAGTGATACCTTCGCCGGGATTGCCCCAGCCAGCGTACCGGGCTTCATCGTCGCGCAGTTCGCCGGAGCCTTGGCCGCGCACTTTACGGTGCGTGGGCTATTCGAAGCCTAGCCGTTCAGCCTCGCCGCGTGCCAGGCGATGTGATCGGCCATGAAGCTTGAGATGAAGTAGTACGAATGGTCGTACCCCGGCTGCATCCGCACCGTGGCCGGGATCCCGGCCTTGCGGCAGGCCATCACCAAGAGCCCGGTTTTGAGCTGCTCGTGGAGGAAATTGTCGGCCTCGCCCTGGTCGACCAGCAGATCGGGCAGGCGCGCGCCGTCCTCGATCAGCGCGCAGGCGTCGTATTGCCGCCAGGCTGACTTGTCCGGCCCGAGATAGCCGCTCAGCGCCTTTTCGCCCCACGGGCAATTGAGCGGGCTGACGATCGGCGCGAAGGCGCTGACCGACTTGAACCGGCCGGGGTTCCTCAGCGCGATGGTCAGTGCGCCGTGGCCGCCCATCGAATGGCCGGTGATGCCTTGGCGGCCCATGTCGGCCACCGGGAACTCGGCGGCGATCAGCGCGGGCAGCTCCTGTTCGATATAGCTGCGCATCTGGAAGTTGGCGGCCCAGGGCGCCTCGGTCGCATCGACATAGAAGCCCGCGCCCTTGCCGAAATCATAGCCCTCGTCATCGGGCACATCATCGCCGCGCGGACTGGTGTCGGGGGCGATGAAGATCACCCCGGCTTCGGCGCAGGCCGCGCGGAACTCGCCCTTTTCGGTGACATTGGCGTGGGTGCAGGTCAGGCCAGACAGGTACCACAGCACCGGCAGCGAGGCGCCCTCGGCATGGTCGGGTACGAAGACCGAGAAGGTCATCATGGTGCCGGTGGCGCTCGACTGGTGGGTATAGACCCCCTGCGTGCCGCCGTGGGCGCGATTGGTTGAAACCTGTTCCATCACTTCACCCGGTGAAAACCACAGAGCTTGTTGCCCGAAGGATCGCGCAGATAGGCAAGATAGAGCACGCGGCCGTCGGGCGGACGGCGCTCACCCGGCGGATCTTCGATCGCGGTGCCGCCACTGGCCAGCCCCGCCGCATGCCAGGCATCGACTTCGGCCGGCGAGGCGGCAAGGAAGCCCAGCGTCCCGCCATTCGCTCCGTGGGCAGGCTCGCCATTGAGCGGCTGGGTGATCAGCAGCCTGCCCCCGGCATGAACATAGATCAGCCGCCCGCGGCCATCGATCTCGCCCGCCGGAACCCCCAGCGCGCCCAGCGCCGCGTCATAGAAGCGTTTGGTGGCCGCGATGTCATCGGCGCCGATCGTGATGTGGCTGAACATCAGAACACCACGACGCTGCGGATCGACTTGCCGGCGTGCATCAGGTCGAAAGCGGAGTTGATCTCTTCCAGGCCCATGACGTGCGTGATCATCGGGTCAATCTGGATCTTGCCGGCCATATACATATCGACGATCTTGGGCACATCGGTGCGGCCCTTGGCCCCGCCAAAGGCCGTGCCGCGCCAGTTGCGCCCAGTCACCAGCTGGAACGGGCGGGTGCTGATTTCCTTGCCGGCTTCGGCCACCCCGATGATGATCGAGGTGCCCCAGCCGCGGTGGCAGGCTTCGAGCGCGGTGCGCATCACTTCGGTGTTGCCGGTGGCATCGAAGGTGTAATCGGCGCCGCCATCGGTCAGGGCGACGATCTTCGCCACCACGTCCTCACGGCTCATGCCCTTGGAGTTGAGGAACTCGGTCATCCCGAACTTGCGGCCCCATTCCTCGCGGTCGGGATTGATGTCGACCCCGATGATCTTGCCGGCACCGGCCAGCCGCGCGCCCTGGATCACGTTGAGGCCGATCCCGCCCAGCCCGAAGACCACAACATTGTCGCCAACCTGGACCTTGGCGGTGTTGATCACCGCACCAACGCCCGTGGTCACCCCGCAGCCGATGTAGCAGCTGGACTGGAACGGCGCGTCCTCGCGGATCTTGGCCAGCGCGATTTCGGGCAACACGGTGAAATTGCTGAACGTCGAACAGCCCATGTAGTGGAAGATCGTCTGCCCCTTGTAGCTGAACCGGCTGGTCCCGTCGGGCATCAGGCCCTGGCCCTGGGTCGCGCGGATCGCGGTGCACAGGTTGGTCTTGCCCGACAGGCATGACTTACACTGGCGGCATTCGGGGGTGTAAAGCGGGATCACGTGATCGCCGGGCTTGACGCTGGTCACCCCAGGACCGATCTCGCGCACGATCCCGGCGCCTTCGTGGCCGAGGATCGAAGGGAAGATCCCTTCGCTGTCAAACCCGTCGAGCGTGTAGGCATCTGTGTGGCAGATCCCGGTCGCCATGATCTCGACCAGCACTTCGCCGGCCTTGGGGCCTTCGAGGTCGACTTCGACAATCTCGAGCGGCTGCTTGGGCGCGAAGGCGACTGCGGCGCGGGTCTTCATGGCTTGGGGGCTCCTCTGTTCCCGGTTTTGGCGTGACTGGCTGCGGCGCTTACCGCGCGGCCAAATCACCCGTCAATCTCAAGCCCGGTGCCATGCTGAAAAGGCATTGGCTTGGCAAGCACTGTCGGCCGCGCTAGCGCAGACTTATGAAGGCCTTGCGCGATCCTGATTGTCTGCTTGCCGTAGGTCTCAGCGCGATCCGTGACCAGTTCAAGGTGCCCGCCGCTTTCCCGCCCGCAGTCGAAGCAGCAGCCCGCGCGGCGGCGTCCCAGCCACTGACCGAGCACACCGACCGCACCGCCGCCGCTTTCGTTACGCTGGACCCCGCCAGCTCGACCGACCTCGACCAGGCCTTCGCGATCGAGGCCGCGGGGGGCGATATGCTGCTGCACTACGCCATCGCCGACGTGCCGTGGTTCGTGCGCGACCATGATGCCATCGACGTTGAGGCCTGGGCACGCGGCGAAACCTTCTACCTGCCCGACGGCAAGGCCGGACTCTATCCCAAGGTGCTGTCCGAGGCTGCCGCCAGCCTGCTGCCCGACGGTCCGCGTGCCGCAGTGGTTTTCACCACCCGCGTCGCGCCCGATGGCGCGGTGACCTTGCAGGGAGTCGAGCGCGCCTTGATCCGCAGCCGCGCCAAGCTGGCTTATGAGACGGCCACGGATGCAGAGCTGCCCAGCGGATTTGCCGAACTGGCGCGCCGCATCGCCCAGGCCGAAGACGCGCGCGGCGCGGCCCGGGTCGATCCGCCGGAACAGGAGGTTGAGCGCGACGCCGACGGCCACTATTCACTGCGACTGCGACCGCTGGCACTCGCCGAACGGCGCAACGCCGCGCTCTCGCTGGCCACCAACCTGGCGGTCGCCGACGCGCTCTACGCGGCGAAGACCGGGCTGTTCCGCGTGATGGCCGGGCCCGATGAGCGCGCCGTTGCCCGCCTGCGCCATACCGCGCGGGCCTTTGGGCTCGACTGGCCGGCCGAGGCCAGCCTGGCTCAGTTCGAAAAGACCCTCGACCCTGCGGAACCGCGCGCCGCCGCCTTCATGCTGGCGATCCGCCGGGCCGGCAACGGGGCCAGCTATGTTCCATATGAGGAAGGCACGAAGCCCTGGCACGCGGCAATGGCCGCGACCTATTGCCACATGACCGCGCCCTTGCGGCGCCTCGCCGACCGCTATGTGATCCGCGCGGCGCTGAGCCTGGCCAATGGCCGCCCGGTCGAAGCCGCAGTCGAAATGGCATTCCAGAAGCTCGGCACGGTGATGGGCAAAAGCGGCGCCCGCTCCAGCCAGGTCGAACGCGCGGTGGTCGATCTGGCCGAAGCCGCGATCCTGGCCGGGCGCGAGGGGCAGAGCTTTGCCGCAGTGGTAACCCAGCTCGATACCGCCGGAACCCGGATCCAGCTGTGCGACCTGCCGGTGGTCGCGCGAACCACCGCGCACGGCGTCCATCCCGGCGATCCGATCACCGTCCGGCTCGACACCGCCGACCCCGCGCGGCGGCTGGTCGGGTTCAGCCGGATCGCGTAAATCGCCTTGCGCCGACCGTTTCGCTCGGCTAGTGGCGCCCCTTCCTGCGGGCAACCGCGGGCGAGGCCCGATGGCGGAGTGGTTACGTAGCGGACTGCAAATCCGCGCACGCCGGTTCGATTCCGGCTCGGGCCTCCACACTATTAAGTGCCGCTTTAGCTCAGTTGGTAGAGCACATCATTCGTAATGATGGGGTCACAGGTTCGAATCCTGTAAGCGGCACCACTCTTTCAGCAGGGAAATCCAACACCCTAAGCGGAAGGCCCTTCCGGCTGGGTCCGCGTTTGGGTCCTGTTTGGGGCGCTTTGGGCAGGAATCGGGTCCGACCCACGTTAGACCCATTCACGTCTGTCACGGCGGCTGGCTAGAGTTGTGGCATCCAAGCTCTAGCCTCGAAGGTGCACGCGCGGTGGAGCAGCGGTAAACTGGCAGCCCAATCAATCGCATCCCGAACAGCAGCTAGGCTAGCAAGTTGGGCACTTCGGCGGCAATATACGCATCTACGGCAGTCGGCATGATAGCATCGTTGAGAAGGAGTATGGCTCGGAGCAGATGCTCACGGATACCCGAGCGGGGCTTCTTGTCCTCAGCTGCTTCGATCGCTGACTGAATATCAGAAAGGATGCTGAAGATGGTTGGGCACAGAGAACCTGTGGCCTCGGGGCCGTAGATGATGTCTTGGATGATCGGATGGCTCACGGGCTGGTCGGACTTCGAGCAAGG
>JANPMA010000236.1:0-8190 GCA_031422595.1 Novosphingobium sp. | reverse complement strand
TCTGGGACGCGACGACCGGGCGGGAAAAGAAATGACGCTGAGGATGAAGTTTGTAAACGCGGCTGATTGCCAGCCAGTCGCGCTTGTCGATGCCGATGCCGTGTTCGGCCGAAACCGATCCACCCAAAGCCGCCAGCGGGGTATAGACCAGCTCCTCGATCCGGTGCTTGGTTTGCTCCGTAAACGGCTGTGCGCCCATCAGAATGTGCAGGTTGCCATCGCCGATGTGGCCAAACACCACCAGCTTCAGCGTCTCGCCGAATTCGGCCTCGGCGGCCAGGCGCATTTCGGCAACATAGCGGTCCATCTCGCGGATCGGCAGGCTGACGTCGAAAGTGACGCTGGGCATGGTGAACATCATCAGGCCGGGGATGTCGTCGCGGATCGCCCAGATCTGGTCGGCCTGCGCCTGGCTGGTGGCGATTACCGCATCGACGACCAGTTCGCTTTCGATCAGACCGGCCAGCACAGTTTCGAACCGCCCCGGATCGGCCTCGGGATCGGTGCCGCTCATCTCGGTGATGACATAGCAGCCGTGGCCGCCGGGCAGCGGCGGGGTGTGGCGGCCCGAGGCGACCATCGGTTCATAGAAGCTGGCCCACATCACCTCGAACGCGGTCAGACCCGGGCCGAGCTGGCGCCCGACCTCGACGAACAAGCGCTGCACTGCGGCGAAATCGGCGCAGGCCAGCATCGCGGTCTGGGTGGTGAGCGGAGCGGGCTGCAGCTTGAGCACCGCGCGGGTGACGATCCCCAGCGTCCCCTCGCTGCCGATGAACAGCTGCTTGAGGTCATAGGCGGCATTGTTCTTGAGCAGCACGTTCATGCTAGAAATCACTGTGCCATCGGCCAGCACCGCCTCAAGCCCCAGCACGTTGTCGCGCATCATGCCATAGCGGACCACCGAATTGCCGCCCGCGTTGGTCGAGATACCGCCGCCGATCGTGGCGCTGCCGCGCGCGCCCCAATCGACCGCGAATTTTAGGCCTTGCTCTTCGGCCGCTTCTTGCGCGGTCTGGACCACGCAGCCAGCCTCGACCACCATGGTCCGGCCGACTGGATCGATCTCGCCCACCGCGCGCATCCGCTCAAGCGAGACCTGGATGTCGGCGGGGGTGCAGACAGTGCCCTGGACCAGCCCGGTGTTGCCGCCCGCGGCAACCACGCTCTGCCCAGCGGCGTGGCACAGCTTCATGACTTGCGAGAGCTCGGCGGTGCTGGCGGGGCGCACGATCGCCTGGGCCTGGCAGCGGGTGAAGCCCATAAAATCGGCAGCACGCTCCTGCACGTCGGTTCCGGTGATCAGGCCTTTTGGGCCGACGATTGCGGCGATCTGGTCAAGCAGGTCGGTCATTCGGAGAAGCTATCCCTTCCTGAACGCACTGCCAATAGCCCCTCCCCTGAAGGGGAGGGGCTTATGTTCAATCCAACCGCTCGATCACGATCGCCGGGGCCATCCCGCCCGCGGCACACATGGTGATCAGGCCATAGCGGCCGCCCGAACGTTCCAGCTCATCCAGCGCGGTGCCGATCAGGATCGAGCCGGTCGCGCCGATCGGATGGCCCAGCGCCATCGCGCCGCCGTTGATGTTCACCTTGGTGCGATCGAGATGCAGATCGCGGATGAACTTTTCGGCGACCACCGCGAAGGCCTCGTTGATTTCCCAGACGTCGATGTCCTCGACCTTGAGCCCGGCCTTGGCCAGAACCTTCCTGGCCGCGGGGACCGGGGCGTTGAGCATCAGCGTCGGGTCATCGCCCTGGTTGGCATAGGCCACGATCCGCGCGCGCGGCTTGAGGCCATGGTCCTTGGCATAGCCTTCCGACACGACCAGCAACGCGGCAGCGCCATCGACCACGCCCGACGAATTGCCGGCATGGTGGAAATGCTCGATCTCCAGATCCGGGTAGCGGCGGTTGATCTGCTTGCGAAAAGTGGTGCCGCCGATGTCGAAATCGGCCAGACCGGTGAAGGCGGGCTTCAACGCAGCGAGCCCTTCGGCAGTGGTTTCAGGGCGCGGAAACTCTTCATGGTCGAGCGCGACGGTGCCGTCATCGTTGTAGACGGTGACCAGCGACTTGTCGAAACGCCCTTCGCGGATCGCGCGGGCGGCGCGTTCCTGGCTGGTCAGCGCCAGCGCGTCGAGTTCCTCGCGGCTGATCCCCTCCATTGAAGCGATGGCATCGCCGCAAATGCCCTGGTGGCTTTGCGGGTGCAGCACGTCGAGCGCTTCGTTGCCTGAGCCCATCAGTCGCGGCGGCAGCCCGGCATTGGCCTGTTCGGCCGCGAAAGCGGCGGTGTAGCTCATCATCTCGGTGCCGCCGGCAATCACGCAGTCTTCCATGCCGCTCATCACCGAGGCCGCTGCGAGGTTCACCGAAGTGATCCCGCCGCCGCAGAACCGGTCGAGCGTGGTGCCGCTGGCCGAAATGTCATAGCCCGCCGCCAGCGCCGACATCCGGCCCAGGTCGCCCCCCTGCTTGCCGTTCTGGCTCGAGGTCGACCAGACGATGTCGTCGACCGTGGAGGTATCGAGGTTGTTGCGCTCCTTGATCGCTTTGAGCACGGTCGCCGCCAGATGCTGCGGATGGAGGTGCGAGAGCGCACCCTTGCCGGGCTTGCCCACCCCGCGCGGGGTGCGGACGGCGTCGATGATATAGGCTTCGGCCATTGTTCTGGTTCCTCTGCTAGAATTACAAAACTCGATCCCCACCAAACCCGACTGCCCTGAGCTTGTCGAAGGGCTGCTTTCCTTCTCGCGTGTTGCGCCAGGACCGAAGAAAAGGACAGTCCTTCGACAAGCTCAGGACGGTCGGGTGTTGGGGCTTTTTGGTTGGTCTAACTTATCCTTCTCAAGCCAGCATGCCGGCAAGGCGCTGGCGGATGATGCTTTCGGCGTCGGCCACGATCCGGCTGACCAGCACTTCGCAGGTCGGGATATCATGGATCAAGCCTTGGATCATCCCGGCCGACCAGATGCCGTGGTTGGTATCGCCAGTGGTCAGGCCTTCGCGCCCGCGCACGCCTTTGACCAGATTGGCAACATCGGCGAATTCCTTGCCCTCGCGCTCGGCGGCGACCACGGCCTGCGAAACCTCGTTCCGAGCGACGCGGGCGGTGTTGCGGAAGGTGCGGAAGATCAGGTCGGTCGAGCGTTCGTCATTCGCCACCATCGCGTCCTTGAAGGCCTGATGGATCGGGGCTTCGACCGTGGCCGTGAACCGCGTGCCCATGTTGATCCCGTCGGCCCCCAGCGCCAAGGCGGCGGCCAGGCCGCGCCCGTCGCCGAACCCGCCGCTGGCCAGAATCGGGATCTTGACCTTGTCGGCCGCGGCGGGGATCAGGATCAGCCCCGGGATATCGTCTTCGCCCGGATGCCCGGCGCATTCGAATCCGTCGATCGAGATCACGTCGACCCCGGCGCGCTCGGCCGACAGTGCGTGGCGCACTGCGGTGCATTTGTGCAGGATCATGATCCCGTGGGGCTTCATCATCTCCCACAGTTCGCGCACCGCAGGCGTCCCGGCGGTTTCGACGATCTTGATCCCGCTGTCGATGATCGCCTGGGTATAGGCCTTGTAGTCGGGCGGGTTGATCGTGGGGAACACGGTCATGTTCACGCCGAACGGCTTGTCGGTCATCCCCCGGCAGCGTTCGATTTCTGCCGCAAGGGCTTCGGCGCTGGGCTGGGTCAGCCCGGTCAGGATGCCCAGCCCCCCGGCGTTGGAGACCGCGCTGGCCAGTTCGGCGACCCCAACCCACTGCATCCCGCCCTGGACCACCGGGTGTTCGATCCCCAGCATCTCGGTGATCCGGGTCTTGATTGCCATGCGCCGTGCTCCTCGCAGAATGTCTCTTGCGATTCGCGTTTAACCGAACGGTTAAATTTGGCAATCGCTAAGCTGCGTGGGCGACCCTTGCGGCATTCTCGGCCAATCGCGCTTCGATGGCCGCGACGATCGGTTCCAGCGGCGAAGAATCGAGCCCTTGCGCGGCCAGCAGGCGCATGACCGGGCTGTAACTACCTGTCAGATATCGCGCCGCTTGACCAAGGCCGAGCGCAGGCAGCGGCAGACCACCTCGCCGCGCTGGTTGATCAGCTCGTGCCGGAAAGTGACGATCCCGGCATTGGGGCGGCTCTTGGATTCCTTTAGCTCGACCACTTCGCTGGTCGCGCGCATGGTATCGCCGATGAACACCGGCTTTGGCATCACCAGCTGATCGTACCCCAGGTTGGCGACCAAAGTGCCGAGCGTCGTATCGGCCACCGACAACCCGACCATCAGCGCGAAAGTGAAAGTGCCGTTGACCAGTATTTGGCCAAACTCGCTCGCCCTGGCCGCCTCGACATCGAGGTGCAGCGGCTGCGGGTTGTGGGTCATCACCGTGAACAGCAGGTTGTCGGTCTCGGTCACGGTGCGGGTGATCTCGTGCGCAATCCGCTCGCCCACCTGCCATTCGTCGAAGTGTTTGCCTGCCATTTCAAACTCCGTTTCCCCCTCCCGGGCCGGGAGGGGCAGCGAGACTTGGCGGCTCTGCCGCCTAGTCGCAGCGGGGTGGGCACCTGGCCATCGACAAGCCGAACCCCCACCCCAACCCCTCCCCACCGGGGAGGAGCTATCGAACCTATTCCTCCACCGCCTCGATGCTCTGCTCAATTCTGGCCAGCAAGGCCTCAACCTGAACCTGCGCCCCGGCCACTGCGCTAAGCTCGGCCACCACCCCGTCGAACGGCGCGACCAGCGTGTGCTCCATCTTCATCGCTTCGAGCGTGAGCAGCTTCTGGCCCTTGGTCACCGCCTGGCCCTCGGTAACCTCGACCGCGATCACCTTGCCCGGCATGGGCGAGAGGATATCGCCATCGTGGGCGGAGTGGTGGGTGCCTTCGTATCGCGGCCAGCTGATCCGGTAGATATCACCCTCAACCTGCACATACAGGGCGCCGTGCTCCTGGATATCCATGAACCCATGCTCAAATTGTCCGCCCGGAGGTGTCGGATCGTAAGCGAATTCGGTCAGCTCGCCGTCCACCTGCAGTTGCTGCTTAACGAGATCGCGCGAGTTAAGGCGGAACCCTGTCAATCCGCTTGCAAGCCGGTCGAAACCAGAGGATTCGCGCAGCAACCAGTCCGATGCGTCGCTCAAGGTTCGCGCGGAGAGCGATGGCCGCTTGGTCAACTCATCAAAATTGCGTGCGATCAGGCCGGTGTCGAGATCGGCCAGTTGCACTTCGCGATGGCGCAGCAGGCGAACAAGGAACCCCTTGTTGGTTTTGACGGGCGACACCCGCGAAATTTCCAGATGCGAGGCGAGCTCGTTCAGCGCAACGATCCGATGTTCCGCATGGACGATGATCTTTGCGATCATCGGATCATAGAATGGAGAGACGTAGCTTCCCTCGATGACACCGGTTTCGACCCGCGCACTATCCTCGTACAGATCGAGCGACTCCAGGCGGCCGATACTCGGCAGGAACCCCTTCGTCGGATCCTCGGCATAAAGCCGCGCTTCCATCGCCCAGCCGTTGATCGACAGCTCCTCCTGCTTCAGCGGCAGCGGCTCGCCGCTCGCCACCCGCAACTGCCATTCGACCAGATCGACCCCGGTGATTTCCTCGGTCACCGGGTGTTCCACTTGCAGCCGGGTGTTCATTTCCATGAACCAGATGCGGTCGGCGCGCAGGCCTTCCGAAGCATCGGCGATAAATTCGATCGTGCCTGCCCCTTCATAGGAGACCGCCTGCGCCGCGCGTACCGCCGCGCCGCAGACAGCTGCGCGGGTGGCCTCGTCCATGCCGGGGGCGGGGGCTTCCTCGATCACTTTCTGGTGGCGGCGCTGGAGGCTGCAATCGCGCTCGAACAGGTGGACGACGTTGCCGTGGCTGTCGCCAAACACCTGCACTTCGATGTGGCGGGGGGAGAGGATGTATTTCTCGATCAGGACATGGGCATTGCCGAACGAGGCGCTGGCCTCGCGCTGACACGAGGCGAGGCTATCTGCGAAGTCTTCGCCGCGCTCAACCAGCCGCATCCCCTTGCCGCCGCCGCCGGCCACCGCCTTGATCAGCACCGGATAGCCGATCTTGGCGGCCTCCCCGGCCAGATGCGCCGGGTCCTGGTTTGCGCCCAGATAGCCCGGCGTTACCGGCACGCCCGCCGCCTCCATCAAGGCCTTGGCCGCATCCTTCAGCCCCATCGCGGTGATGCTGGCGGGCTTGGGGCCGACCCAGATCAACCCGGCATCGATCACGCTCTGCGCAAATTCAGCGTTCTCGGACAGGAACCCATAGCCCGGATGGATTGCCTCCGCGCCGGTCGCCTTGGCGGCGGCAATGATCTTCGCCCCCACCAGATAGCTTTCGCGCGCAGGCGAAGCGCCGATATGCACCGCCTCGTCCGCGGAACGCACATGCAGCGCCTTGGCATCGGCATCCG
Organism: Novosphingobium sp.; assembly: GCA_031422595.1. GTDB lineage: Bacteria > Pseudomonadota > Alphaproteobacteria > Sphingomonadales > Sphingomonadaceae > Novosphingobium. The sequence goes on along the minus strand of JANPMA010000236.1, from coordinate 1,755 downwards.
AATAGACCGCCACGGTACGAATACCCATGGCCCGCGCGGTGCGGATGATCCGGCAGGCGATTTCGCCGCGGTTGGCGATGAGGAGGGATTGGATCATTGTTTGTCCTTCAATCCTCCCCGAGCTCGTCTCGGGGAGGTGGCACGCCGAAGGCGTGACGGAGGGGCAGTCCCGGTGACAGCTGGGTGGCTTAGGGGCAACCGCGACTTGGCCAGCTGGACAATGCTCTCGGCCACGGCAGTCGCATCCTTGAGCACATCCGCAGCGGGAATGCGAATGGCATCAATCCCCTTTGATCGCAGAAACGCATCACGGTTTTCATCGCGCTGTGGCCGATCACCCATATCGTGTGCAATCCCGTCCACCTCGATCACCAACCGTGCATCAGAGCAGTAGAAATCCATCCCGATCTTGCTGCTGGGATGCTGACGGCGAAACTTCACGCCTTGCGGCTGGCCCTTGAGCTGGTTCCAAAGCAACACTTCAGGCAGCGACATATTCTTGCGCTGCTGACGGACCATCGCGACGGTGCCTGACGCGGGTTTGGGTGCGATGTCTCTAAGCATAGAGAGCCCCTCCACCACCCGCTACGCGGGCGGTCCCCCTCCCCGAGACAAGCTCGGGGAGGATTTGGTGGGTCCGCACCTTCACTTCTTCAATCCTCCCCCAGCTCGTCTGGGGGAGGTGGCAGTGCGAAGCACTGACGGAGCGACTATCTGGTTGGTCAAGCGGCAAGAGCAAGTTCATTTCGGGTGTCGCGGGCTTTTGCGTTGAGGCGCACGAGGAGTTTTCGGGCGAGAGCGATGCGGACGACCATTTTGGGTTTGCCCTGAGCGAGCAGGCGCTCGCGCATGTCGGCGAGGCTTGGGTCGAACCTGCGGGCGACATCGGCGACGAGGTAGAGGATCGAACGGACGCTGGCTCTGCCACCGCGGATGCAGCGTTTGCCGTGGCGTTTACCGCTGTCATTGGCGATGGGGGCAAGGCCGGCGAGTTTGGCGATGGCCTTGTTGGAGACAGTGCCGATTTCGGGAAGTTCGGCGAGCAGGGTGGCGACGGTACGGTCCGCGATGCCTTTGACCGAACGCAGGGTCCGGTCGAGTGCCTGGGTCAGCGGATCGGTGTCGATGAGCGCGGCGATCTGTTTGCTGATGGCTTTGTGCTGGCGGGTGAGGAGCGCGATGACCTCGCTCAGACTGGCGCGATTGGCACCGTCGCGGGTGCTGGCGAGACGCTGTTTCTGCACGGTGAGATCGCCGGTGATCTGGCGCATTCTGGCGTTCAAACTGGCCATTTTCCGGTGATCTTCGGACGGCGGCGGGCGGGCCACGATCCGTCTGGCAGCGGCGTAGCGGGCGATGATCTCGGCATCGATCCGGTCGGTCTTTTCCAGACTGCCCATCGCCTTGGCAAAGTTCCTCACCGCCAGCGCATTGACCACCGCGCAGGGCAGCTCCTGCTCCCACAGCGCGAGATAGGCGGCCTGCTCATGGCCGCCGCTGGCCTCCATCACCACCAACTCGGCACCCGCCTCGCGACAAAATGCGACCAGCACCCGCGCCCCTTCGGGTGTGTTGGCCATTCGCCCGAAGCCACCTGTCGAACCGGCAAACACGTCGAGCCAGTCCTTCGAAATATCCACTCCACAAATGATCTGCATCACGGTAACCTGCCTTGTCTGTACGATTGGAAACCAAACGACTGTTCGGTTGTGCGTGACAGCAACGCTGATCCCAAGCTCCGTCCCGGTCGGCTAG
>JANPMA010000235.1:0-7856 GCA_031422595.1 Novosphingobium sp. | reverse complement strand
CTGATCATCGGCGAGGGCCCCTCGGCGCGTTCGGTGCGGATTGACTTGCCGGCCTTCACGCTGGTCGGCGCGACCACGCGGGCTGGGCTGCTGACCACGCCTTTGCGCGATCGTTTCGGGATCCCGGTGCGGCTCAATTTCTATACGATTCCGGAACTTGAACGCGTGGTGACGCGCGGCGCCGGGTTGCTCGGCATCGGGATCGAACCCGAAGGCGCGCGCGAGATTGCGCGGCGCGGGCGCGGCACGCCGCGGGTGGCCGGGCGGCTGCTGCGCCGGGTCCGCGATTTTGCCCATGTCGCAGGGGATGGCACGATTACCCAGGCGATCGCCGACGATTCGCTGACCCGGCTCGAGGTCGATGCGCTCGGGCTCGATGCGATGGACCGGCGCTACCTGACCATGATCGCCGATATCTACAAAGGCGGCCCGGTGGGGGTCGAGACGCTGGCCGCCGGGCTGTCCGAACCGCGCGACACGGTTGAGGAAGTGATCGAGCCCTACCTGATCCAGCTCGGCCTGGTGGCCCGCACCGCGCGCGGCCGCTGCCTCAACGAGCGCGGCTGGCAGCACCTGGGAATCACCCCGCCTTCGGGGGGGCAGCAGGGTCTGTTCGATTCTTCCGATCCGGGCGCGAAATAGCCATTTCCGGTTAACGCCGTTCGTATTTGCGCCGCTTTCGGTTCCAGAATGGGACAGGTCGGCCCGCCACTGCACACAAAATGCATTTTTCCCGGAATGGGCCGGCCCAAACACGGTTAATGGGATTGTCGCTTTAACTTTCCTGATGTCCTTTGGCGTTATCGGGAAGTGCCGTGTGGGATTAGCCGCACAGCAAATGGGGCTCCCGCAGGAACAGAAAGCGATTCTTATGTCGGCTCGGATGGCACTTGTGAAACTGGCGGCACTGGCCGCAGGCGGCGCGGTGGTTGGCGGCGGGGCGGTCCATGTGGCCGAAGCTCCGGCCGCGCAGACGACTTACGTCAAGCACGCCAAGCGCGTCGCGGTCACCAAGGCCAAGCGCAAGGTCCCGGCGCGGGTGGTGACGTACACGCCGAGCAAGTCGCGCAAGATCCGCCGCGTGGTCACCCGCTCATATGCTTGCGCTCCCCAGCCGCAGCAGCAGCTGGCGATGGTGCCGATGATGCCGCAGCTTCCCCCCCAGCCGATGCCCGAAGGCGGCAGCGGCGGCCAGACGGTTATCGTCGGCGGTGGCAGCGGCGGGTTCGGTCACGGCGGCGGCTTCTTCGGCGGCTTCTTCGGCGGCTCGAGCAGTGGCGGCGGCAGCGTTGTGGTCACTTCGACCACCACCGGTTCCACCTCGAGCTCAAGCTCGGGCGGTTCGACTTCCACCGGCGGTTCGTCGTCTTCGACCTCGAGCGGCGGTTCTTCGTCGTCGACCACCACGGGCGGCGTGTCCACCTCGACCGGCGGCGTTTCGACCTCGACCGGGGGTGTCTCCACTTCGACTGGTGGGGTCACCAGCACCACCTCTTCGGGCAACGTTTCGACCTCGACCGGCAATAACTCTTCGACCTCGTCGTCGGGCAACGTTTCGTCTTCGTCGTCAGGCAATGTCAGCTCGTCGAGCTCGACCTCATCGTCGACCTCGGGCAATGTCAGCTCTTCGACTTCGACGTCTTCGTCGAGCTCAACCAGCTCGTCGAGCTCAACCTCGTCATCGACTTCGGGCGGTAGCACCACGACCACCTCGACCAGCAACGGCGGACACGATGTTCCGGCCCCGCCGATGCTGCTGCTGTTCGGCGCCGCTGCGGCCACCGCGTTCAGCCGCAAGCGCCTGGCCAAGAAGGCCGACTAAACCAAATTCACAGTCCACAGGGGGTAAGGGGCGGCTTCTCGAAGCCGCCCTTTACTTATGTGCCGCGCACCCAGTCCGCGCCCAGTTCGCGCGTGGAAACCAGCCCGGCCAGCTCCCAGACATTGCCATAGCCATAGCCGTGCAGGTTGACGAATGTCGGGATGTTGAGCGCCATGTCGACCCGCTTGGTCACCACCGGGGCAGCGTTGTCGGTGAAGTTGTTGTTGCAATAGATATAGATCGGCCGGTTCGGGTTCTTGCCGATGACCGCGCGCAGCGCCTCGTCGGTGAAATCGCTGAACGGCAGGTTCACCGCGCCCATGATGTGCCCCTGGTTGTAGGCCCGTTCAGACCGGGCATCGAGCAGCAGCGCACCCTCGGCGCGGGCCTTGGCGATGAATTTGTCCCAGGCCAGGCGATGCTTGGCCCGCACCGGCGCCAGCTCGGCGGCGCGCTTGACGAAGCCGTCATAGTCGATCTGCGGGTTGGCGGGCTGGAGCGATTGGGCACCAACAGGGGCGGCCAGCGCGAGGGCAAGGGCAACAGCAAGCAGGCGGGGCATCGGCTTTCTCCCGTAATGATGGAAGAAAGCCTGCGCCCCGCCTGCTGAAAGCGCGATGAACGAAATCCTCCCCGAAACGGGGAGGGGGACCATGCGAAGCATGGTGGAGGGGTACGCGCGAGTGATCCCGAGCTGGCCGACAAGGTCGGGATCACTTGCCCGTACCCCTCCACCATCCCTGCGGGATGGTCCCCCTCCCCCAAGGGGGAGGAATTAGCTCGCCAGCTTTCTCAGCACGTACTGCAGGATCCCGCCGTTCATGAAGTATTCGACCTCGTTGGCGGTATCGATCCGGCACAGCGCGGTGAAGCTGAACTGGCTGCCGTCGGCGCGGGTAACCTGAACCTCGACGTCCTGGCGCGGGGTCAGGCTGGCGACGCCGTGGATGGTATAGGTGCAATCGCCATCGAGGCCCAGCGAGGTGCGGCTGTCGCCGTCCTTGAACTGCAAGGGCAGCACGCCCATCCCGACCAGGTTGCTGCGGTGGATCCGCTCAAAGCTCTCGACGATCACCGCGCGCACGCCCAAGAGGTTGGTGCCCTTGGCCGCCCAGTCGCGGCTCGATCCGGTGCCGTATTCCTTGCCGGCCACCACCACCATCGGCGTGCCATCGGCCTTGTAGCGCATCGCTGCATCATAGACCGGCATGACTTCGCCGTTATACTTGCTCATCCCGCCTTCGATGCCCGGGACCATCTCGTTCTTGATCCGGATGTTGGCAAAGGTGCCGCGCATCATCACTTCGTGGTGGCCGCGGCGCGCGCCGTAGCTATTGAAGTCGGCCTTGGCGACCTGGTGCTCCATCAGCCACTGGCCGGCCGGGCTGTCGGCCTTGATGTTGCCGGCCGGACTGATGTGATCGGTGGTGATCGAATCGCCCAAGACCAGCAGCGGCTTGGCATCGACGATGTCGGTGACCGGCGCAGGCTGCATGGTCATGCCTTCGAAATAGGGCGGGTTGGCGACATAGGTGCTGCCGGCGCGCCACTGGTAGGTTTCGCTGCCGGTGACCTCGATCGCCTGCCAGTGCGCATCGCCCTTGTAGACGTCGGCATAGCGGGCCTGGAACATCTCGCGGGTGACGCAGGCGGCCATGGTGCTCGCGACTTCGAGGTTGGTGGGCCAGATGTCCTTGAGGTAGACGTCCTGGCCGGCCTTTGCCCCAATGCTGGCAACGCCGATCGGCGTGGTGACGAAATCGTCGATCACCGTGCCTTTGAGCGCATAGGCGACCACCAGCGGCGGGCTGGCGAGGAAATTGGCGCGCACATCGGGCGAAACCCGGCCTTCGAAATTGCGGTTGCCCGAAATGACGGCGGCGGCGACCAGCCCGTTCTCGTTGATCGCTTTGCTGATCGGTTCGGCCAAGGGGCCCGAATTGCCGATGCAGGTGGTGCAGCCATAGCCGACCAGGTTGAAGCCGATGTTATCGAGATGCTGCTGGAGCCCGGCCTTGACCAGATAGTCGGTGACGACCTGCGATCCGGGTGCCAGCGAAGTCTTGACCCACGGCTTGGGCTTGAGGCCCAGCTCATCGGCCTTCTTGGCGACGAGGCCTGCGGCGACCAGCACGCCGGGGTTACTGGTGTTGGTGCAGCTGGTGATCGCCGCAATCATCACGTCGCCATCGCCGATGTCGAAGTCCTTGCCGGCCACGGGCACGCGGATGTTGGCGCGCTTGTAGGTCTCGACCATGTCTTGCGCAAAGACATCGTCGACGTCTTCCAGGTTGACCCGGTCCTGCGGGCGCTTCGGCCCGGCGAGCGAGGGCACCACGCTGCCCATGTCGAGTTCGAGCGTCGAGGAGAACACCGGATCGGCCGCATTGGCATCGATCCAGAAGCCCTGCTCCCTGGCATAGGCCTCAACCAGCGCGATCTGGCTTTCCTCGCGCCCGGTCAGCCGCAAGTAGTCGATCGTCTTGTCGTCGATCCCGAAGAACCCGCAAGTCGCGCCGTATTCGGGGGCCATGTTGGCGAGCGTCGCGCGATCGGCCAGGCTCAGCGAGGCAAGGCCCGGCCCGAAGTATTCGACGAACCGGCCAACCACGCCGTGCTTGCGCAGCAGGTTGGTGCAGGTCAGCACCAGATCGGTCGCGGTCACGCCTTCGCGCAGCGCGCCGGTCAGCTTGAAGCCGACCACTTCGGGGATCAGCATCGAGACCGGCTGGCCCAGCATCGCCGCCTCGGCCTCGATCCCGCCGACCCCCCAGCCCAGCACGCCCAGGCCGTTGATCATGGTGGTGTGGCTGTCAGTCCCGACGCAGGTATCGGGATAGGCCACGGTGGCACCCGACTGGTCGGTGCTGGTCCAGACGGTCTGGGCAATGTTTTCCAGATTGACCTGGTGGCAGATCCCGGTGCCCGGGGGCACGGCGTAGAAATTGTTGAGCGACTTGGAACCCCACTTGAGGAAGTCATAGCGTTCCATGTTGCGGTGGTACTCGATCTCGACGTTTTCCTCGAAGGCCTTGGGGTGGCCAAATTCGTCGACCATCACCGAGTGGTCGATCACTAGGTTGACCGGGACCAGCGGATTGATCTTCGATGTATCGCCGCCGAGTTTGGCGATCGCATCGCGCATCGCCGCGAGATCGACCACGCAGGGCACCCCGGTGAAATCCTGCAGCAGCACGCGGGCCGGGCGGTACTGGATTTCGTTCGAACTCTCGGCCGGGTTCTTCTGCCAGTCGACAATCGCCTGAATGTCGGCGGTCGAAACGGTGAAGCCGCCATCTTCGAAGCGCAGCAGGTTTTCGAGCAGGACCTTCATCGAAAACGGCAGGCGGCTGATGTCGCCCAGCTTGGCCGCGGCCTTGGCCAGCGAATAATAGGCGTAGTCCTTGCCGCCGACATTGAGCGTGGAGCGGGTGCCGAGGGTGTCCTGTCCGACCTGGGTCATGCGAATAAGTCTCCTGGATGTGAAGACCCTGCCGATCCGGCGAAAATTTTGGGCACGCCCCTATTCGCGGATGCAGCAAGGCCGTCTGTCGGCGCCGCCGATGCGCGCGAATCCAACCTGCGTCAAGGGGCGGCTAAAGCCAAAAGCGATCTAAAGCGCGGTCTGCTCGGTATGGGTGGGCTGCTTCCTCGCTGCGATCCAGCAGCCGATCACGATCAGCACCGCGCCGGCCACGGTTGGGGCGGTCAGGGCTTCGTCGAACATCAGCCAGCCAAGCAAGGCGGCCCAGATGAAGGCGCTGTATTCGAGCGGCAGCAGCACCTGGGTTTCCTCGCGGCCATAGCCCCAGGAAATCAGCATCAGCGAAATGGCGGCCAGCACCGCCGATCCGCTGACATAGCCCAGCACTTCTATTGAGGACTGCACGGCCAGCCACGGCGCCAACATGCTCAGAAACAGAGAGCTGAAGAGTGCCTGGAAGGTGGCCACCTCGATTGGCGCGGCGAGCTTCGCCTGCTGGCGCTGGAGAATAAGGTTCCAGGCATAGAGCACGGCCGAACCAAGAATTGCAGCGATCCCCCAGGCGGCCTCGGTGGTATAGCCCCCGCTGCCGAGCCGGGCGCCGGCTATCACCACCACCCCGCCGAGCCCCAGCAGCGAGGCGAAAATCGCCCGTCCGCCGATTGTCTCACCCAGCAAGACTGCGGCCAGATAAAGGGCGATAAGCGGAGCGATGAAACTGATCGCCATGCCTTCGGCCAGCGGCAGAAACCTGAGGCCATAGAAGAACATCGTGGCCATGATCGCGCCGTTCAGACCGCGCAGCGCATGGAGCCGCAGAGCTTCGCGCCGCGGCCAGACTCCGCCGGAGAGTTTCCACAGCGGAACCATCAGCGTGGCCCCCAGCAGCGAGCGCCACAGCATCGCGTTGTAGGCACCGACCTCAAGGCTGGCGCCTTTCATCAGTGCGTCCATCACCGAAAAGCTGGCGATCCCGGCGGCAACCGCCAGGAACGGCATCATGTGGTGGTGCTGGCTTGGCTGGCCGGATGCCACGTGGTTTCTCCCCTCCACCGGCCTAGGCGAGCAAAATTCATGCGGCAAGTACGCGCGGGTGTAACCAAGCCCGGGTTTGCCACGAACATGGGCAAGGGATAGGCTGTCCTATGACTGGCGAGGTGGGCATGGACGAAGAGCGCAGCGATAGCGTGTCGGGGCCGAAAGGCGGCGATCTGGTCAAGCGCCACGCGCTGGTCACCCGGCTGTGGCACTGGACCAATCTGGTCGCTGTCACGGTCATGCTGATGAGCGGGCTGATGATCTTCAACGCCCATCCCCGGCTCTATTGGGGTGAATTCGGTTCGAACCCGCCCCAGCGTCCCGATCATGCCTGGCTCGATCTGTCGCATATCAACGGCGGCATTCCCTTCCCCCCGGCAGTGACGATCCCTTCGCACTACAGCCTCGCAGATGCGCGGTTGTGGCATTTCGCTTTCGCCTGGATCCTGGGCATCGCGCTGGTGATCTACCTTGTTTGGGCTCTGGTGCGCGGACACTTGCGCCGCGATCTCGTCCCGCGCCTGGCCGAGCTGGCGCCGTCGCACTTGTGGCACGATATCAAGCAGCATGCCCGGCTGCGCTTCCCGACCGGAGCGGCGGCGTTTGATTACAACATTCTGCAGAAGCTGGCCTATGGTTCGGTGCTGCTGGTGCTGCTGCCGGTTGTGGTCCTGACCGGCCTGACCATGTCACCCGGGCTCAATGCCGCCTTTCCCTGGCTGGTCGAGCTGTTCGGCGGGCGCCAATCGGCGCGCTCGATCCATTTTCTGTGCTCTGCCGGGCTGGTGCTGTTCTTCCTGGTCCACATTGCCATGGTGGTGCTGGCCGGGCCAATCAACGAGGTGCGCTCGATGCTGACCGGCTGGTACCGCTTGCCGCGCGAACGGGAGGAATTGCCATGATCGTCTCACGCCGCAAATTGATCGGGATCGGCGCTGTCGGCTCGGGCGGGCTGCTGCTGGGCGGGTGCGATCGGCTCAATGAGAGCGAGAGCTTTCGCGGTGCACTGAAGGGTGCGACCGGGCTCAACATGCGCACTCACCGCCTGCTGATGGGCAACAGCCTGGCCAGGGAGTTCAGCGAGGCCGAGATGTCGCCGGTGTTCAAGGCCAACGGCAGCATCTCGGTTGCCGACCCGGGCTATCGCAAACACCTGGCCGAGGGCTTTGCCAATTGGGCATTGCGCATCGACGGGCTGGTCAAACAGCCGCTGACCCTGCCGCTGGCCGCGCTCAAGGCGCTGCCCCAGCGAAGCCAGATCACCCGCCATGACTGCGTCGAAGGCTGGAGCGCGATCGGCAAATGGCAGGGTCCGCAGCTGGGCAGAGTGCTCGAGATGGCCGGGCTGCTGCCCAATGCAAACTACGTGGTGTTCCATTGCGCCGACGTGCTCGAAGGCGCGCTCTATTACGAATCGATCGATCTGGTCGATGCCTTCCATGCCCAGACGATCCTGGCCTGGCGGATGAACGATGCGCCGTTGGGCGAACCCTACGGCGCTCCGATCCGGCT
>JANPMA010000234.1:0-6027 GCA_031422595.1 Novosphingobium sp. | reverse complement strand
GCCCATTTCACCCACAGCGGCACTTCATGCATCGCGTGAATCAAGTGTTCGGTGAAGGCAATACTGCCCTTCCAGAACTCGCCATCGCCCGCACTGATAAAAGTGTGGTGGAACAAGAAACCCGCAAACACCGCCCCCAGGCTGAGCACACCTAGCGGGATTAGCATGGTGAGCGGGCTTTCATGGGGGTGATACCCAGCGGTCCCGTCGTCATGCCCGTGATCGGGGTGGCCATGATGATCATCATGAACCGCGTGCTGGATATGCTCGGACGAAGCCCAGCGAGCCTTGCCCCAGAAGGTCAGGAACATCAGCCGCCAGCTGTAAAAGCTGGTCAGCAGCGCTGCGAAGATACCGACATAAAAGGCAAACATCCCCATCTCGGTCCCGCCAGCATAGGCCGCCTCAAGCACCGAATCCTTCGAATAGAACCCGGCGAAACCGAACACATTCACGATCCCGACCCCGGTGATCGCCAGTGTCCCGGCCATCATCGCCCAGAAGGTGAACGGGATCTGCTTACGCAAGGCGCCATAGTGCCGCATGTCCTGCTCGTGGTGCATCGCATGGATCACACTGCCCGCGCCCAGGAACAGCAGCGCCTTGAAAAAGGCGTGGGTGAACAGGTGGAACATCGCAGCGCCATAAGCGCCAACCCCTGCGGCAAAGAACATATAGCCCAGCTGCGAGCAGGTGGAATAAGCGATCACCCGCTTGATGTCCCACTGCGAGGTGCCGACCGTCGCGGCAAAAAAGCACGTCGCGGCACCGATGAAAGTCACCACAGCCATAGCCGTCGGGCTGGTCTGGAACATCGGCGAGAGGCGGCAGACCATGAACACGCCCGCCGTCACCATCGTCGCGGCATGGATCAGTGCGGAAACCGGCGTCGGCCCTTCCATCGCATCAGGCAGCCAGGTGTGAAGGCCCAGCTGCGCCGATTTGCCCATCGCGCCGATGAACAACAGGATGCACAGCACAGTCATGGTATCGAGCCGGTAGCCGAGGAAGCCGATGGTCGATCCGGCCATGGTGGGTGCGGCGGCCAGAATCTCGGAGATCGAAACAGTATCGAACACCAGATAAGTCCCGAAAATTCCCAGCATAAAGCCCAGATCGCCCACCCGGTTGACCACGAAAGCCTTGATCGCGGCGGCGCTGGCGCTGGGCTTCCTGAACCAGAAACCGATCAGCAGATAGGACGCCAGCCCCACCCCTTCCCAGCCGAAGAACATCTGGACAAGGTTGTCGGCCGTCACCAGCATCAGCATCGCAAAGGTGAACAGGCTGAGATAGGCAAAGAACCGCGGCTGATCCGGGTCTTCCTCCATATAGCCCCAGCTATAAAGGTGGACCAGCGCCGAAACTGTGGTGACTACCACCAGCATCACCGAGGTCAGCGCATCGACGCTCAGCGCCCAATCAAAGCGCAAATTGCCCGATTGGACCCAGTGCAGCACCGGCGTGACACTCGGCTCGGCAGTGCCGCCAACGAAGGCCAGAAAGATCGGCCAACTGAGTGCGCAAGCAATGAGCAGCGCGCCGGTAGTCAGCACCTTGACCACTGTATTGCCGAGCATCCGATTGCCCAGCCCACCAACAATCGCAGCGAGCAGTGGCAGGAAGACGATGAGAAGGATGGAATTCAACAGATCACCCCTTCATCCGGTTGACATCATCAACCGCAATAGTGCCGCGGCCACGGAAATATATGACCAGAATAGCCAGCCCAATCGCCGCCTCGCCCGCCGCCACAGTCAACACGAACATCGCGAATATCTGACCGGTCAGATCACCGAGGAAAGCGCTGAACGCCACCAGATTGATATTCACCGCCAGCAGGATCAGCTCAATCGCCATCAGGATGATGATCACGTTCTTGCGGTTGAGGAATATCCCCAGCACCCCCAGCACGAACAGGATCGAGCTGACGACGATGTAATGTTCGATGCCGATCACAGCACCACTCCCTTGCCAACTTCCGGTCGCACATTGCGCGTCGCATCCTGAGGGCGGCGCTGAACCTGCGATGAGATATTCTGCCCGCGTGTGCCGCTGCGTGTCCGGTGGGTCAGCACGATCGCGCCGATCATCGCCACCAGCAGGATGATCCCCGCCGCCTCAAACAGGAAAAGATAGCGGCTATAGAGCAGCGTACCGATTGCCTCGGTGTTGCTAGCTCCCGCAGCGGTGACAGCCGAGCCATCTGGCGTTCCAAGCTGCAGCGCTCCCGCCTGCTGCGCGCCGATCCCGAACACCAACTCACCCAGCAAAACCGCCGCCAGCAGAATCCCCAGCGGAAAATTCTTGATGAAACCGGCGCGCAGTTCCGCAAAATCGATGTCGAGCATCATCACCACAAACAGGAACAACACCGCGACCGCGCCGACATAGACGATCACCAGCAGCATCGCGATGAACTCTGCGCCGACCAGCACCATGAGGCCCGCCGCGTTGAAGAACGCCATGATCAGCCACAGCACCGAATGAACCGGATTGCGCGACAGGATCGTGAGCACCGCCGAGGCGATCACCAGAGTGGCGAACAGGTAAAAGGCGAAGATGTGGATCATGCAAAAACCCTCCCCGAACCGGGGAGGTGGCGCGAAGCGACGGAGGGGGCTATCCCCCGGACGCGACGTTGCTTTGCAAGGAGAGCCCCCTCCACCACCCTTCGGGCGGTCCCCCTCCCCGTATCGGGGAGGATTTGCGTTACCTGTTCGCTCATCCCCGGCCCCCTAACGATACGGCGCATCGGCTTCAAGGTTCGCGGCCAAGGCCCGCTCCCACTTGTCCCCGTTCGCCAGCAGCTTGGCCTTGTCATAGAGCAATTCTTCGCGCGTTTCGGTCGCATATTCGAAGTTCGGTCCCTCGACGATCGCATCGACCGGGCAGGCTTCCTGGCAGAAGCCGCAATAGATGCATTTGGTCATGTCGATATCGTAGCGGGTGGTGCGGCGGGAGCCGTCCCCCCGGACGGTCCCGTCCGATTCAACAAAGACTCGCGGTTCGGCCTCGATGGTGATCGCCTGCGCCGGACACACCGCCTCGCACAGCTTGCAGGCGATGCAGCGTTCCTCGCCATTGGCATAACGCCGCAGCGCGTGTTCACCGCGAAAACGGGGCGACAGCGGGTTCTTCTCAAACGGATAGTTGATCGTCGCCTTGGGCTTGAAGAAGTACTGCAAGGTCAGCCAATGGGCCTTGAGGAACTCCCACAGGGTGAACGATTTGATGAGGTGGGGGAGGTTCATTGAATTAGTCCCTTGCGTAAGCATGGTTCCCCAACAGGGGCCTCTCCCCGCAATTCACGAGCATCGTCATCAACGGTGCGGCAAATTGCTCCATGATATGCGTTCTCGTATCGAGTTATCATAAGCCACCCGCTCACCAGCACCACGAAACCGAGCGACAGCGGCAGGAACACCTTCCAGCCCAGCCGCATCAGTTGGTCATAGCGGTAGCGCGGGACGGTCGCCTTGACCCAGCTGAAGATGAAGAAGAAGAACAGGATCTTGCCGAACAGCCAGATCCAGCCCGGAATCCAGTAGAGCGGTGCCCAATCCAGCGGGGGCAGATAGCCGCCCCAGAACAGCGTGGCGTTGAGCGTGCACATCAGCAGCACATTGGCGTATTCGCCGAGCCAGTAGAGCGCGAAGCTCATGCTGGAATATTCGGTCTGGTAGCCCGCGACCAGCTCGCTCTCCGCCTCGGTCAGATCGAACGGTGCGCGCGCGGTTTCGGCCAGGCTGGAGATCAGGAACATCACCCACAGCGGGAACAGCAGCGGATTGGCGACGAAGCCGTTGATGATCCAGACATGCGATTTCTGCGCCTCGACAATCGCGCCGAGGTTGAACGATCCCGCCCACAGCACCACACAGATCAGGATAAACCCGATCGAAACTTCATAGGAAATCATCTGAGCAGCGGCCCGCATTGCGCTGAAAAACGGATATTTCGAGTTCGACGCCCAGCCCGCAATCACCACGCCGTAAACCCCCAGAGACGAGATCGCCAGCACATAGAGCAGCCCGACATTGATATCCGCCAGCACCGCGCCCGAATTGAACGGGATCACCGCCCAGGCCATCAGCGCGACGGTGAAGGTGATGATCGGTGCGATCAGGAACAGGCCCTTATTGGCCGCGCTTGGGATGATGGTCTCCTGCAGGAACACCTTGAGCCCATCGGCAAAGCTTTGCAGCAGCCCCCACGGGCCCACCACATTCGGCCCCCGCCGCAGCGCCATCGCCGCCCAGATCTTGCGATCGGCATAGATAATCATCGCGACCGATAGCATGAGTGGGAGGGCGATCAGCAGGATGCCCGCGATGGTGGCGGTGAGCCAGGCGGCTTCGTATGTCATGCCCCAGGACTGGAAGGTCTCGGTCATTCCGCCGCCTCCGCAAACTCTTCGCCGTGGAGCAGTTCGGCCGAACAACGCTGCATCGTTTCGCTGGCGCGGGCGATGGCGTTGGTGAGGTAGAAGTCCTTGATTGGATAGGCTTCGATCACGCCAGCAGCCTTGGCCTTGGCGGCTTTCGGAAGAGCGCCATAATCGGCCAAACCCTCAACCCCCAGCGCCGGAACTGCCTTCGCCATGAGGCCACGCAATTCAGCAAAACTGTCAAACCCGACCGAAACGCCCAGTGCATCCGCCAGCGCCCGCAGGATCGTCCAATCCTCGCGCGCGTCCCCGGGGGCGAACACAGCTTGGTCAGAAAATTGTACCCGGCCTTCGGTGTTCACATAGGTTCCCGACTTCTCGGTATAGGCGGCGGCCGGCAGGATAATATCGGCTGAGTGTGCGGCCTTGTCGCCATGATGGCCGATGTAAACCACAATGGAATCAGCGAATTTCGTGTAATCCACCTCGTCCGCGCCGAGCGACAGCAGCAGCTTTGGCTTGGCCTTGGCAATGTCCGCAATGCCGCCCTTTTGCGCATAGCCGAGCATCAACCCGCCCATGCGGCTCGCAGCCATATGAAGGACGTTGAAGCCGTTCCAGCCCTCACGGACCAGCTTGAACTTATCCGCTAACGCAAGGCAAGCACCCAGCGCACCCTTGCCCAGCCCTGCTCCACCAAGGATCAGCGCCGGACGATGGGCGTTCTTGAATGCGTCACTTAGCGCATCCGGCAGCTTGTCCAGGACCGCCATATCATTGCCTAGGAAAGTCGTCGGGAAAGTCGTCTCCCACTCCGGCCCGACCACGAACACCTTGGCCCCGCGCTTGACTGCCTTGCGCAGCCGCACATGGACCAGCGGCGCTTCCCAGCGGATATGGCTGCCGACGATCAGGATCGCATCGGCGATTTCTATACCGGACAGCGTCGAATTGAAGTTCACCGCCGCGAGGTTGGAACAATCATAATCGAGCCCGGTCTGGCGGCCCTCGAGCAGCTTGGAACCGAGCGCGCCAACCAGTGCCTTGGCGGCGAACATCGTTTCGCAATCGAGCATATCGCCCGCAATCGCAGCGATGCTGCTGCCTGGCTTGACCTTGGCAATCGCCGCAAAGGCCTCGTCCCAACTGGCCGCGACCAGCTTGCCGTTCTTGCGCAACCACGGCTGGTCGAGGCGGCGGCGGGTCAGCCCATCAACCTGATAGCGACCCTTGTCGGACAGCCATTCCTCATTCACGTTGTCATTGATCCGCGGCAGGATCCGCAGCGCCTCACGGCCCCGGCTGTCGATCCGGATATTCGCCCCGACCGCATCGGAAACGTCGATCCCCAGCGTCTTTTTCAGCTCCCACGGCCGCGCTTCAAACGCATAGGGCTTGGACGTCAGCGCGCCGACCGGGCACAGATCGATCACATTGGCGGAAAGTTCATGCTTGGCCGCGTGTTCGAGGTAGGTGGTGATCTGCATGTCCTCGCCGCGATACAGCGCGCCGATCTCGTCCACTCCGGCGATCTCTTCGGAGAAGCGCACGCAGCGGGTGCAGTGGATGCAGCGGGTCATGGTGGTCTTGATCAGCGGACCCATGTATTTCTCGGTGACGGCGCGCTTGTTCTCGTC
>JANPMA010000233.1:0-13889 GCA_031422595.1 Novosphingobium sp. | reverse complement strand
GTTCGAAATTGAGCGGACCCAGCGTCACCCGGCTGCCGGTTCGGAACAACACGTGTAGGCCGAACCACAACGAAAGGTTGGCGATCACCCCCACCACTGCGGCGGTTACCGCTGCCAGCGCGCCTTTGAGCTTTTGGGCTTTTTCAAGCCGCTCCATCCACGGGGCCAGCGCGAAGATCCACAGGAAGCAGGGGACGAAAGTGACCCAGGTGGTGAGGCCTGCGCCGAGCAGCCCGGCGATGAGCGGGCTGAACGGTTCGGGCGTGCGGTAGGCGGCGAGGTAGCCGACGAATTGCGTGACCATGATCAGCGGGCCCGGCGTCGTTTCGGCCAGGCCCAGCCCGTCGGCCATCTCGCCCGCGCTGAGCCAGCCGAAGCCCTGCACCGCCTGCTGCGCCATATAAGCCAGCACGGCATAGGCCCCGCCAAAGGTGACCACCGCCAACTTGGAGAAAAACACCCCGATATGCCACAGTACGTGGTCGGGTCCGAGCGTCAGCCACACCGCCAGCATCGGTGCAGCCCAGACCGCGCCCCCGCCCAGCACCGCGCCAAGGCTGGTGCGCCATGGCCGGGGAGCGAACTGCGGCGGTGGCCCGGTTGGCTTCAGCGCCAACCAATCGGGTCGCAGCGCCGCGACTGTTGCTCCGGCCAGCCCTGCACCCAGCACCACCAACGGAAACGGCAACGCCAGCACAAACAGTCCGGCAAAGGCCACACCGGCAATCCAGCGTTTGAAAATCGTATTGAGCGCCCGTCCCGCCAGCCGCAGCAGGGCCTGGACCACCACCGCCAGCACCGCCGCCTTGATCCCGAGGAACAGCGCGGCGAACCAGCTGAGGCCAGCGGCAAAGCCATAGAGCACCGACAGCGCCAGGATCACCAGCGCGCCGGGAATCACGAACAGCAGCCCGGCGGCCAGCCCGCCCTTCACCCCGTGCAGCTTCCAGCCGATCCAGATCGCCAGCTGCTGCGCCTCGGGTCCCGGCAGCAGGTGGCACAGGTTGAGCGCGTGGAGGTATTGTTCTTCGCTAACCCAGCCGCGCTGCTCGACGATCTCACGGTGCATCAGCGCGATCTGACCGGCCGGTCCGCCGAACGACAGGCAACCGATCCGGGCTGAGACGCGAACAAGTTCGGAGAAAGCAGGAGCGGACATTCTGACAGCGGAGCCTTTTCCAATTGTTCGAAGGTATTAGGCCGGGAGAGAGCGTGCAGCCAGCCATTTGTCCCCACGCGCAACCACCGATCGCATTGCAACTCGCCCCGAATCGCGTCAGGTCTGACCATCGTAAGGGATTGCCGCTTGGGGAGAAGGCAATGGCTGGTAATGTTTCGGACAAGGAAAGCTACGGGGTCCTGATCAACTGGGGGCTGCAAAGCCTGGGTTCAAAGCTCGACCTCAAGCTGCAATGCGCCGGATCGACCCGCTGCGATGATCGCGCAGCGCTCGACGATCACCACATCGTGATGACCCGCGAGCAGGCTGCGGTGCTGGCCAATTACCTCTACGAAGTCAGCGGCCAGACCCCGCCGCGCCCGCGCAAGGGCCTGCTGGGGCGCTGGTTCGGGTAACTTAGCGCTTTCCTACATCGGCATGGGCGGGCATCCTTGCCCGATGCCCAGACCACCCAGGCCGCGATGAACCGCGCCGCGATCCTTTCCAGTTTCCTTCCCCAAGCCGCGCCCCCAGCGCGGCTTTGGCGCATCTGGGGCCTGCCCTTTGGAGACAAACCACCCCCCTCTGCGGATGTGTTTCTTCAACTTGCGTTTTCCGCAATTGCCGGGGCGAATGCAAAGCAATCAAAACCATTGACTTGCTCCACGTGTCTTACACTGATAACACAGCTTGCAAGTTGCGCCCATGCACTCCACATTGGGTCAACGACCACTGCAAACGGATCTAAGATCATGGCCACTTCGCTGACCGATACCACGACGATGTCCCCGCTCAACCTGACCCCGCCCGAGCCGGTGCCGGTGGTCGCGATCGAATCTGCCTCCGGGCTGGTCCCGGTTTCGGCGGCGGAGAAGTCAAAGCTCGATACCAAGGTCGATGCCTTTGTCGCCGACCTGATCGCGCAGGACGCCAATTCGCCCGAATTTGGCCGCAAGGTCGATCAGCTCACCAACATGGGCCGCAAGGAGATCGCCACCGCAGCCGGAATGGCCAACCGTTTCCTCGACCGCCCGGTGCGGGCGATGGACAAGGACGCCGGGGTCGGCGCCAACCTGGCCGAGCTGCGCCGCACGGTCGAAGAACTCGATCCGGGCAAGGACGGCAAGCTTTCGACCGGGCGCAAGCTGTTGGGCTTTATCCCCTTCGGCAATTCGATGAAGCGCTATTTCAATAGCTACCAGTCGGCTCAGAGCCACATCCAGTCGGTCCTGACCCACCTCGCCTCGGGCAAGGACGAGCTCTTGATGGACAATGCCGCGATCGACGTTGAACGGCAGAAGCTGTGGGAAGCGATGGGCCAGCTGGAACAGATGATCCACATCTCCAGGGCGCTCGACACCAAGCTCGAAGAAACCGCTGCCGACCTTGACGCGACCGACCCGGCCAAGGCCAAGGCGCTGCGCGAATCTGCGCTGTTTTATGTCCGCCAGCGCACCCAGGACCTGCTGACGCAAATGGCGGTCTCGGTCCAGGGCTACCTCGCGCTCGATCTGGTCAAGAAGAACAATGTCGAGCTGGTCAAGGGCGTTGACCGCGCCAGCACCACCACCGTTGGCGCGCTGCGCACCGCGGTGACCGTGGCCCAGGCCTTGACCAACCAGCGGCTGGTGCTCGAACAGATCACCGCGCTCAATTCGACCACCGCCAATATCATCGATTCGACCAGCACCCTGCTGCGCGACCAGACCGGGCGGATCCACGAACAGGCCGCCAGCTCGACCATTCCGGTCGAAGTGCTGCAGCGGGCGTTCCAGAACATCTATGACACGATGGACAATATCGACACCTTCAAGATCAAGGCGCTCGATTCCATGAAGCAGACGGTCACCACGCTGTCGGCCGAGCTGGAAAAGTCCAAAGGCTACATCGCTCGCTCCGAAGGCGCGGCGCAAGCCGCCAAGTCGGTCGAAGGGCCCAGCATTCTTAGTCTGGAGGGGTAAGTGGCCGGCGAAGCCCACCAGTCAGACGTGATCATCGGCGCCGCCCGGCGCAGCCTGGTCGACCAGCGGGCCGGCGGGCGCCGCGTGCTGCCGCAGGGCGCGCGGGCGATCAAGCGCGGGCACCTGGGGCGCAAGCTGCGCAACGTGGCGCTGGCGGTCGGCGGGATCTGGCTGGGGCTTTCGGTCCTGGGCTCAATCATTGGCGGGATCGGCTGGGAAGGCTTGCTGCTCGGCATAGTGGTGACTGCGGGCGCGGCCTGGGCTTTCGGCAAATACCCGCGGATGAAGCTGCCCACCATCGATGACCTCAACCCCTCGCAGACCGACGTGCGCGCGCTGGTCGGCCGGACCGAGCTGTGGCTGGAAAGCCAGCGACCTGCCCTGCCCCCACCGGCGGTGCAACTGGTCGATCATATCGGCTTGCAACTCGATGTGCTCGCTGCGCAGCTCGCCCAGGCCGACCAGGACCACCCCAAGGCCGCCGAAGTACGCAAGCTGGTGGGCGAGCACTTGCCCTCGCTGGTCCAGGGCTATCGCCAGATCCCCGATCATCTGCGCCATGAAGAGCGCGCCGGTTCCAGCCCCAGCAAGCAATTCCTCGACGGTCTCTCGACGATCAGCGCCGAGATCGACAGCGTAACCCGCCAGCTGGCGATGGGCCCGATTGACAATCTGGCGATCAAGAGCCGCTACCTGGAATACAAGTACGGCGAAGCCGGCGAGGACGGCGACGGGGTAAGCTGATGCGGATCCCGATCCCCCACAAACTCGGCCGCGAGGAAGCCCGCCAACGCCTGCATTCGCGCAGCGGTGAGATTGCCGGGCTGCTTCCCGGCGGCATGGCCGATGTGACCGTCACCTGGCCGCACGAGGACCGGATGGAACTGAACATCGCGGCAATGGGCAAGACCGTGCAGGGCAGTGTCGAGATTGCCGATGACACGGTGATTTTCGTGATCGACCTGCCCGCCAGCCTGTCCTTCGTCGAACCGATGATCCGCGGCGCGGTGGAGCAGAAAGGCCGCAAGCTGCTGGGCTAGAGATCTCGCTCAAGCTCCAGATAACCGCGCGGAACCTTGAGTTGGCGGGCGGCGATCCGGGTTTCGCTGAGCAACAAGACCAAGGCCCACATCATCAAGGCAATCGCCACCATGAATGTGGCGGCGGCGACGCGCTGAAGCTGGAGGTTCGCAAGCTCCTCAAGAAACAGCACCGCCACCGTGGTGCCGATCGCCAGCCCGCTCGAAACCAGCAGCGCGATTGCCCGGGTGATCAGCCGGATGCGGCGGTCGAGCAGGCGGATTTCGGCGACCACCATGTCATGCTGCGGCCCTTCGGTCGCCATGTGCTGGTCCTGCAAGTGCCGCGAGCGATCGACCACCCGGCCAAGCCGGGTCGAGAGCAGGTTCATGATATTGCCGATCGCCACCAGGACAAAGACCGGGGCGAGGGCGAGCTGGATGGTCTGGGCGATCATCGGGCAAGCCTAGCGGTGCCAGAGGACTATGCAAAGGCGCCTGCAATCCTATGGTCAGCCAGAGCAAGGCAAAGGACCGACCATGAACCGCAAACTTCTCCTCCCCGCGCTTGCGCTTGGTGCTTTGGCGCTGAGCGGCTGCGCCGCAGCATTTTCCAAGCATCCGGTCGGCAACGCCGCGGTGCCCCAGCCGGCCAAGTCGGTCGAACTCAGCCGCTATCTGGGCCGCTGGTATGAGATTGCCCGGTACGAACAGGGCTTCCAGAAGGACTGCGACGGGGTGACCGCCGACTATGCCCTGCGCGCCGACGGCAATGTCTCGGTGCTCAATTCGTGCCGCAAGCCGGACGGCAAGCTCAAGCAAGCCAATGGCAAGGCCAAAGTGGTCGATACCGCGACCGGGGCCAAGCTCAAGGTCAGCTTCTTCGGCCCGTTCTATGGCGACTACTGGGTGCTCGACCGCGCCGATGACTACTCATGGTCGATCGTCGGTGAGCCTTCAGGCCGCTACCTGTGGCTCCTAGCCCGCGAGGCCCAGCCGGGCCAGGCCAAGCTGGATGCGCTGATCGCAAGGGCCAAGGCACTGGGGTATGACACCAGCATGCTCAGAATCACCAAGCAGCCCTAGCGCCCGCCGCTCAGCAGCACATCGACCACGCCCGGATCGGCCAGCGTCGATGTGTCGCCCAGGTTGCTGACATCCCCCTCGGCGATCTTGCGCAAAATGCGCCGCATGATCTTGCCGCTGCGGGTTTTGGGCAAACCCGGCGCGAAGTGGATCACATCGGGCGTGGCGATCGGGCCGATTTCCTTGCGGACCCAGGCGACCAGTTCCTTGCGGATCTCTTCGCCCGGTTCCTCGTTGGCGTTGAGGGTCACATAGGCATAGATGCCCTGCCCCTTGATTTCGTGCGGCATGCCGACCACCGCAGCTTCGGCCACCCTGGCGTGGGCGACCAGCGCGCTTTCAACCTCGGCAGTGCCCATCCGGTGGCCCGAAACGTTGATCACGTCATCGACCCGGCCGGTGATCCAGTAGTATCCGTCCTCATCGCGCTTGCAGCCGTCGCCAGTGAAATAGAGCCCTGGATAGGTGGTGAAATAGGTCTGGAAGAAGCGCTCGTGATCGCCCCAGACCGAGCGCATCTGCCCCGGCCACGACTGACGGATGCAGAGGTTGCCCTCGGCCGCTCCGAACAGTTCCTTGCCCTCGCTATCGACGATCAGCGGCACCACGCCAAACATCGGAAAGCTGGCCGCGCCGGGCTTCAGCGCGTGGGCGCCGGGCAGCGGGGTCATCATGCAGGCGCCGGTTTCGGTCTGCCAATAGGTATCGACGATCGGGCAGCGCTCATCGCCGACCACCCGCCAGTACCATTCCCAGGCCTCGGGATTGATCGGCTCCCCGACCGAGCCGAGCAGGCGCAGCGACTTGCGGCTGGTCGCCTTTACCCATTCGTCGCCCTCGCGCATCAGCGCGCGCAGCGCGGTGGGGGCGCCATAGAAGATCTCGACCTGGTGGCGATCGACGATCTCCCAGAAGCGGCTGTGGGTGGGATAGTTCGGCACGCCCTCAAACATCACCGTGGTCGCGCCATTGGCGAGCGGGCCGTAGACAACATAGCTGTGCCCGGTGACCCAGCCGATATCGGCGGCACACCAATACACTTCACCGGGACGGTAATCGAAAACGTAGCTGTGGGTCATCGCCGCCCAGGTCAGATAGCCCCCCGTCGTGTGGAGCACCCCTTTGGGCTTGCCGGTGGAGCCTGAGGTATAGAGGATGAACAGTGGGTCCTCCGCGCCCATTTCCTCAGGCTCGCAATCGGGCGAGACCATCGCTTGCAGCTTATGCCACCAGTGATCGCGGCCCTCGACCATTGCCACTTCGTTGCCGACATGGCGCACCACCAGCACTTCGGTCACCGAAGGGCAGCTCGCCAGCGCCTCATCGACATTGGCTTTGAGCGGCACCAGCTTGCCCCCGCGCATCCCTGCATCGGCGGTGATCACCATATTGCTGTCGCAGTCCTGGATCCGCCCGGCCAGCGCCTCGGGGCTGAACCCGCCGAACACGATCGAATGGATCGCCCCGATCCGGGTGCAGGCCAGCATCGCCATGGCCGCTTCGGGGATCATCGGCATGTAGATCGTGATCCGGTCGCCGCGCTTGGCACCCAGGTCTTTCAGCGCATTGGCCATCCGGCAGACTTCGCCATGCAGCTCGCGGTAAGTGATCTTGCGCTGCTGGGCGGCATCGTCGCCTTCCCAGATGATCGCCACTTCATCGCCGCGGGCGGCGAGGTGCCGATCGAGGCAGTTGGCCGAAACGTTGAGCGTGCCGTCGGCAAACCACTCGATCCCGAAATCAGCCTCGTTGAACGAGCACTTGCTGAGTTTGGTCCATGGCTTGATCCAGTCGAGCCGCGCGCTTTCCTCGCGCCAGAACGCCTCCGGCGCTTCCAGTGCAGCGCGAGACTTTTCGGCATAGCGGTCGGCATCGATAAAGGCGCGCGCGGCCCATTCGGCGGTGACGGGATGGGTGGTGGCCATGGCTCTCTCCGGATTCGTATTTTGACGGCAGTTAGGGACGCGCGACGGACAGCGTCAATCGAATCAGAAAAAGAACTTCTGCTGCCAGTAGAAGGTCGAGGTCACCGGATCGCCCGCGCTGTTGGTCGCAGGGCGAAAGCGCAGGCGCTCCATCGCCAGGCGGCAGGCGACCGCGTCGGTATCGGGAAAACCGCTGCTTTTGTAGACCCGGCAGCCGCTCGCCCGGCCGCTGGGACTGATGGTCAGTGCCAGGATGGTTGACTTGCCAATCCGCGCCTCGCGCCCGCCGGGGGGCATTGGGAAGTCCGAAGCTCGGTCGATCTGGCCCGAAATATGCGCCGCCTTGCTAGGCCGTCCCCCGCCCGAACCGTCGCCGCCATTGCCCGCCCCGGGGCCACTGCCGGGTCCGCCCGCGCCGGCGCCGCTGCCCTGATTGGCCGCACCCAATGTGTTGGCGCTGCCGGTGCTGGCGGCCTTGGGTGCCGGGGTCTTGGCGATCGGGATCGTCGGCTCGGGTGCCTTGACCGGCCGCGCCACGGCCTTCTTGCCTTCCGCTCCGGACTTGCCAGCATCGTCGGGCGCCTTGGCCGGTGGCGGCGCAGGCGGCGGAGCGGTGATCGTGACGGTGAAGGTCGACAGCACGGTCTTGACCGCCTGGGCGGTAAAGTCAGGGGCGAAGGCACGGATCAGCCCGAGTACGACCACCAGGTGCACCGCGATCACCAGCAGCGCCACGCCCACTTTGGTGCGCGGCGGCGGCTCGGGGTTGAACTCATCCTCGTCGATCGCCGGGTCAGCCATGGGCCTTCATGCCATCCTGTTGCTTTTGGGGCAAATCGTTCGAAGTGGCGGTTTGCATCGGCCCGGGCCGGGGCTAAGGTCAAGTGATGACAGATGGCAGCATCCCGGCTTCGATCAATCGGCGGATGATGCTGCGCGGATTGGGCCTTGGCGCATTGGGCCTTTCGCTGGGACCGTTGGTCGGCTGCGCGGCGCGCAATTCGCTGAGCTTCGCCAACTGGGACAGCCACATCGGTGAAACCACCCTGGCCGATTTCAAGGATGCCAGCGGGATCGACACCACTCTGAGCGTGATCGCCAGCGAGGATGCGCTAATCGACCAGCTCCAGCAGCGCGGCGAAGTTCCCGACCTGATCATCGCCTCGAACCGGATGGTCGAGCGGCTGGCTGCTGCCGGACTGCTGGCCCCGCTCAGCCACGCGCGGATCCCCAATCTGCGCAACCTCGACCCGCGTTTCGCCGATGCGAGCTACGATCCGGGGCGCAAATTTTCGGCGCCCTATACCTGGCTGGTCTATGGGATCGGCTATCGCAAGTCGGCGGTGAAAGCCCCGCCAAAGGGCTGGAAGGACCTGTTCGCCAATCCCGCCTATGCCGGGCGGATCGCGCTGCCTGCCGATCCCGCCAAACTGTTCCGGATCGCGGCGCGCACGCTGGGCAAGGGCCCCAATGCGATCACCGCGGCGGACCTGCCAGTGCTGGCCGACCTGCTCAAGGTCCAGCTCCCGCGGATCAAGGCGTTCCACACGGATGACGGGCAGGACTTGCTGCTGGGCAGGCAGGTCGACCTGGTTGCCGATTTCAACGGCGATCTGGCCCAGGTGATCCTTGAGGATCCCGACCTGGCCTTCGTCATGCCTGAAGAGGGCAGCGAGCTGACCTGCGACAACCTGTGCATTCCCAAAGGCGCCAGTGTCGCCGAAAATGCGCACCTGTTTATCGATTTCGTGCTGGGCGGGCAGGCTGGCAGCGGGATCTGCGAGACGATCCTCTATCCCACCCCCAACCTGGCCGCCAAAGCGATGATGGCGGCCGAATACCGCGACAGCCCGGTGCTGTTCCCGTCCGCCGAGCTGCTGGCCAGATGCGACTATGCGCGGTGGAAACCCGATCTGGACCAGGCGATCAACCAGGCCTGGGAAGGCTTGCGTCAGCCTTTGAACAAGCCCGGATAGGTCACCTTCAGCTTCTTGATTTTCGGCACATCCCAGCGCTGGATGTAGGGGTGGCGCGGGTTCTTGCGCATGAAGTCCTGGTGGTAGGCCTCTGCCGGAAAAAATGGCCCAGTTTCGATCCGCGTCGCGATCCGCCCGCCGAACGGCGGCTTGGCATTGAGTACCTTGATATAGGCTTCGACAAAGGCGCGCTGCTGCGCGTTCTGCGGGAACACCGCGCTGCGATAGCTGGGGCCTTCATCGGGGGTCTGCCGGTTCAGCTGGGTCGGATCGTGGGCGACCAGGAAATAGACCCCGAGCAGGTCACCGAGCGAAACCTGCTTGGGATCCCAGGTCACCCGGATCACCTCAGCATGACCGGTTTTCTCTGACGAAACAAGTTCATAGGTAGCGTCCCCGGCGCTGCCTCCGGCATAGCCCGAGACGACATTGGTGACCCCTTTGACATGCTCGAAAGTGGCCTCCATCCCCCAGAAACAGCCGCCTGCGAGCACGATCGTGTCGGCATGGGCCACGCCGGGCGCGGCAAGCAGAAGGGCGGCTAGGATTGGTCTCAGCATGGTCATACTCCTTTGCCCCCCAATTCGGTCAGGTTCCGCAGTAAGTTACATGGCGCGGTGAACCGTCGGGCGCGCCCTGTGTATAGCGTTGTAATCCTTCGCGAAATTCGAATGGCCGGGTGACTGCACCCAGTAGCGCCAGGAATGGCGCAAGATCGCCAGTTTCGGCCTGGGTGAGGGCGGCGTCGACCAAGTGGTTGCGGGGCACGTAGAGCGGATTGACCAGGTCCATCGCCGCCGCTCGCTCGGCCGGATCGCGCGGTTCCTGCTCCAGCCGTTGCTGCCACCTGGCATGCCACTCGCGCAGCACACCGCGGTCGTTCAGATGTTCCTCAAGGTGCACATAACCGGCACTCAAAGTGCCCGACAGTGCCCTGAACAGCTGGGTGAAATCGGCCTGCTGGCCTTCGAGCGCGGAAAACAGCTCGCGGGCCAAATCGAGGTCGCCCTCGCGCGGTTCCAGCAGCCCCAGCTTGGCCCGCATTTCGCTCAGCCAATAGGCCTCATAGCGCGCCGGCCATTGCTCAAGCATCACCCGCGCCGCTTCGGTGTCTGCCTGATCCACCGCAGCGATGGCCTCGATCAGCGCCGAAGCCAGCCTGTAGAGGTTCCAGCGGCACACCGCGGGCTGCTGGCCATAGGCATAGCGCCCGCCGTGGTCGATCGAGGAGAAGACCTGGGCCTCGGAATAGCCATCGAGGAAGGCACAGGGCCCATAGTCGATCGTCTCGCCCGAGATCGTGACGTTGTCGGTGTTCATCACCCCGTGGACAAAGCCCAAGGCCATCCACCGCGCGACCAGTCGCGCCTGGGCATCGGCCACCGCCTCGAGCAGCGCCAGCGGGCGGTTCGCCGCAGACATCCGCTCGGGATAGTGGCGTTCGAGCGCATAGTCGGCCAGTTGCTCCACCGCCGCGCGGCCCTTGTGCGCGGCGGCCCATTCGAAGCTGCCGATCCGCAAGTGGCTGGCCGCGACGCGGGTCAGCACTGCGCCAGGGTGCGGCTCCTCGCGCCAGATCCCCTCACCGGTCGCGACCACCGCCAGGCTGCGGGTTGTGGGTACCCTCAGCGCGGCCATCGCCTCGCTGATGAGGTATTCGCGCAAGGCTGCCG
Organism: Novosphingobium sp.; assembly: GCA_031422595.1. Lineage (GTDB taxonomy): Bacteria > Pseudomonadota > Alphaproteobacteria > Sphingomonadales > Sphingomonadaceae > Novosphingobium. Next base: position 3,090 of record JANPMA010000233.1, on the reverse strand, counting down.
CCAGCGTGCTCTTGCCGTCAGCCTGACGCGAGAACGGGGTCGCCCCCGATCCCTTGAGCTGCAAATCGAAGCGCCGCCCATCGGGCGCGATCACTTCGCCCAGCAACAGCGCGCGGCCATCGCCCAGCTGCGGGTTGAACGTGCCGAACTGGTGCCCGGCATAGGCGAGCGCGATGGGCTCGCTCCCGGGCACGAGATCGCGGCCAGAAAACCACCCCGCCAAGGCATCTTCCCCCGCCGCGCGGCCCGGCAGACCCAGTTGCTCCGCCAGGGCATCGTTGAACAACACCAGCCGCGGCTCGCGCGGAGTGGCGGCCTGCCACGGCACATAGAAATCGGCCAGCGCGCGCGCCAGGCTGTTGTCAAAAGGCCACAAGGCCATGTCAGTGTTCCACCTTCTCCAGCGCCAGCGCGTTCATGCAATAGCGCAAGCCCGAAGGCGCCGGACCATCGGGAAAGACATGGCCCAGATGCCCGTCGCAGACATTGCAGAGCGCCTCGATCCGCTGCATCCCGTGGCTTTCGTCAAGGTGATAGCCCACCACCCCTTCGGCCACCGGCTCGCCAAAACTGGGCCAGCCGGTACCGCTTTCGAACTTCGTCGCGCTGTCAAACAGCTCGGTCCCGCAGCCCGCGCAGGCATAAATCCCCGGCACGAACAGGCTGCACATTTCATTCGAGAACGGCCGCTCGGTGCCCGCGAGGCGCAGCACCTGGAACTGTTCGGGCGAAAGCGCGGCGCGCCAGTCTTCTTCGGTCCGCTCATCGCGGCGCGGCGGTACATTGGCCTCGCCGCGGGCAAGGCGGACTACGTCGGTCCAATCCATTGGTCTGTCTCCTGGTGCGACCCGGTCGGTGCCAGTTCGCTGCAGATATGGGGCCGGTTTCAGCGAATGCCAAGCGGCGAAAGTGATCCATAGAGCTGCGTCACCTCCCCCTTGATGGGGGAGGGATACCGAAGCTTGGCGGCTTGCCGTCTAGCGTAGGTTGGGTGGGGGTGATTTTTCCGCCTGGCCCAGCGCCTCGGGCACGCTCACCCCCATCCAACTGCGACTAGGCGCTTTCAGCGCCAAGTCTTCGTATCCTTCCCCCATCAAGGGGGAAGAGAGCATTGCATTGGACTTGCTAAAACAACCGCGAGCCATTCGGCACCGACCGATCCGGCGAAAACAGGATCACCGCGCCCTGCTCATCCCCGAAGCCCAGCGTCAGCACTTCGGACATGAAGTTGCCGATCTGGCGCGGCGGGAAATTGACCACTGCGGCCACCTGCCGCCCGGGCAGCTCCTCGATGCGGTAGCGATCGGTGATCTGCGCGCTCGATTTCCTGACGCCGATGGCGGGGCCGAAATCGATCACCAGCTTGAAGGCTGGCTTGCGCGCTTCGGGGAACGGTTCGGCCGAGAGCACCGTGCCGACGCGGATGTCCACAGCGAGGAATTGATCGAAACTGATCTCTTCCCCGCCCGGGGAATCGGGATCGTGCGGCAGATGCATCGGCTAGCGGCTCGCCCAGACAAAGCACAGCAACCACAACGAGAGCCCCGCCAGGCTGAGCCAGGTGGTCACCACCCCGATCTGGCGCGGCACTGGGGCCTTGCCCGGCTGCGAAGGGGTATGCAGCCCGACGATATGCGCCACGCGTCCGATCACGAACACCGCGGCAAATGCCATCAACACAGTGGCATCGGCCTTGTTCATCTCGAGCAGGCCCAGCATCACGATCACGATCGGGGCATGTTCGGCCAGGTTGGCATGGCTGCGGCTGGCGCTGATCAGCGCGGCATCGCCGCCATCGCCGAAGGCCACTTTAAGGCGCAGCCGTTGACGCACGGTCTGGATCGCCATGATCAGCAGCAGCAAGGCACACAGGGCCGCGGTTGCGGCGGTAATCGGCAGGTTCATCGCAGTTCTCCCCGGGAGCGAAGGATCACTCCAGCTCGAGGATGATAGCATCGACCGCCAGACTGTCACCCGCCTTGGCGTTGAGGACTTTGACCGTCGCGCTCTTTTCGGCGCGCAGGATGTTTTCCATCTTCATCGCCTCGACCACCGCGAGCGGCTGGCCGGCTTCGACCTTGTCGCCCACTTCGACGTTGAGCGAGACCAGCAGCCCGGGCATCGGGCAGATCAAGAACCTGGAGAGATCGGGCGGGATCTTTTCGATCATGTGGGCCGTCAGCGGCGCCAGCCGCGCGGGCAGCGCCTGGACCTTGTGGATCGCGCCGTGAGTGGTGAGTTTCAGGCCGGTGCGGGTCACTTCGACCTTTACCCCATAATCCGCGTCCCCCACGGAGGCCTCCACCAGCCGGTCGCCCGGCGTGTATTCCATCTCGAGGTCAAGTGGCTCGCCATCGACCATCACGTCCTCATCCAGGCTGACCGCAAACGTCACCCCGCCGATCGTCACCGACCAGTCGTAGGGCGGCTCGAGCACGCCATTGAGCTGCTGGTCGATCTGACAAGCGCGATCGGCCCGCGCGGTCATGATGAAGCCGGCGATCGCGGCGAGGTGTTTGAGTGTGTCAGCCGAAGTGGCCGCGCCGGTGAAACCGTCAGGATATTCCTCGGCGATGAACCCGGTGGTCAGCTCGCCCGAGCGGAACCGCGGGTGCTGCATGATCGCGCTGACGAAATCGATGTTGTGGCCAAGGCCCTCGATCTCGAAGCGGTCGAGCGCCTGGATCTGGAGGTCGGCGGCTTCGTTGCGCGTGGGAGCCCAGGTGATCAGCTTGGCGATCATCGGGTCGTAGAACATGGAGACTTCGCCGCCTTCGGCCACGCCATCATCGACACGGACTCCGTCCACGCCCCTGAGTCCACTCAAAAACGCATCGTCACTCCGCACTTGATGCGGGGCTTGGCTTGCTTCTCCAACGCCAGCGGAAGAAAAGCCTTGGCCCGTGTCAAGCACGGGCTGACGGGCTGAGTGTGATGGAACAGGTGGACGGTAGCGCACCAGCCGCCCAGTCGAGGGCAGGAACCCGCGATAGGGGTCTTCGGCATAGACCCGGGTCTCGATCGCCCAGCCGTCGATCTTGATATCATCCTGCGTCATGGCGAGCTTCTCGCCGTAAGCGACGCGGATCA
>JANPMA010000232.1:0-4971 GCA_031422595.1 Novosphingobium sp. | reverse complement strand
CCCTCAACCACCTTGAGCAGCCGCCGCTCTAGCGGGAACAATACACCGCTGAGTTCGTGTCCGCGTTTCAGCACCTGCCCGGCCTCGCCGAACAGGGTCCACATGCCCTGCTTGGCGCGCAGTGCCGGGCGTTTTTCGATCCGTGCCTCGGGGCGTTCGGCGGTGCGGCGAAAGGCGCAAAACGCGGCGGCGTCTTTGCCGAAATCCATCGCATAATCGCGCCACATGCCGGCCGCGACCATCCGTCCGTAGAGATCGAGAATTCGGGTCAATTCGTCGCGTTCAAACCCGACCTGCGCGGCGCGGGCCGCAAGGTTCGGGAATGGCGTGACGGTGGCGCTCAATCGCGCTTCGTCCCGGCGCGCTTGCGGCCGGCGCTTTGCTTCGCAGCCTGGGCATCGCGTTCATCAAGCAGCTGTGCGAGCCGCTTCTGCATTGTCTCCATTTCGCACTGCAGCAGGTCCAGCTTCTGCGTCGCGGGATCAAACCGCTCGTTGCATGGCGTACCATAGGGCACGAAGTTCTGCGTCTCGGTCTTGACCTCAACCAGCGTCGATTTGGCCGGGATGCCGACCATGGTGGCGCCTTCGGGCACGTCCCTGGTGACCACCGCATTGGCCCCGATCCGCGCGCCTTTGCCGACGATCAGCGGCCCCAGGATCGCCGCCCCCAGGCTGACAATCACATCGTCGCCCAGCGTCGGGTGGCGCTTGCCGCCAACGCCATTGGTGGGGTTGGTCCCGCCCAGGGTCGAACCCTGGTACATGGTGACATTGTCACCGATCTCGGCAGTTTCGCCGATCACCACAAAGCCGTGGTCGATGAAGAAATTGCGCCCGATCTTCGCGCCAGGATGGATATCAATCGCGGTCAGAAAACGGCTGAAATGGTTGACCAGGCGGGCTATGAAGAACAGCTCCGCCTCGAACAGCCAATGCGCCACGCGGTGCAGCCCCAGCGCCCAGACACCCGGGTAAAGCAGCACCTCCCAGCGCGAACGCGGGCTGGGATCGCGCGCGACGATCGAATCCAGAAAGCGGGTCAGCTCTTGCAGCATTGCAGTTTCCTTTTCCCACGCGATCCGCGCTAAAGCAAGCGCGGCTCGTTGGGGCCGTAAAGCTCCTCCAGCGCTTCGCGCCAGATCCCCTGCGTGGGCGGCGCTTTTCGCTCGAGGCTCAGCCGGTCGATCGTTTCGACCAGATGTTCAACCCCGATATGGGATCGTTCGATCCGCGGCACAAGATAGGCCGATGCCCCGGGACCCAGCGCGCACCCCCGAATCTCGGCATGGATTTCCAGCAGCTCGCCAAGCATGGCTTCATCGGGCGCGCCGATTTCAAGCTGCAGCGCCGATCCAAGCCGCGAGGCGAGATCGGGCAAGGTGATTGTCCAGCCCTGCTCGTGCAGGCCTGTCACCAGCAGCAGCGGCGTGGCACCTTCCTGCGCACGGTTCCAGCGGTGGAACAGTTCGGTCTCATCCACCCGGTCGGCATCATCAATCGCCTCGCCCAGACCGGCCCCCTCGAACCAGCGCGCGATCAGCGACTTGCCCGAACGCGGTGGTCCGGCCAGAACTGCGGTGCGAAAGGGCCAGGTCGAGGCAAGCGCCATCGCTTCCAGCGCGGCGGCATTCGCCGCACCGATAACGATGCGCGAAGGGCCCGAGGCCCCCGCCGCCAGGGGGAGCGCGATTTGCGACATCAGCGTTTGATCGAAAGAGCGTTGGTGCCAACCGTCACCCGCCAGCCGCGGGCCCGCAGCGCGGCGGCGAGCGTGTCGAGATCGCCTTCATAAGTGACCCGCATGATCGAAGTGCCACCCACCGCCAGGCTGGTGGTCGAAGCGCCCTTGACCCCCGGGGCCGAGCGCACCGCGCCCAGCGCGGCATCGACTGCCGGGGCATCGGGCGAGGCGAACTGGACCGTGAAGGTGCGGGTTTCGACCGGCGGCGGAGGCGGAGGCGGCGGAGCCACTGTGGCACTTGCAGTCGGGGCCGCAGTGGGGGCAGCCTGCGCGGGTGCTTGCCCTGCGGCGATCAAAGCGGCGAGGCCCGGGTCCATCTGCGCCTGCATGTTGAGCGAGGTATCGGGCTTGAGCACGCCGTCGGTCAGCGCCTGGCCATAGATCTGGTCCAGCCGGGCCACGGCCTCGGCCAGCATCTTGGGCAAGCCAGCTTCATCGTTGGCGGACAGCGTAAAACTGCCAAGGAACGTGTTGTCAGGGCCATAGCGCGCAGTGAAAGTGCCGCGCACCGGACCGCCCGGCCATTGCCGTTCAAGCCGGGCTTCGGGGATCAGCACGTCGCGCGCGCCGTACTGGCCCAGCACGTTGCGCCACCAGGCGCGGCTGCGCCGGCTGGGCTGCCCGGCGGTGACCAGCAAAGAATCTCCGCCCGCGCCAACCGGGCGGACATAGTCGATTGCGCTGGTTCCGGCGCGGAACTCGGCCCAGGCCTTTTGCCACGGGCTCTTGACCTCGAACACCTGCGCCACCCCGCCCGAATGCAGCACCGGAATCACCAGCAACGGCGCCGAATGCGTTTTGCCGCTCGTCGCCCCGCCAAGGTACTGCCCGGCGCGTGCGCGGTCGAAGACCACGCCCAGTGTCGCGATGTAGCGACGCGGGCCGATCTGTTCGCGCTGGATTACCACGGCGGAGACCATCGACTGGATCGAACCATCGTCCATCGAGGGACCGCCGGCCTTCTTCCAGGCCAGCCGGGCGGCTTCTTCCCAGCCTTTCGAGCGGGCCTCCTGCGCGCTCGAACCGGCAGTGTTGACCTCCACATCGCTGACCTGAATGTCCGAAGTGCTGGCCACCGGCACGATCCCGCGATCGCCCTCAACTTGCGCCCACAGACTGGCCGGACCGGCCAGCAAGAGGGCGGCGGCAAGCGTCAGCGCCAAGCCGCCAAGCACCGTGGCGGCAGGTCCGGGGCGCCATGACTTGGCGAAAGTGGGAAGGGATTGCGTGACCATCGGGGAAAACCGGGTGCCTTTTGCCCAATCATCCGTGGAAATCCAAGCGGGAAAAGGCTAGGGCGCGCGCAATGTCTGAAAAGAGTTATTCCTACGAGCAGGCCGGCGTCTCGATCGCGGCCGGAAACGCGCTGGTCAAGGCGATCGCTCCGCTGGCCAAAGCGACCGCGCGTCCGGGCGCCGATGCCGAGCTGGGCGGCTTCGGCGGGTTCTTCGATCTGAAGGCGGCGGGCTATGCCGACCCGCTGCTGGTCGCCGCCAACGATGGGGTCGGCACCAAGGTCAAGCTGGCGATCGACCATGATCGGCACGACACTATCGGGATCGATCTGGTGGCAATGTGCGTCAACGATCTGATCGTCCAGGGCGCCGAACCGCTGCTGTTCCTGGACTACTTCGCCAGTGCCAAGCTGGAAAACGGCATCGCCACCCGCGTGGTCGCCGGTATCGCCGATGGCTGCAAGCTGGCGGGTTGCGCGCTGATCGGCGGCGAAACCGCCGAAATGCCGGGGATGTATGCCGTGGGCGACTATGACCTGGCCGGCTTCTGCGTCGGCGCGGTTGAGCGCGGCGAGCAGCTGACCGGGGATCAGGTGGCCGCAGGCGACGTGCTGCTGGGCCTGGCCTCATCCGGGGTCCACTCCAACGGCTATTCGCTGGTTCGCAGGCTGGCGGCGGACAAGGGCTGGAAGCTCGATCGCCCGGCGCTGTTCGATCCCGAGCGACTGTTGATCGACGCGCTGATCGAACCGACCCGGATCTATGTGAAAAGCCTGCTGCCCCCGATCCGCGCCGGGCGCGTCCACGCGCTCGCCCATATCACCGGCGGCGGGCTGCTGGAAAACGTGCCGCGCGTGCTGCCCGAAGGTCTCCACGCCCGGATCGACGCGGGCGCCTGGACGCAGCCGCGGCTGATGTCCTTCCTCCAGGCCCAGGGCAATATCGAGCCGGCCGAAATGGCCCGCACCTTCAACTGCGGGATCGGGATGGTCTTGGCCGTGGCAGCGGATCAGGTGGCCGGGCTGACCCGCGATCTCGAAGCCGCGGGTGAACAGGTCCACGTAATCGGCGCAATCGAAGCCGGTCCGCGTGGCTGCACCGTCCAGGGCAGCGTCGAGGTGTGGAGCGCGCGGGAAAGCTGGGAGGCTGCGCACCTTGCCTGAACGGGCCAAGGTCGCCGTGCTCATCTCGGGCAGCGGCACCAATATGGCAGCGCTGCTCTATGCCAGCCGCGCGAGCGACTGCCCCTATGAGGTAGTGCTGGTCGCTTCGAACAACCCAGAGGCTGGCGGCCTCAAACTGGCCGAGGCCGAGGGCGTGGCGACATTCTGCCTGCCGCACCAAGGTATGGCCCGGCTCGATCACGACATGGCGATGGATGCGGCAATCCGGGCCAGCGGTGCGCAATATGTCGCGCTGGCTGGATACATGCGGATCCTGACAGGCGAGTTCGTTAGCGGCTGGGACGGGCGGATGGTCAACGTGCATCCTTCCTTGCTGCCCAAATACAAGGGCCTCCACAGCCACGAACGCGCACTCGAAGCGGGCGACAGCCACGGCGGCTGCACCGTCCACCTGGTCACTGCCGAACTCGATGACGGGCCGGTGCTGGGCCAGACCGCGGTAGCGATCATGCCGGGCGATACCGCCGGCAGCCTGGCTGCGCGGGTGCTGATCGCCGAGCATCAGCTCTATTCGCGCCGCCTGGCAGACCTGGTCAGCCGCGCCAGCTCGCCTGAATGGCTCACCGCTCAGGTTCGCGCCCTCGCCATGGCCCTGCCCGAGGCCGAGGAGACGCTCAGCCACGGCATGCCGTGCTTCGGGATCGTCAAGGGCAAGAAGTTCGGCTGGGTCAGCCTCGACCACCACGGCGACGGCAAGACTGCCCTGCTGGTCAAGATCTCCGGTCCCGACGAGCAGGCCCAGCTGATCGAGAACGACCCCGCCCGCTATTACCGCCCGGCCTATTTCGGCGATGGCTGGATCGGCATCC
>JANPMA010000231.1:0-2243 GCA_031422595.1 Novosphingobium sp. | reverse complement strand
GAAGCCAGGTCGACTGGGGGCTGACCTTCGGCTCGATTCCGCCGCGCGAGGCCTTCGTGGCCTATGCCGAGCGGCTGCAGGCGCGCGAGGCCTACAAGGCGGCCAAAGGTATCGATGCCCGGCTGATTGCGGAGAGTCAGAAATGAGCAAGGCCACGCTGTGCTTGTGGTTTGACCACACCGCCGAGCAAGCTGCGTCGTTCTATACCGCGACGTTCCCCGATACCCTTGTTGGGGAGGTCATCCGCGCGCCATCGGACAATCCCTCGACTCCCGAAGGCGCGGTGCTGGTGGTCGAAATGACCCTGCTGGGCATGCCCGCGATCCTGCTCAACGGCGGGGCCACCTACAAGCACAGCGAGGCCTTCTCGATCCAAGTCCACACCGACGATCAGGCCGAGACCGACCGGCTTTGGAACGCGATCGTCGGCAACGGCGGCGCGGAAAGCATGTGCGGCTGGTGCAAGGACAAATGGGGCGTGTCGTGGCAAATCATCCCGCGCGCGCTGACCCAATGGATGGCCGACCCCGATCCCTCCGCGCGCAAACGTGTGTTCGAGGCGATGATGACGATGCAGAAGATCGATATCGCCGCGATCGACGCAGCCCGGATCGGTTGATGCGATGCTGAAACTCTATGGCCACCTTTTTTCCAGCTACACCTGGAAGGCATTGATTGCGCTTTATGCCAATTCGACGCCGTTCGAGTTCCGCCCACTTGGCGGAGTCGATGCCGACGACGACGCTTTCGTTGCCGCAGCTAGCCCGCAAGGCAAATTCCCGGTTCTGGTCGATGGTGACACCGTGGTGTTCGAAGCAACATCGATCATCGAGCACCTCCAACTTCACCACCCAGGCCCAGCCCCGCTGCTCCCTTCCGATCCCGCCGAGGCCGCGCGGGTGCGGATGTTTGATCGGGTGTTCGACAACTATGTGATGGGGATCATGCAGGAAAGCGTCGCTGAGGCGATCCGGCTGGGCGCGCTTTCGGCCGAAACTCGCAGCGAAATCGAGGCCCGGCTCGATCGGTCCTATCGCTGGATTGAGGAATGGCTTGCGAGCTATCCGCCGGGCGATGCCATCACCCTGATCGAATGCGCCGCTGCGCCGAGCTTGTTCTATGCCGATTGGGTCTATCCGATCCCCGATGGCTACCCCCGGCTTAAGGCCTGGCGCGCACACCTGCTCGCTTTGCCTTCAGTTGCGCGCTGCGTTGACGATGCCAGACCTTTTCGCCATTTCTTCCCGCTCGGCGCGCCCGACCGCGACTAACCGAGGAAAACCGATGTACGAACTCAGCGTCACCCGCCTGATCGAAGCCGCACCTGACCGGGTCTGGCAGGTCATGACCCAGCGGACCAACGAATGGTGGTGCCCCAAGCCGTGGCGCGCCGAAGTCGACTGGGGATCGCGCACGCCTGGCGGCAAGACCCACACCACGATGTATGGTCCGAACGGCGAGAAGAACAAGCATCCCGGCTTTATCCTGGCCTGGGACGAAGGCCGCCGGATCGCGGTGACCGACGCGATCGAGGGCGACTTGCAACCCGCTGGCCCGTTCATGCTGGGCGTCTGGGAAATCGCAGCCGAAGGCAGCGGCACCCGCTACACCGGCCGCGCCCGCCACTGGACGCCAGAGAGCATGGCGCACCACAAGGAAATGGGCTTCGACGAAGGCTGGGGGATCATGGCCGACCAGCTCAAGGCGCTGTGCGAGGTGAGTTGACCTGGTGCGCGGCCTGTTCGTGAAGCTCTGGCTGCTGTGCGGCTTACTCGATGCGCTGTATGCCACCGTGCTGAACCTGCTGCGCGGCGATGGTGATCTTGGCGCGCTGTGGCGCGGCGTGGCGACCGGGCCATTCGGCGACGGCGCGCAAAGCTGGGGCCTGGCCGGGGCGCTGGCTGGTCTTGGCGTACACTTCGCGATCATGGCGGCGATGGTAGCGATCGGCCTGTGGCTCGCCCGCAAGAGCCCGCTGGGCGAAGTCGCAGCCTGGAAGGGCGGGACTTTCTTTGGCCTGATGGCCTATTGCGTGATGTACGGGCTGGTGCTGCCCGCCCGCTTTGGCGTGCCCTTCCCCGATCCCGACAAGGTCAAACTGCTGCTCGCGCTGTTCCCGCACGTGTTTTTCGTGGGGCTGCCGATCTTCTGGACGGTCAGGAAAACGCCGCGGCCTTCCTGAGCAGCTGGTAAGCCTCGACTACCACTTGCAAACGCTTTTCGCTCGACCGGTCGCCGCCGTT
>JANPMA010000230.1:0-6089 GCA_031422595.1 Novosphingobium sp. | reverse complement strand
ATCGACAAGATCAGCCGCAAGGCCGAAAACCCCAGCATCACCCGCGACGTTTCGGGCGAGGGCGTGCAGCAGGCGCTGCTCAAGCTGATGGAAGGCACCACCGCCTCGGTGCCGCCGCAAGGGGGCCGCAAGCATCCGCAGCAGGAATTCCTGCAGGTCGATACCACCAATATCCTGTTCATCTGCGGCGGGGCCTTTGCGGGCCTCGAAAAGATCATCGCCGACCGCCTGCAGAAGCGCTCGATCGGGTTCGGCGCGCATGTCGCCGATCCCGAGAAGCGCAAGGTTGGCGAGCTGCTGCAGAAGGCCGAGCCCGAGGATCTGCTCAAGTTCGGGCTGATCCCCGAATTCGTCGGCCGCCTGCCGGTGATCGCGACGCTCGAAGACCTTGATATCGAGGCCCTGGTCAGGATCCTGAAAGAACCCAAGAACGCGCTGATCAAGCAGTATGCCAAGCTGTTCGATCTGGAAGACGTTGCGCTGACCTTCACCGAGGATGCGCTCGAAGCGATCGCCAAGAAGGCCATCGAACGCAAGACCGGCGCGCGCGGCCTGCGCTCGATCGTCGAAGGGCTGCTGCTCGACACGATGTTCGACATCCCGACCGAAGAAGGCATCGCCGAAGTGGTGGTCGACAAGGACGTGGTCGAAGGCCGCAAGGAACCGGTGCGGGTGCTCAAGGGCAAGGAAGAGGCGGCCTGAGGTAAGCCTGCGCCGCTGCGGCCCGGATCAGAGGCAATTTCGAACCGTTTCAGCCTCTTGCGCGCGCGTTGGGAGGCGATTATCCTGAATTCGGTTGGCCGGTGGGCTGACGGCCCGGTGGGAGATCGTTCGAATGCTCAAGACCGCAGCCGTGCTGTTCGCCGGACTTGCCCTGGCCGGGGCTACCGTTCCGCTCGATGCCCCGCCGCTTGATCCTGCTGCGGCGATTGCCAAGGCCGAGCAGGCCAGGGATGGCCAGGTCATCGGATTGTTCCGGATGCAGGTGGCCGCCGTCGGCAAGAGCAGGAAGGTTACCTTCCTCAATTCGAACACCGACTATCGCAGCGCCGGCAACCTGACTTTCAGCCTGTCGGAAGCAGCCACTGCTCGGCTCGTTTCGGCCAGCGGCTTGCCCAATGTCGAGGCGATCCGCGGCCGGGTGGTGGTGGTGGCCGGTAGGGTGGAGCGCCGGGCGATTGTCAACGTCAAGGCCGATGGCAAGCCGATGGGTTTCAACCGCTGGTCCTATAGCGTGCGGGTCAGCAAGCCCGAGCAGCTGGTTTCGATTTCGGCGAACTGATCGCCCTTCAATGCTTGTGGTCGTGCCCCACGCCGCAATCGGCCTGTGACGTTTCAACCTGGATCGTCGCGTGGTGGATGCCGAAGCGCTGCTCCAGCTCGTGCGCGATGGTGTGCAGGAACGTGTCGCCAGGTGCCCCTGATGGCATCACCAGGTGTGCGGTGAGTGCGCTTTCAGTGGTGCTCATCCCCCAGATGTGGAGGTCGTGAACCGCGCTGACGCCCTCGTGCCCGGCGAGGAACTTATGCACCGCGCCCTCGTCGATATGCCGCGGCACCGCCAGCATACCCATCTTGATCGCATCCTTCAGCAAGTCCCAGCTGCCCCAGGCCAGGCCCACGGTGATCGCCAGGCTGGCCACCGGATCGATCCAGCCCTGGCCGGTCAGGAATACCGCGAGGCCTACGAAAACCACGCTGGCCGAGACCACCGCATCGGCCATCAGGTGCTGGAAAGCGGCGCGCAGGTTGAGGTCATCCTTGCTGCCCTTGGCGAACAGCAGCGCCGAAACCAGGTTTACCGCGATCCCGGCAGCGGCGACCGCCATGACCATCGGCCCATCGACCTCGCGCGGGTCCCACAGGTGCTGGATCGTCTCGAGCAGGACCATCCCCAGCGCCATCCACAGCAGCGCGGCATTGGCGATCGCGGCCAGGATCGAGCTGGACTTGAGGCCATAGGTATAGCCCGGCCCCGGCGGCCGCGCTGCCAGTATGCTGGCCCCCCAGGCCAACAGCAGCGAGAGCACGTCGCCCAGGTTGTGCCCGGCATCGGCCAGCAGCGCGGTCGATCCGCTGACATAGCTCGCCACCACTTCGGCGACCACGAACAGCGAATTGAGCGCGACCGCGAAAGCGAAGGCCTTGCCGTGGCTCGACGGAGCGTGGTGGTGGTGGCCATGCCCGTGGCCGTGCCCGTGATCATGCCCATGCCCGTGCGAATGATGATGATGCGTGTCGCCCATGTCCCCGCTTTCGCGCCAAGCGTTGCACAATTGCCGCAGTGCAGCAAGAATCGTCCAGTATTTCCTAAGGAAAACTGCGAGAGGCCGCGTAGAAACGAGCGTGAATCAGAACAATCGTTTCGTCCAAGCAGGTCACCGTGAAACAAGATTGCTGGGATCGGCCTCTCCCGGCTCCGGCATCATCGTTCCATTCACAACCTTGTCACATCCACCTGTTTGGTCAGCGGGGCTGCCGCTTGTATGAGCGGGTCAGACTTTGCTCTTCGTGCGATTCGCGAAGGCAATGCGCTTGCATTTCCGGGCCTTCCTTTCCGCCGGAAGCCGCCAAACACGGGGACAGAAACCGATGCAGTTCAAATTTTTCCTTGCCGCCAGCGCCGCCACCGTTTCGCTCGCTTGCGGGCTTGCCGCTCCGGCCTATGCGCAGGAAACCTCCTCGGCCGTCCGCGGCGTGGTCGAAGGGCCGAGCGGTCCGGTCGCCGGCGCGACGGTTACCGTCGTCCACGAACCGTCGGGCACCACGCAGACCACCACCACCGGGTCGGACGGTTCGTTCGCCGCCAATGGCCTGCGCATCGGCGGACCGTTCACGGTCACGGTCGATGCCCCAGGCTTTGAAACCACCCAGGTCAACGAAATCTACCTTCAGGCCGGGCTGCCCGCCCGCTTGCCGATCAAGCTTTCGGCAACCCAGGACATCGTCGTCACCGGCTCGTCGATCCAGCCGCGGATCGAGCTGACCGACGGCCCGACCACCGCGCTGGGCCGCGCCGATATCGATGCCGCATCTTCGATCAACCGCGACATTCGCGACCTTGCTCGCCGCGATCCGCTCGCCACGATCGACCTGACCAACAGCCGGACGATCGAAATCGCTGGCAACAACGGCCGTCTCAACCGCTTCTCGGTCGACGGGATGCAGATGTCGGACGACTTCGGGCTCAACAACGGCGGCCTGCCCACCAGCCGCGGCCCGGTGCCGTTTGATGCGATCGAACAGTTCACGGTCAAGGTTGCGCCCTATGATATCGCCGAAGGCGACATGCAGGGCGGCGCGATCAACGTGGTGCTGCGTTCGGGCTCGAACAAGTTCCACGGCGGTGCCTTCTTCGCCTATACCGACGACGGCCTGACCGGCAGCAAGAGCCGCGCCGCCAGCGTCAGCCTCGATTTCAGCTCGAAGCAGTATGGCGGCTGGCTGTCAGGTCCGCTGATCAAGGACAAGCTGTTCTTCATGCTGGCCTATGAACGCACCAAGGAAGGCCAGCCGCTCGACGCCGGGTTTGGTCCGGGCTTCGCCAACCAGGTTCCCAACCTAACCCAGACGCTGATCAACAACGTCACCTCGGTCGCGCAGAGTCGTTACGGCTATAACACCCAGGGTCTGATCGCGACCACCCAGGAAGAAGACGAGAAGATCGTCGGCAAGCTTGACTGGAACATCAGCGATGATCACCGCGCTTCGATGACCTATATCCGCAATGTCGGTACCAACCAGTTCCAGCAGAATACCTTCCTGACCTCGCCATTCGCGTTGGGTTATCAGTCGAACGGGTATGAACTGCGCGAGGAAGTGAACTCGGGCACCTTCGAACTCAACTCGACCTGGTCGGATAATTTCTCGACCACCGCGCGGGTTTCCTACCGCGACTATAACCGCGACCAGACCCCGTTCGGTGGCCGCAACTTCCCGCAGATGGGGGTTTGCCTTGACGATGTCGTTTCGCCTGCCCCGACTTCAACCGGCTCCGCCACTTCTTGCGGCAGCACCCGGCTGTTCTTCGGTCCGGATGTTTCGCGCCATTCGAACGATCTCAACACCGAGAACCTCTCGGTCGACTTTACCGCGCGGGTCGAAATGGGCGACCATTCGCTGCGGATGATGGCCGGTTACACCAAGGTCGACGTTTACAACTTGTTCCTGCAGCGTTCGCTGGGTGACTTCTACTTCGATACGTTTGCAGACTTCGCTGCCGGGAATGCCAACCGGCTTCAGTACCAGAATGCGGTTCCATCAAACGACCCCAACAATGCAGCCGCAACGTTCAACACCCGTAACTACACTTTCGGGATCCAGGACGACTGGCAGGCGACTGACAACTTCCAGTTCACGGTCGGGCTGCGTTACGACCTGTTCGACAACGACATTATCCCGCCTCTGAACGCAAACTTCCTGTCGCGCTATGGCTTCTCCAACCGCAAGACCTTCAAGGGGCTGGGCCTGTTCCAGCCACGCATCGCCTTTAACTGGAACGCCACCGACCGGTTGGTGGTGCGCGGCGGGGTCGGGATCTTCGGCGGCGGCACGCCGGACGTGTTCCTCTCAAACGTCTTTTCGAACACCGGCCAGCTGACCAACCAGGTCGATATCACACGGGCTAACTGCGCCGCTTCCGGAACTTGCAATGCGCTCAATGGTATCACTGGCGGGACGATTCCGACCAACGTGATTACCTTTCTTACCACCAACACAGCATCCTTGGCCGGGGCCTCGACCGATGCGATCGATCCGCGTCTGGCGCTGGCCAGCAAGATGAAGTTCACCCTGGGCGTCGATTATGAAGCCGATCTTGGCCCGCTGGGCGATGGCTGGCTGTTCGGCGCGCAATTCGTGTTCGACCGGACGATGGATGGCTACATGTGGACCGACTATCGCTCGGTGCCGATCGGCTTCCTGCCCGATGGCCGGACCCGCTATGGCCCGATCGGCAATGTCGCCACCACCAACCGGGACCTGATCCTGACCAACACCGGCGACGGCCGGGGTATTTTCGGGACCTTCCGGTTTGAAAAGCGCCTCGGCGATCTGAACATCGAGGGCAGCTATACCCGTGCGGACGTCAAGGATCGGTCGTCGCTGACGTCGTCGACTTCGTCGTCGAACTACGGCAACAACTCCTTCGAAAACCCCAACCTGCCAGCCTATGGCCGCTCGATCTATGAGTACACCAACCAGATCAAGTTCGGGATCAACTATCGCCACGCCTTCTTCGGCACCAACAAGACCACGCTGGGCTTGTTTGGCGAATATCGCACGGGCCGCCCCTACAGCGTGACCATGCTCGACAACACCGGCACGCGCGGCACGGTGTTCGGTACCGTCGGCAACCTTGGCAACCTGCTGCTCTATGTGCCGACCGCCGGCGATACCCGGGTCAGCTTCGATACCGCAGCCAGCGAAACCAACTTCAATGCGCTGGTGGGCACGCTGGGCCTCGATGGCTATCGCGGCAAGATCGTGCCGAAGAACAGCCAGTCGTCACCCAGCTTCTTCAAGATCGACCTGCACTTCGGTCAGGAGCTGCCGGTGCCGATGGCCAAGGGCTTCAAGCTTGAGCTGTTCGCCGACATCGAAAACGTGCTCAACATGATCAACAAGGACTGGGGCTCGCTGCGCCAGGTCCAGTTCCCCTACAACGCCGCGGTTGTCCGCGTGCAGTGCCTTTCGGCGCCGGTCGCCACCGGCACAGCGCCGGGTGCGGGCATTGTCAACACCTCGACCAGCCAGAGCTGCGTCCAGTATCGTTACGCCAACGTGCTGGCCCCCACCGAAGTGCTGCAGACGCGCCAGTCGCTCTACGGCATCCGGGTGGGCGTGAAGGTCAAGTTCTGATCGCTGCGATCAGCTGAAACCTGAAAGGGGCGCTGTCGCGCCCCTTTCTTTTTGCGCGCGGCGACTATTCGTAAACGCAGGCGTCGAGAGCCTCATTGCGCACCACCCCGCTGCGCGCGGCAATGGCATTGCCGTGGCGGCGGGTGAAGCCGCCCGGGTCGATCACTTCGCGGCGCTTGGGGGCGGGCAAGGCGGCGGCAATGCGCGCGGCTTCAACCTGGCTGAGCCGC
>JANPMA010000229.1:0-1836 GCA_031422595.1 Novosphingobium sp. | reverse complement strand
TGCCAGACTAAGCGACCAAACGCGCTGCGGCCGGATGGGTGTGCGCTTCCTCCCCGAACACCCGATCACGACCAGCCTGCTTGGCTTGGTACAGGGATCGGTCGGCCCGCTCAAACGCCGGACCAATCACAACTTCGCCGGGGGTGAGGCTTGTGACTCCAATGCTTACCGTGCAGCCTTGCCCGTCGAGACCTAGGGGCCGCAGCTCGCTGATTGCCTGGCGGATTCGCTCAGCAAGCATGCTGGCATCTGCAAACGAGGTTTCCGGCAAGGCACATATGAATTCTTCGCCACCGAACCGTCCGAAAAGATCGGACCGACGCAGTTGTGCTCGGGCTATTTGCGCGACTTGCCGGAGCACTTGGTCTCCTTGGCTGTGACCGAATTTGTCGTTGATGGCCTTGAAATGGTCGATGTCGAGGATGAGGAAAGACAGTGGCCGACCATACCGCACTGCGCGCACCACCTCGCCTTGCGCGAGATCAAACCAGGCGCCGCGGCTCATCGCTCCGGTGAGAACGTCGGTGGATGCTACCTGGCGAAGCTCAAGTTCACCCACTACCAATCCGCCGAAGTTGGCTAACATATCAATTTCGTCTGCCGAAAAGGCCCTTGGCTCGGTATCGATCGCGCAAAGACTGCCGACGATGTAACCATCGGCCAGCGCCAGGGGGATGCCCAGGTAGCTGCGGATTTTTGGTTCACCGGTGACCAGGGGATTGGCCGAAAACCGTGCATCCTTGGTCGCGTCACTGATAGTGAAAGGGCTCACCGATTGAATCGTGTGGGTGCAAAAGGAGATGCCACGGGCTGTTTCGGATACCGCCAGCCCTCTCTGGGCCTTGAACCATTGCCTGTTCGCGTCGACCAGAGAAATTGCACAGATCGGTACATCCAAGACTTGTCGGACAAGCTTGACGATGCTCTCAAACGGCTCCTGCACTGCTGTATCGAGCACATCCAGCCGGGCAAGCGCGCTGAGCCGGCCGGGTTCATCGCACTTGAATGTTGACGTTGTGACACCGGCCGAATTCCTGGTTGCATTTGCCATAGCACTTCCGAACCTTTTTTCTGCCAGGCTCCGATAAACCGGCAAGATTGACAAAGGTCCGGCGCGCAGCACGGGTAACTTCTGCTTCATCGCGTAACAGGTTGTTAGGTCAGACTGCCAGCCTCTTCAGTGGTCAGGCTGATGATCGGGTGTTACCCGAAGGCCCGCAGAGGACCCCCAAACCCCTGGCACTTTCCCCAATGACTTTGCGGTCATCCCTCGCTAATGGCCGCGAGCCATGTCCACCCACACTACGTCCAACCGCCGCACCTTCGCCATCATCTCGCACCCTGACGCCGGGAAAACCACGCTGACCGAGAAGCTGCTGCTGCAGGGTGGGGCGATCCACCTTGCGGGCCAAGTCAAGGCGCGGGGGCAGGCGCGGCGGGCGCGGTCGGACTGGATGAAGATCGAGCAGCAGCGCGGGATCTCGGTCACCTCCTCGGTGATGACTTTCGAGAAGGACGGGATCACCTTCAACCTGCTCGACACGCCCGGGCACGAGGATTTTTCCGAAGACACCTACCGCACGCTGACCGCGGTGGACTCCGCGATCATGGTGATCGACGCGGCCAAGGGGATCGAGCCGCAGACGCGCAAGCTGTTCGAGGTCTGCCGCCTGCGTTCGGTGCCGATCATCACCTTCGTCAACAAGGTCGACCGCGAGGGGCGTTCGGTGTTCGAAACGCTCGACGAAGTGGCCGATGCGCTGGCGCTCGATGTGGTGCCGATGTCGTGGCCGATCGGCTTGGGCGGCGAGTTTCAGGGCGTGCTCGATTTCGCCA
>JANPMA010000228.1:0-10567 GCA_031422595.1 Novosphingobium sp. | reverse complement strand
GGCGGCGATCTCGCCCGGCCTGATGGCAGCCATGTCGATGCGGTGACCGATCACTGGGACCAGTTCGACAGTTTTGCCGCCTATGACAAGTTCAGCCGCGAATGGTTGACCGAGGCGCGGCGCCTGCTCAAGCCCAATGGCGCCTTGTGGGTGATCGGCAGCTATCACAACATCTTCCGTCTGGGCGCGATGCTGCAGGATATGGGGTTCTGGATCCTCAACGACGTGGTCTGGCGCAAGGCCAACCCGATGCCCAATTTCAAGGGCACCCGCTTTACCAACGCGCACGAAACGCTGATCTGGTGCTCTATGGGTGAGAAGGCCAGGTACACCTTCAACTACCGCCTGATGAAGACGCTCAACGACGAATTGCAGATGCGCAGCGACTGGGTCCTGCCGATCTGCTCGGGCCAGGAACGGCTCAAGCAGGGTGGGCACAAGGTTCACCCGACGCAAAAGCCCGAGGCGCTGCTTTACCGGGTGATGCTGGCCACCACCAACAAGGGCGACGTGGTGCTCGATCCGTTCTTCGGCACCGGCACCACCGGTGCGGTGGCCAAACGGCTGGGCCGCGAATGGATCGGCTGCGAGCGCGAGAGTATTTACCGTAAGGCCGCGCTCGAGCGGATCGAACTGGCGCTGCCGCTTGACGAATCTGCGCTGACCACGATGCAAAGCCACAAGGCCCCTCCCAAAGTGGCCTTCGGCACCCTGATCGAAACCGGCTGGATCGCGGCCGGCACCGTGCTGAGCGACCGGAAACGCCGGATCAAGGCGCTGGTCCGCGCCGACGGCTCGCTGCTTTCAGGCGAGGACAGCGGCTCGATCCACGGCCTTGGCGCCAAGGTTCAAGGCGCACCCAGCTGCAACGGCTGGACCTACTGGCACATCGAGCACGAGGGTGAACTCAAGCCGCTGGATGCGATCAGGAAGCTCTATTTGCTGGCGACCGAGGACTAGCTTTCGCGTTAACGCTCACCATGTTAGAATGCGACCATGACCGAGAATGTCGAAAATCTGATTCTTGAGCACCTGAAACGGTTTCAGGCCGAGCAGACGGCGACGCGCGCAGATGTCGCGGAAATTCTAACACGCATGGGTCAGCTCGAAACGATGATGGCGCGTTTGCTTCGCGAAAGCGCAGATGGCAACGGCGAGCGCGTGCAAGATCGGCACGCTTTTGACGCATTACGATCGCGGCTTGAGCGTATCGAACGACGGCTCGAGCTTGAGCCTTGATGCTACAAATCGGTTGCAAGAAATAGTTGGACAGGATTTTCTACCTCCGCCCCATTGCCCTCGCTGACTCGCCGCAGAGCGAGGAAGGCGATGCGCTGCGTCTGGCGGGTGGACTGGTCTATGCCAGCCGGTTTGCACTGATTGAGCGCAGCGGCGGCAAAGTCACTGCGCGGAACCGCTATTCGCTGCCCGAATTGCGCGCGGCGCTGCCCGGTTTGCCTGACGCTGTTCAAGCGCAGTTCGACAACCTCCAGCGCGCCCATCCCCACTTGCAGTGCGGGACGCGCACGATCCGGCTCGACCAACCGCAGGTGATGGGCATTCTCAACGTCACGCCAGACAGCTTTTCCGATGGCGGGCAGTTCATGGACGATCCCGAAGTTGCCGGGGCTCATGCCTCGGCAATGCTTGAAGGCGGGGCGGCGTTGATCGACATCGGCGGCGAAAGCACCCGGCCCGGCGCGGCGGCAGTGTGGGAAGGCGACGAGCTCAAACGCGTGATCCCGCTGGTCGAGAAACTGGCTGCGGCCGGGGCGGCGATCAGCATCGACACGCGCCGTCCGGCGGTGATGGAAGCCGCGCTGGCTGCCGGGGCGCATGTGATCAACGATGTCTCGGCGCTGCGCCACGATCCGCGCAGCCTTGAATTCGCCGCGCGCGCGGGCGTGCCGGTGGTGCTGATGCACGCGCCGGGTGAGGACGACGACCTGCACGCCGATGGCATGTATGCCGATGTGGTGCTCGACGTGTTCGACTGGCTCCTCGCGCGGCGCGATGCGGCGCTGGCCGCGGGGATTGCGCGTGAGAGGATCGTGCTCGATCCGGGCATCGGCTTTGGCAAGTCGGTGGCGGACAATCTGGCGCTGCTGAATGCGCTGCCCTTGTTCCATGCGCTCGGCCAGCCGCTACTGCTGGGCGCCAGCCGCAAGCGGATGATCGGCGCGCTTTCGGGCGAAGCCCCCGCGCACCAACGGCTGGGCGGCAGTGTGGCGCTGGCGGTCAAGGGCATGGAAGCGGGCGTGCAATTGCTGCGCGTCCACGACGTTCCCGAAACCGTGCAGGCAGTACGGGTCTGGCGCGGGATGAAGGATGCCGCGCTGACCGATTTCAGTCAGCTGGCTGAGTAGCCGAAGCCTTCATCAATCGGACCGCCGCAAAGGCCAGCACCGCGGTCGCCGCCAGCAACGCGGCCCAGAGGGCGAGTTTCCTGGGAGTAAAGGGACCGTCGTTGCCGGTCAGCGCAAGCTGCACGGTGGGAGCGGCGGCGGCGGCGATCATCGCTCGCGGCAGGTCGGCGGAAATTGGCACATCGCCCAGCAATTCGCCCGGCGCGAAATAGGCCGAAGGTGCGGCCTGGTTGCCCACAGCCAGGGTAAAAGGCCCCTGGCCGTTGAACGCGGCGATCAGCACCACCTGATCGTACAGCAGTTCGATTTTTGGCGCGGCGCTGAAGCCGGCACTTCGCTGGTCGGCCTCCAGCTTGTATTCGCCAAAGCCAAACCCGGTCAGATCCAGGTCTGCGGGCTTGCCGCCGCGCAAGGTTGCCGCTGAAAGCCCGACCCACGGCCGCTCGGCCGCCCCACGGCCATAGAGCTGCACCGGTACCACGCCCCCCGCGTTGGGATCGGTGATCCGCAGCGCGGCGGGCGGGTAGCCTGGCGGCAAGGCGAAACGCGTGTCGCGGTCCCCTGCCAGGCTGGCACCGGCAGCCGGGATCGCCACTTGCGCGGCGGGCAGTTCCTTGGCGGTGAAGAAGGTTCCCCCACGGATTGCGACACCGGGGGCAAGTGTCCAGCTGGCCCGGACATAGCGGCCCTTGAGGATCTGCCCGCCCAGTGGGACCCTGGCAGAGCCAAGCACCGCCTTGCCCGCATCGCCGCGAAACAGGACCTTGCTGCCCATCGGATCCCAGCTTTTGAGGTCGCCGCTTGCCTCAAGCGTGACTTCGACTGGTTGCCCCGGGGGAAGCTCGGCATCGAGCTGGAGCGCGGCAGCCGGATCGCCCAGTTCGCGCGTATCGAACAGCACCGCGGCAGGGAACTTTGCCGTCGCTTCAGCCGCGGCATTGACCGCTTCGACCGAGACATCGCGGCCCGGTCCGGTGATCGTGACCGAGACAGCCGAAGCGCCCGGCGCGGCGGCGGGGCCGGTGATCGGGTAAGTCGGCACCCGCACCGCGTCCGTTTGCGAGGCGGTGCCGTTGGGCTGGCGGGCCAGCGAAACCACTTTGCCCTGGCCATCGAAGATCCGCACATCGCCCGCATCCGGCCGTTGCAGCGCAATCAGCGCCGCTGCGGGCAAGGCGACGCGTTGCAGCGAAGCGCCCTCGGCCGGGGTCACCGCCTGGGTCAGCGCATAGCCCGCCGGCTTGCTCGCGTCCTTGGGCGTTTCTCCCGAACAGCCCGCCAGCACAGCCAATGCTGCCAGTATGACCTTGCGCATCAGGCTTGCTCCTCTTTGCGCGGCGGAAGCGGCACGAAATAGCCGATCAGCAGCATCAGTACGCCGACCCCGATGAAGGCCACAATCCGGGGGAAGCCTTCGACCGCCGACATGTCGACAAACAGCAGCTTGGCCACCACCACGCCCAGCAGCGCCGCGCCGACCAGCCACGGCAGGCGCTTGGCCTTGGCCCGGGCGTAGAGCATCAGCCCCATCGCCATCAGCGTCCACAGGATCGAGAACCCGGTCAGCACTACTTCGCTCTGGATCACTTCACCCTGGCTCCAGCCGACGCCAAGGTAATGGTGCGCGGTGCGGGTCCACACCGTGTTGATCCACACGAAGGTCAGCCCGGCGCCCAGCACATTGGCCGAACTGCCGGCAAACAGCAGCGCGGCGGGGGGCTGCTTGGCCGCGCCCTGCAGCATCTGCCGCCACAGCGCCAGGCCGACCAGCACCAGCGCGATCGACAGGTCGATCGGGTTGAGCAACGGCAGGTAGGGCAGCGGATCGGTGATCCCCTCGGCCACCAGCGTTCCGATCAAGGCTCCGATGTAGAGCACAATTGCCAATGGCGCAGCGGCACGCCACCAATAGGCGCGCGCATGCGGGTGCAGCGGCCAGGCCAGCGAAGCCGTGTCCTTCAACGGCGCGGCGCGCCCGGCCCAGCGGGTCAGCGCCATCAACACTGCGACTCCGGCAACCAGATAGACCACCCCGGCCCAGGACGTGTTCCACAAGTCCGCGTTGTCGATCCCCAAATACAGCCCGTCGGCAACCCAGGCGGTAGCGAGCAGGGCCCCGGCCGTGTGCACGCCAGCGTTCCAGCGCGAAGGATGCGCGCCCGCTGCCTTGTCCTGCCTCCGCAGCAGCCACAGGTGCAGCGCGATGGCCAGAACCCAGGCCAGCACGTCGGGCCAGGTCAGCAGGTGGCGGCCACTGGCGAAAGTGCCCAGGAAGCCCAGGAAAATGACCACCAGGCTGAATCGCGCGGGCCAGGTCGCGACGTCCCAATCACGCTTGCGCCCGAACCAGTCCGACAGCGTCATCAGGCCGAGCATGGCCAGCACCGAGGCGAGCGCCTGCTGCCAGTAGGGCAGTACGGCTTGCGGCCAACCTTCGGCTGTTGTCGCTGGCAGCGTGCGGCCGATCTCGCTGAAGCAGGCCAGCACTACCAGCACGAAGCCGCCGAGGAACCAGGGATAGTGCATCACGCGCTCAAGCGGCTCCCACTCTTCGGCGAGGTGCGATCCGCTGTGCGGCAACTCGCGGCGCAGCCACCAGGCGGTCAGCAGCATCGGCATGGCCACCAGCAGCGGGCCGATGAAGGCGTTGTTGAGGAAGGGAACCGCCGAAACATTGGGCTCGCTGGTCACCAGCACGATCATCGCCCCAAGCACTTGCAGGCCGAGCCCGAAAGCACGCGGCATCCAGCGGGCCTGGCGCATGCCGACCCAGAATGCGCCCGCACCTTCCAGCGCCCAGGCCGCGCTGGTCCAGCGCACATCGAGCGCCAGCGGCACCGCCATGGTGACGAAACCGACGCCGATCGCCAGCAGGCATTCGCTGAGTAGCGCCATGCCCTTGTCGCGCCGCCGGAAGGCCCAGGTTGCCACGGCGAGGTAAACCGCGCCGAACACCACCGCCGACCACGCCGAGGCATAGGGCTTGTCGTGGACCATTCCGGCCTGCAGTCCGAACCCGGCAATCGCAGTGCCGAACAGCAGCGTCGAATCTGCGAAATTACCCAGCTTGCCCGGGGTGTTGTGGGCATAGAGCAAGGCCGTCAGCAGGTAGATCGCGATCGACAGCCCCAGGAAGATCTCGCAGATCAGGAAATGCCGGTCCTGATAGGTCCCAAGGCCCCAGGCGCTGGCCATCAGGAAGGTTGCCGCAAAGCCCAGCAGATTGAGCGGGCGCCAGCTCTTTTTCCAGGCGATCCCCATCACCGCCAGATTGAGCACGGTGAAGTAGGTAAACAGCGCGGTGGGGGTTTCGGCATTTCCGCCCAGCATGAAGGGCACGGCATAGCCGCCCAGAAAGCTCGCCATGGCCATGGTCAGCGAGTTTTGCAGCACCGCCAGCGTGGCCCCCAGCGCGGCGAACAGGATCATGAAGCCAAAGGCCGCGCCCGGCGGCATCACCTCATAGATCCGCGCCGCGGCAAAGACCGTCAGGTACATCACCGCCACGCCCGCGCCCTGCAAATGCAGGCCGAAATCGGGCCGCTCGATCCGCTTCCAATAGCCTATGCCCAGCAGCGCCGCCCCGGCCGCGCCGACGCTCGCCAGCCGTGCCTCGATCGGAAACAGCCCGGCATTGACCACCAGCCGGGCGAGGAACACCAGCCCGATGAACAGCACCACCAGCCCGGCGCGGACGATGGTATTGCCGCCCAGCAGCCAGTCGCGGGCGCGCACGGCCAGCAGATCGAAGGGGGTGGGCTCCTGGGTGAACTGGCTGGTCGACGGGCCGTCGGATACGGCGGCGGCCAGGGCCGGTTCGGGCCGGGCAACGCGCTCCGCCAGGGTCTCCGGTTCGGGTTCGGGCACGGGCTCGGGTTCGACGCGGGTGGCGGGCGCGGCTTCGACCGGCCGCTGTTCGTCTTCCCAAGCCGGAGGAGTGGAGAGAGGCTCAAGCCCGGCCAGCCGCCGATCGACCACCCGCTCGATCTCGCCGCGCAGCAGGCCTTGCAGCCAGGCCCCCATCATCGCGCCGAGAATCCCGCCGGTGACGAGCCCGAACCCGCCACCAACCAAACCGATCAGCGCCCCCGCCACGACAGCCCACCAGATCATCGCGCTTGTGCCCTTCCCGCTGCTTTGGTCGCAGCTTGGCACAATCGTTGGCAATTGGAAGGGGTTGCGGGACTTTACCCCGCTTCGCCAATCCCCAGTTCGGAGAGTTTGCGGTAAAGCGTCGAGCGGCCGATCCCGAGGCGGCGGGCGACTTCGGTCATCCGGCCGCGGTAATGGCCGATCGCGAGGCGGATCACGTCGGCTTCGATTTCTTCCAGGGGGCGCAGGTTGCCATCGGCGGCATAGAGCATCACGCCCATGGCTTCCTGGACCGGCGGCTGCCCGCCGCCATCACCCAGCATGTCGGACAGTTGCGGGAAATCCTCGGCGGTCAGCGCGTCGCCGTCGCAGAACACCGCAGCGCGGAACAGCACGGCCTGAAGCTGGCGGACATTGCCCGGCCAGTCATAGGCGGAGAGCAGCTGCAGCGCGGCATCGGTGATCCCCAGCGGGCGCAGCCCCGGCTGTTCGCCGATCCGGGCGAGGAAATGCCGGGCGAGGGCAGAAATGTCGCCCGCGCGCTCGCGCAGTGGCGGCAGGTGGACGGTGGTGCCGGCCATCGCAGCGAGCAGTTCGGGCAGGAAGTGACCGGCGGCGACCATATCTTTCAGCGGCAGGTTCGATGCTGCGATCAGGCGAACGTCGATCCGGAACGAATGCTTCGCACCGATCGGGCGGACGTCGCCTTTCTGCACGCTTTCGAGCAGACGCTGCTGGACCGCCACCGGCAGGCGGTCGATTTCGTCGAGCGCCAGGGTGCCGCCGTCGGCATGTTGCAAGGCGCCGATGTGGCGATCAAAAGCGCCGGGGAAAGCGCCCTTTTCGTGGCCAAACAGCGCGCTTTCGACCGAATTGCCCGGAATCGCGCCGATGTTGAACAGCCGGAACGGGGCCTTGGCGCGCGGACTGGCGGCCTGCATCGCGCGGACCAGCATTTCCTTGCCGGTCCCGCTTTCGCCCTCGATCAGCACCGGACCATGCCCGCGCGCAGCCTTGGCCGCGACCGCCAATGCCGAGCGAAAGGCCGGCGCGGCCCCGACCATCGCGTCGAAATCAGGGGTCGAGGGCATCTTTTCGGTGAGCGGCTGAAGTTCGTCGCGCGGGGCCTCGCGGGTGGTGGCCATCCGCAGCGCCTGCATCATCTGATCGGGCGCAACCGGCTTGACCAGGTAATCGGTCGCGCCGGCGCGCATCGCCTCGACCGCCAGCAGCGGCGAGGCGCTGGTGGTCAGCATCAGGATCGGCAGCGCCGGGCGGCGGCTGCGCAGTTCGGCGATCAGGCTGCAGGCCTCGTCGCCCGGCACCCACTGGTCAAGAATGATCGCGGAGAGCGACATTCCCTGACGGGTACCCAGCGTGGCAATCGCGGTTTCGGAATCGCGGACGACCAGCGTGCGCCAGCCCTCACGCGCGGCAAGCGCCGTGATCAGCCGGCTCTGGGCCGGCTCATCGTCGATCAGCATCAACAGGCGCTGTTCGATTTCGGCCATTGGCTTACGCATTTCCCCCAAAGCGATAACCAGTCGGACATAGCGCCAGAGGGTAAAGAGCCGATTAAGGCTGCCGATTGACCGGAAATCTGTGCCTAGGGCCTTGAGCGCTCGCGGATCGGACGATAGGGAGTGCGCCGAACCACTATTCACGCAGTCCAACGAGGATCTCAGCATGGCCAGCGGCAACGACATGAAGAAGCACAATTCAACTTACGATGGCTTCATCGGCCTGGTGAAATGGAGCATCGCGATTACCGCGGTTGTCACCATTTTCACCATCTACATGATCTCGCGCTGAGCGGGCCGCCCGGGTGATGCGGATCGCGGTGATGAAAGAGACCGCGAGCGGGGAAACCCGGGTCGCGGCCAGTCCGGAAACGGTGAAGAAATTCATCGCACTGGGCGCCGAAGTGGCGGTCCAGCCGGGCGCAGGTAACAGCGCCTCGATCGCCGATGCGGACTATGCCGCGGCCGGGGCCAAAGTGGCCAAGGACGCGGTCAAGGGCGCGGAAATCGTGCTGGGCGTGCAGGGCCCCGATCCCAAGGATTTGAAGACTGCGGCCAAGGGCGCGTGGATCGTCGCAGGGCTCGATCCGTTCGGGCAGAGAAAGCGCATCGATGACTATGCCAAGGCCGGGTTCGAGGCGCTGGCGATGGAATTCATGCCGCGCATCACCCGCGCGCAGAGCATGGACATCCTCTCCAGCCAGTCGAACCTTTCGGGCTACAAGGCGGTGATCGAGGCGGCCAACCTCTATGGCCGCGCCTTCCCGATGATGATGACCGCGGCGGGGACGGTCAGCGCCGCGAAGGCCTTCGTGATGGGCGTCGGCGTTGCGGGCCTGCAAGCCATCGCCACCGCGCGGCGGCTGGGCGCGCAGGTTTCCGCCACCGATGTGCGCAGCGCCACCAAAGAGCAGATCATGTCGCTGGGGGCCAAGCCGGTGTTCGTCGAGAACGTGGCCGGCATCGAAGGCGAAGGCGCGGGTGGCTATGCCACGGAAATGTCGGATGAATACAAGGCGGCCCAGGCCGAACTGGTCTCCGCCCACATCGCCAAACAGGACATCGTCATCACCACCGCCCTGATCCCCGGGCGCGCCGCGCCAAGGCTGGTTTCGGACGCGCAGATCAAGACGATGAAACCCGGCAGCGTGATCTTCGATCTGGCCGTGGCGCAGGGCGGGAACGTTGAGGGATCGAAGTCCGATCAGGTCGTGGTCAAGCACGGCGTCAAGATCATGGGCTATTCGAACACCCCCGCGCACCTGGCGGCGGACGCTTCGGCGCTGTATGCGCGCAATTTGTACAACTTCCTGAGCGCGTTCTGGGACAAGGACGCAGGGCGGCCGGTGCTGGATGAGGAAATCGGCAATGCAGTGCGGCTCACACAGGGCGGGAAGGTTGTGAACGAGAGGCTGCTCGGGTGAGGGGCAACGAAGCTGAGCCTCCCCGGAACGGGGAGGGGGACCGCGCGAAGCGTGGTGGTGGGGGCTCTCCTCCCGCGCAACGCCCGGTTGTTTACCGTGCCCGGCAGTTACGGAGCGAAATGAGCTTGCCGGAACGAATGCTGTGGCAACAGCTCAGGCTACGCCCGGCAGGTCTTAAGTTTCGCCGCCAACACCCGATCGGCCCTTATGTGGTCGACTTTTATTGTTCGGCTGCGCGCCTCGCTATCGAGATCGACGGCGAGTCCCATGATATGGGGGATAATCCGGCGCGCGATATCGAGCGAACCAATTTTCTCAAAGAAAACGGGCACAGGGTCCTGCGGGTATCTGCGCAACGCGTCCTCAGCGATGCCGTCGGCACTGCCGAAGCCATCGCCGCGCGTGCGGAGAGTCCCCACCACCGTCCTGCGGACGGTCCCCCTCCCCGTGCCGGGGAGGCTTAATGGACTTCATCTCAATCCTCTCGATCTTCGTGATGGCCTGTTTTGTGGGCTATTACGTGGTGTGGAGCGTCACTCCGGCGCTGCATACGCCGCTGATGGCGGTGACCAATGCGATCTCATCGGTGATCATCGTCGGCGCGCTGATTGCCAGCGCGGCGGCGGGTAGCGCCTCTTCGAAGTGGCTGGGGCTGCTGGCGGTGGTGCTGGCCAGCGTCAACATCTTCGGCGGCTTCGCGGTGACCGCACGGATGCTCGCGATGTACAAGAAGAAGGAGCGTTGAGCATGATCCTCGGCGCCCCTCCGCTTAATCCGCCCGCCCCGCTTGCGGTGGTCGAGCATGTCGCGGCGCTGCCGCCGTGGGTGCTGCTGGCCTATCTCGCCTCGGGGGTGCTGTTCATCCTGGCACTGCGCGGGCTGAGTTCGCCTGCGACCTCGCAGCGCGGCAACCGCTTCGGGATGCTCGGAATGGGCATCGCGGTGATTACCACGCTGCTGACCCAGGCCCCGATCCCGCCGGGTAAGCTGTTGCCCGAGCCGAGCCCCGCCGACTTGCGGGTGCTCGCGCTGATTCTCGGTGCGGTCGGGATCGGTGCCGCGATCGGGATCGTCACTGCGCGCCGCATCGCGATGACCGCGATGCCGCAACTGGTCGCCGCGTTCCACAGCCTGGTCGGCCTCGCCGCGGTGCTGGTCGGTTGGG
>JANPMA010000227.1:0-10037 GCA_031422595.1 Novosphingobium sp. | reverse complement strand
GCCGCCGCTTTCGCCGATCAACAATGCGGCCAGCGCCGGCAAGATTTCGGCCCACAACGGCATGCCCGATGTCCGCTCCTTGCGGATTCCGCTCAAATACCTCGCCAATCTGCTCACCGCCGGCAAGGAAGCTCCGGTCGCCGATGCGCTGGAACGGATGCTGGCGATGCGCGCTTACATGCGCGCCAAGACCGTGGGCGGGGTGATCGAGGAAGGGATCGCCCGCGAAGTTGGCCTGACCGGCCAGCAGATCGAAGAGATGTACCACGTTATGGCGATCGCCAATTACGAGGACCGTTTCGTGATCCCCAGCGGCCACCGCGAGGATGCCGAAGACATCTACGAGGAACGCGGCAGCTGCGGCTTCTCGTTCGGCAACGGCTGTTCGGGCGGCACCAGCGACGCAAACCTGTTCGGCGCGCCCGCGCGCAAGAAGCTCCAGACTCCGACGGAGGTATTCTGATGAACACGACCCTGCGAGTGCTGTCCGCGCTGCTGCGCTATCCCGACGAGGCGGTGCAGCAAGCCGCGCCGATACTCTCGGCGCTGCTGGCCGAAGAGGCTCTGTTGGCCCCCGAGCAGCGTGCCGCTCTGGCTCCGCTGATCGAACGGCTTGCCGATGACGATCTGCTCGACCTTCAGGAAGCCTATGTCGCGCTGTTCGACCGGGGGCGGGCGCTCTCGCTCCACCTGTTCGAGCATGTCCACGGTGAAAGCCGCGACCGTGGGCAGGCGATGGTCGATCTGCGCGATCGCTATGTGGCGCAAGGGCTGGAAATCACGGCAAAGGAGCTGCCGGACTATCTGCCGCTGTTCCTTGAATACCTCTCGGTTCTGTCCCCCACGTAAGCCGCCGAGGAACTCGCGCAGCCCGGCGTAATCCTGTCTGCACTGGCCGAGCGGCTGGAAGGAAAGGGCACGCCCTATGCAGCGCCGATGCGGATCCTGGCCGACTTGGCCGGAGCCGGGGGTGAGGCCTTTGTGATCGCCCCGGCGGACGATCCCGACGATCTGGCCGCGCTCGACGCGGCCTGGGAGGAAGAGCAGGTCCGCTTTGACAGTCCTGCCGCCCCCGGCACTGCCGAATGCCCGCAAGTCGCCGCGATGGTTACGCGGATGCACGACGCCACCCCAGCCTCCGCCGGGAGAAACTGACATGAGCGACTATCTCAATCACCTGCTGTTCGGGATATATCCCTATCTCGCACTCGCAACATTGGCGATCGGGTCGATCATCCGGTTCGACCACGAACCCTATTCGTGGCGCGCAAGTTCCAGCCAGCTCTTGCGCCGCAAGCAGCTGCTCTGGGGCTCGGTGCTGTTCCACCTCGGCGTGCTGGTGGTGTTCTTCGGGCACGTGGTCGGCCTGCTGGTGCCGATCTGGATCTTCGACAGCTTCTATTTCAGGCACGAGTGGAAGCAGCTGCTGGCAGTGACGGTTGGCGGGATTGCCGGGACGATTTCGTTCGTCGGTGCGACCATGCTGCTGCACCGCCGCCTGTTCGATCCGCGCATCCGGGTCAATTCTAGCTTTGCCGACACCGGTATTCTCGCGCTGCTGTGGCTGCAACTGCTGCTCGGTCTGGCGACAATCCCGGTTTCGCTGAGCCACCTCGACGGCAAGGAAATGGTCAAGTTCATGGCCTGGGCCAATGGTATTTTCATGTTCGACCAGGAAGCCTCGTCCTACATCGCTGGCTCGACCTGGATTTTCCGGGTGCACATAGTTCTCGGCCTAACGATCTTCCTGCTGTTTCCCTTCACCCGACTTGTCCATATGCTGAGCGCTCCAGTGCGCTACATCTGGCGGCCAGGCTATCAGATCGTCCGTTCGCGGAAGCTGGTGTCATGATGCCCGATCCGGTGCTGGTCGGCGGGCGCGAGATCCCGCCCGGCGATATCGCTGCCGAAGCGCAGAACCACCCTGCGCCAAGCGCTGAAGCAGCTTGGGCAGCAGCTGCCGAGGCCTTGGCCATCCGCCAGTTGCTGCTCGATGAAGCGCTTCGTCTCGAGCTTGATCCCGCCGACGCATGCGATGCTTCGGGACAGCCGCTGACCCGCGAGGATGCGCTGATCGACGCGCTGCTGGCCCAGGCAATCCAGACGCCCCAGGCCGACGAAAGTACCTGCCGCCGGTTCTTCGACAACCATCCCGAGCGCTTCACCACCCCACTGCTGGTCGAGGCCGCGCATATCCTGATCGAAGCCGATCCGGACGACCAATTCGCGCTGGGGCTGGCCACCGGCGATGCCCGCACCCTGATCCGCAAGCTTGAAGCCGATCCGTCGCTGTTTGCCGAGCTTGCCCGGACCCACTCCGCCTGTCCCTCGCGCGAGCAGGGCGGAAACCTCGGCCAGGTCCAGGCCGGGCAGATGGTCAGGCCTTTCGAAGAAGCCCTGTTCGCGCTGTCGGCCGAGACGCTTTGCCCAAATCCCGTGCGTAGCCGCTTCGGCGTTCACGTGATCCGGTCTGGACACCGGATCGAGGCCAGACCTTTGCCATTCGAAGCAGTGCGGGGGCTGATCGCCGAGTACCTGGAGGAAGCGAGCTACCGCCGCGCCGTGGCCCAGTACATTGCCGTCCTGGCCGAACAGGCCGGCGTCAGCGGTGTGGAGCTGGCGGCCTAGGATGCAGCAAACCCTTCACGATGGCCACGGCAGATGCTTCGAATACTTGCGCCTGTCGCTGACCGATGTGTGCAACTTTCGCTGCTCCTATTGCCTCCCCGATGGCTACCGCAAGCAAGCCGGACAACCCGCCAGTCTCTCGGTCGAGGAGATCCGGCGGCTGGTCACTGCGTTTGCCCGGCTGGGCCTGTGGAAAGTGCGGCTGACCGGCGGAGAGCCGAGTCTGCGCCGCGAATTGCTCGATATTGCGGCCGCAGTATCGCAGGTTCCAGGCATCCGCCGTCTGGCCATGACCACCAATGGCTACCGCCTGGCGACACGCGCCGCAGACTATGCCGCAGCGGGAATTGCCGCTCTCAACATCAGCGTCGATTCGCTTGATCCCGCCCGCTTCGCCGCGATCACCGGGCAGGACCGGCTGGGCGAGATCCTCGAAGGAATTGTCGCCGCGCGCGCAGCAGGGATCAGTTCGATCAAGCTCAACAGCGTACTGATGCGCGGGATCAATGATGACGAACTGGACCGCTGCATCGCCTTTGTTGCCGAGCACGACCTGACCTTGCGCTTCATTGAAGTGATGCGCACCAACGACAATGTCGAGTTCTTCGAACGCCACCACCTCGCCGGAACCGCAATCACTGCGCGGCTGGAGCAGCTCGGCTGGCGGCGACTGGAGCGCGAGGCCGGGGCCGGCCCGGCGATCGACTATTCCCACCCCGCAGGGCCCGGCCGGATCGGGATCATTGCTCCCTATTCGCCCGATTTCTGCGCCAGCTGCAATCGAATGCGGGTATCGTCGAAAGGCAAGCTGCACCTCTGCCTGTTTGGCGATTTCGGGCTCGATCTGCGGCCGCTGCTCGCCAGCGATGACCTGCTTGAGCCGCTGGTTGCTCGGATCGAGTCGCTGGTGTCGACGAAATCGCCTGCGCACGATCTTCACCAGGGCAACAGTGGAGCCACTCCGCACTTGGCATCGATCGGGGGTTAGCGATGTCGAGCCGCACAATCGCGCGTTGAACAATCGGCCGGCAACGAGCCAAGCAACTCGCTATGCCAAGGGCAGCTATGTAAGCGTCAGGTGCTGTTCGAGGTGCGGCAGGAGTTACAGTCTCTCCTGGGGGTTCCGGCAATGTCCGGGCACCCAATCCCAACCCTAACATTGACCCTAACACCAGACCTGGATCAGGGCGAATAGCCATGAATCGCGGGGAACGCCTTAGGTTGAATTAGTTCCGATTTTCAGATACTTCTGTATGTTGGCGGATCGGCGCGAACAAGCCCTGGCGGAGACGGAGGAATTCGATTAATGCTGTAATAAAACGATAAAATGCTACGAGATCGGTGCTGACATAATTTCAGCCATATATAACATCGCCATGCCCATTAGAGGCCGGCTCATGCCGCCGATGGCGACGTTTGCGGTATGAATTGTCCAGGTCAGAACCAGCCATACGTTCAGGACCGGGTTGCCTCGCATGAACGACCAACATTGGCCGATTGCGGAACAGCGGCTTTTCGTTGCGCGCCGCTTGAAGCCGCCACGATGCGAGTGCAGCTTTGAAGGCCGCAGCTGAGATCTTTCGCGAGCGCGGACTCCATCCCGCGACATGACCAAAATTGCAGCGCATTCCGGCACCGCGATCGGCTTGCTCTAATCTCGCCCACTCGATGTCCCGCTAGAATGTCAACCTTTCACATAGGATGCTCGTGCCAAGCATTCGATCAACGATGAGACGAATTTAGGTCAGCTCTAGCATTCCACGCTCGATGGCTCGGCGTACACCTGTCAATACGCCGCTAGCATTTCCCAAGCCCTCCATCCCGTCGAGAATGTTTTTCAGGCTGCGCATGCCATCGCAGAATCCAAAGACCGCAGCCAACTCCGGCTCGAGCGACTCACTCCAGCAAAGGCCCTGGGTGAGACTTGCCCTCACGCTAGCCGGCAGCCATTTGCCGTTCCGATAGATAGTGCTTTCCTCGAGCACCAAATCCGCTGATGGCTTTAGACGTGACACCCTCAGCTCATCGTCGCCGAGATGAGAAAGAAGTCGCTTACGGTTCAGAAATCCTTCCAAGGCAAGCCCGCACGGCATGATGTAATCGCTTGGCGCGTCATCAATGAAGGCATTTGCGGCTGCACCAGAGCAAGGCCGCATTGAAACAAGACCGTAGCCAATCCCGGCGATGCCGCGTTCCGAAAAGTAGTCCATCCAACGATCGAATGCGTCATTGCCCGCACTGAGCGAATGCGGATCGGTCTGCCTCAACCACTTTGCCGCATATGAGCTGGCGGCCTCGATTGTCTCACATAAGATAGAAACGTCGCACCGACTCTCCTGAAACCAACCCGCCAGCATATCCCGCCATGACCCGCTGCCATGCACGGCCCAGTTCGCCAGGAACTGGCCGACCCCATCGGGTTTCAGGAGTTGCGGAATGAGACTAGCGAGATGGCGGCAGACAAAGTCCTCGTCGCGGCCGCTGTCCCGATACGCATAGCACGCATCCGGCGACACAACATATGGAGGGTTGGACACGACGAGATCGGCCATATCGTCCATTGGGAATGCGAAAAGATCGGCTTGACGACAGTCAATGTTCGCGATGCCGTTCAGTTCCGCATTGAATTTGGTGAATGCGAGCGCTCGCGGATTGAGATCATAGGCCAGGACGCGCTCACTATGGCTGGCAGCGATGAGCGCCTGCAAACCGCTGCCACAGCCAATATCGATCACCGTCTCTACTGGTCGCCTGATGGTCAAGCCGGCGAGCGCACGGCTCGGCCCGCTTAGTCCCATCACATAGTCCTGCTCAAAGCGACGACTCTTCGCGTCGGATGCAATGAGCAATTCGCCATAAGGTTGAATGGTCATCAGCGGAATGACCTCGCTCCCTACGACTTGGACCACGCCTGCATCCTGACAACTTGCGAGGTCAGTCCGCCCGAGAATCGATTCTACCTCTTCAAGATGGCACGGGATCCCCGCAACCAACATGCGCGTCAAAATCGCGAGAGCAGAGCTGTCCGTCAAGCGGTGGACTAGCGGCGCAAGTTCATTGTTCTCCAAATATACTGATGCTTCGACTCCGAGAACTTTGCCGACCGCGGAGGATGTGAAGTCCGCAGCTTGTAGAAGTGCGCGAAGACAGCGGCTTGATTCTGTTTCAAGATTCGACGTATAAGTTATAGACATGAAAGCACAAAATCCAAATTGTTCTCAGTATAGAATTTTTCTCACAGTGGATTTTTTGCAGTAGTAAGTCAAAGAGTTTTATGCGATAAAACCAATTCCACGTTGTGTTTATGTCCCCTCTAGTGGATGATACATTATGGCAGAATATGATCTCTCGAAACTCGCTCCTGACGCGCGGTCGCGTGTTGAGGAGGCGATGAAGCGCACGATCGAGTCGGAATTGTCACGGGCTGCGGGTGGCATGGACGGCGGCGAAATGATGTCGCACTCCCGGTCTAAAGGCTTCTTTTTCAGTCGTTCGAAGACATCCGATAGTCTGGCGGATCGCGTTAGCAATCCGGCTGAGATCGACCGAGCATTGCTGCGCAACGTCGAATCGCTTGACGATGCGTCGTTTGGGCGGTTCGCTGACCGGTTAACGACGTTGCGCAAGGTACGATCCTCGACCAAATGAACGCTGCCGCGGCAGTGGGCGCCGCGCCGAGTGCGTGGTCTTGGCGAGTCTCCGCTCGACCTTGGTTCGCAATGCAGGCCGTGCGTTTGTCACGGTGGATGCCAGACGCTTCACTTGGGCTATCCGAGGCGCTTCGGCGACGCGTCCGGGAGGCGGCGTCGCGAGAAGAGCCTTGGATCTATCATCCCTTGTTATGTGCGGTCACGTTCGATCAGTCCGATAAGGGCCGCGATTTGCGGCTCGCGGTTTGGGCTGCCGCCAACAGCGACAACGACGAGTCCCTTGGAGATGTGGTGTTCGATGCACCCTGCTGGATTTGGGGACGCGATGGAGGTGTGCTCATCGAGTCTGGCCAATACAGCTTGCGATCACTTGCTGAACGGGTGCGACCGTCGGACGACCATAAGCGCATCGTCGACCTGGATCCTTGGATTGACTGCGTCGGCCTCCCCCTTCCCGCCGGAATCGTCGACTATGAAGGTTGGAGCTGGGCGCATCGTCAGCCGCTGACCGCAGATGATGAGCGGCGGCTGCGGCACGGGATCGTGGGGTTCCTCGTCTCGGGAGCAATGCTTGCCGAGCGACTCCCGCAATGCGCAGAATGGGTATCAGGAATTGTCAGAGTCGTGGTGCCATTACATAGCGCGGGCGGCAACCGCTTCCGATCCGGATCGAGCGCAGCGCTTCCTGGGCTGGTGTTCACCGACATCAATGGACCGACCGAGCAACTCCTTGAAACGCTCGTTCATGAGTCGGCGCATCACTGGCTCTGCTTGGCCGAAGCCGAAGGACCTTTGGTCGATCCGGCGCACGCGCAAACATACACGTCGCCGCTTCGCGCCGATCCAAGGCCGCTTCGCGGGATCTTCCTCGCCTTCCATGCGCTCGCGTTCATGACGGCCTTCTACCGCGACTGGTTCGAAGCGGTCGATGTGGGCAAGAAGCGCGCGGCTTTCGATTCTGTTCGCAAGTTGCGCGACGACGCCCAGGCCACGTTAAATGCAGGACGGCACGCCCTGACCGACCATGGTCGCGCGATGTTCGACCTTACGATTCGCAATGTCGTGGCCTATGCGAGCTGAAACCGGCCCAGCACCAATTGTCGAAGTTCCGCTCGACGCGTGGCTTTTCGAGGTTCTGACATTCGCTCCAGGCACCGCGCTACATGACTTGCGGCGGCGCTTCGCCATGCTCCTTTCTGAGCGTTGGGGAGAGTGGATCGGTGCCTATACCCTACGCGAGCGGGAAGCTGGCGAACGGCTGGGTCAGCGGTTGTTGGAATTGCCGACTCAGGCATTCTATCGAATCATCATCGCGCCGGAGACTGTCCGGCAGCTCCTTTGGCCTCTTGCGGGCGCCCTGCCCGAGGCCGATAGTGTCCGGTTCTTCGAGCGTGCCATCGAGGCCGAGCGGGCGCTTTGCGGACTCGACTACTATCTCGCCGAGCCGGCCTGGACGGCACTAGGGGACCGGATAGTGGGCCTGAAGGGTTCCGACGGGGGTCATGCGACCGTAGGACTGCCGACGCTGGTCCTCGGCGATCCTGCGAACCGAAACCCGCTTGCGCCGCCCCCCGACAGCGACCCGAAATCAGAGAAGGCGGATCGACTCTCGCCGCCGAACTTAGCGCTTGTGATCAAGCAGCTCGTCGACGTTCATTGCCGGCTCGAGACCATCGATCCGCGGCTCGCCGACTTTTCGCGCGAGCTCAACATCACGCTCGTGCTTCGTTGCGATTCGGCCCGGCAAGGCTTTCAATCGAGTTCGCCCGAGCGTTTCGTCGGGCGGTCGATCTTGTGGAATCCCGAGCATCCCTCCGTGGGTCTCGATGATCTTGCGGAGGCGGTCGTTCACGAAGGCATCCACACCGTGCTCGACATGGCGGACGCGCTGATCTCTCGCGTCTCGCCGAAAGGCGAGCGCTGGGTTACGGACCCGACGCTCTATGACGGCGTTTCGCGGACGACATCGCCCTGGACTGGACGGCCGCTCGATGTTCCCACTTATGTTCACGGCTTTTTCGTGTGGTTCGGGCTGCTCTGCTTCTGGTCGAAGGCGGCGTCGCATGGCACTTTCGACAGCGCGACCGCGCGGCGGCGTATGCTGCGTGCGGGCGCGCCGTTCGCGACCAGGATTGCGCTCAAGCCGCTCGAGCCTTTCGCAACATCAATTCGCAGCGATGTCCTGCAGCTTCTCCGGACGATTGAGGACGATGTGAGCGAAGCCTTCGGTGAACTTGCCGGCGAGGCGTGCGCGTGATGGCTGCGGGCGACGCCATTGCTCCTCTCAGCGTGACCTTCAAGATCGCGTCACGCTGCAATCTCAATTGCAGCTATTGCTACGTCTACAACAAATTTGACCAGTCGTGGCGTGAGCAACCCTCCCTCATGTCCGATGAGGTGATGGACGCGGCGATCGGCGCGATCTCCCGCCATTGCGACAGCTCCGGCCAGTATTTGGTCCGGATCGTGTTTCATGGCGGCGAACCGCTCCTCGTCGGCCACGAGCGGCTGGACCGCTGGTGTCGGAAACTGGCACAGCTCCGGGATCGCGTCCAGGTCCGTTTCGCGTTGCAGACAAACGCCGTCCTCATCGACGATGCCTGGGTCGAACTGTTCCGACAGCATAACATCGTCGTTGGTATCAGCGTTGATGGGCCGGCCGAAGTTCACGACGCCGAGCGCGTCGATCATCAGGGCCGCGGCTCTTATGCTTCGGTGATCGAGGGGATCGAGCGCTTGCGCGCCGGCGGCGTCGGCTTCTCACTGCTTAGTGTCATCCGCCTGGGCGAGGATCCGGTTGCGACGCACCGCCATCTCGTCGGACTGGGGCCAGCACAGATTGAATATCTGTTTCCCGACAATACGCACGATACAATCTCTGATGTACGCGCCCAGCACGGTCCCACGCCAGCGGCCGATTTCTTGATCAGCGTTTTCGACGAGTGGTGGTGCAACGGCAGTATGGACATGCCGGTCGGCCCTTTCATGTCGATCGCGCGAGCGATCCTTGGCGGTCCGTGCGAGGTGGACTTCATCGGCAACAATCCGCTTGGCTATCTGTTTGTCGAGCCCGATGGAGCGATAGAGGGGCTCGACGTGCTGCGCGCGTGCGGTGACGGCTTTGCAAGCACGGGTATGAACGTGCGCACTCATGACTTCGTCGACGTCGCCCGACACAGCAGATTCCATGGCGCCGCGATCTTCGAAGGCTTTCCTCTGCCGAAGGGGTGCGAGCAATGTCGCGAGGCCACGACTTGCGCGGGGGGCTACCTGCCGCATCGCTATGCGCGCGCCAATGGTTTCGATAATCCCTCCGCATGGTGTGCCGACCTGCTTCGCCTTTTCGACCATTTGCGCGAGCGGCTCGGCGTTTCTCCAGAGGATACGCTACTACGTCGCGAAGCACTTGACAGCCTTTCGGTAGAATCGAGGACGGTCGTGGCATGACAGCTATTGTGCTGGACCTCCCGGTCGGAACGCAAGTGGGTGGCGCGAGGATTGCCATGGCCGCTGCGGTGCTGGACTGGGATGAGGCAAGCGGCAATGATATCCACCGCGACTTTGTTCTGCTGCTCGGCGACCGGCTCGGCGCAGTTCTTTCGGTCTTGCCGGATGCGCGGGGCGAGCGGCTGAAGGAATCGC
Source organism: Novosphingobium sp. (assembly GCA_031422595.1). Classification (GTDB taxonomy): domain Bacteria; phylum Pseudomonadota; class Alphaproteobacteria; order Sphingomonadales; family Sphingomonadaceae; genus Novosphingobium. The sequence goes on along the minus strand of JANPMA010000227.1, from coordinate 117 downwards.
TCGCCGCGTTGCCCGATGAGGGGTGGCTGCGCCTGCTGACCTCACCACGAGCCAGTTATCAGCTTCTCTGGCCGTCCCGACATTCGCCGGTCGACATTGCCGAGTTCCTCGAGAGCG
>JANPMA010000226.1:0-19310 GCA_031422595.1 Novosphingobium sp. | reverse complement strand
GCGGTCCATAGCGCGCCGGAATGTCCGCCCACGGCGCACCCGTGCGTAGCCGCCAAAAGATCCCGTTCAGCACCCGCCGGTCATCGACCCGGGGAACGCCGCGTACCTTGGTCGGCAGCAACGGTTCGATCACCGACCATTCGAAATCCGACAAATCAAACCGCGCCATGACCAGACTCCCTTCGTCAGGATACTGAATCAGAAATCACGCGCGATGGGAATCCTGTTTATGGGTATGTGACCTAAAGCGGTTCGTTTCTTCAAAGCGTTGGAAGGAACGCTCGAATGGAGGAATCGCGATCAAACAGAAGGGCGTCCACCTTGCACTGTATGAAGTCGACGGAGCGATCCAAATTTCAATGGACGGCATTGCTGGCAAGGGCCGATTTGAGAACCTCTTGGACGCCAAAATGAAGGCTTTCGAGATTATCAGTTCTGGAGAAGCACAGCAGTTCCTGAAGCGCCGTCGTCAGCTTGAACAGGATGCAATGATAGAGAAACTATCAAGCGGCTATTGCGCCTAGTTCATTTGGCGGGTCAATGGTCCACCACTGACGTTTTGAATAACAAACATGGCAACGAACTGTCCACTTTCCTACACACCCCCAATCTGCCACACTCCCCCAACCCACCCCTCCTGCAAAGGCCGCGCCGCATGCGCGGCCTTTGTGCGTTTGGGCGGGTTCCTTTATGGTTCTTTGGATAGGCTCTCAGGATGTGTTTCATCAACTTGCGTTTCTTGCAACAGCGGCGGTGCGGCTTGACTCTCCGCCCAATCCCGCTATTGGCCCGCCCCGACCGGACCTTCGGGTTCGATCATCCGTCCGAGACAGCTGCTGGTGGTTTCCATCTTAATCTGCAGCCTAGGCGGGGACAGAGATTTTCCGGGACTTGTGCCCGGCCTGGCGTTTACGCCCTCCTTCCCTTCCCAAACGGACTCGCCCGTGCCCCCACAAGGGGCGCGGACACACGTAGCCGGTCGTGCGGGTTTCCCGTTCGGCCATTTGTGCCACCGCATGGCTTGTCCATGCGGCCACAAGAGAAGGAGTAAGCATGGATCGTTCGCAGAAAGCCGACACCGTTGCCGCGCTCAACGCAACCTTCAACGAGGTCGGCGTGGTGGTGATCACCCGCAACCTCGGCATGACCGTGGCTCAGTCCACGGCCCTGCGCGTGAAGATGCGGGAAGCAGGGGCCTCGTTCAAGGTTTCCAAGAACAGTCTTGCCAAGCTTGCCATCGCAGACACCGACTACGCCGGGATTGGTGACATGCTCACCGGTCCGGTGGCCCTGGCGACTTCGGTCGATCCGGTTGCCGCGGCGAAAATCGTGGTCGAGTTCGCCAAGACCAACGCCAAGTTGGAAGTGGTGGGCGGCGCGATGGGTTCGCTGATCCTCGATGCCGAAGGGATCAAGGCGCTCGCCTCGATGCCGTCGCTCGACGAACTGCGCGCCAAGCTGATTGGCCTCGTTCAGGCTCCGGCGACCAAGATCGCCCAGCTCGTCACCGCTCCGGCGGCCAAGCTGGCCCGGGTCTTTGGCGCCTATGCCGTGAAAGAAGCCGCGTAAGTCTGCTCAGAACTTTCGCCGGAGCCGTTTCCGGCATTCCCATCCCAATTGGAGTGAAACATCATGGCCGATATTGCCAAGCTCGTTGAAGAACTTTCGAAGCTGACCGTCCTCGAGGCGGCTGACCTTGCCAAGGCTCTGGAAGAAGCCTGGGGCGTTTCCGCCGCTGCCGCTGTCGCGGTTGCCGGCCCCGCCGCTGCGCCGGCTGAAGCGGTTGAAGAACAGACCGAATTCGACGTCATCCTGACCGGCGACGGCGGCAACAAGATCGCCGTCATCAAGGAAGTCCGCGCGATCACCCAGCTCGGCCTGACCGAAGCCAAGGCGCTGGTCGAAGCGGCTCCCAAGGCCGTCAAGGAAGGCATCAAGAAGGAAGAAGCCGAAGAAATCAAAGCGAAGATCACCGCTGCCGGTGGTACCGTCGAGATCAAGTAAGCTTTCACAGTTTCGCGGGTGTCTTGAAGCACCCACGGAGGGAAGGGCGGGGTCGCAAGGCTCCGCCCTTTTCCATATTTGCTGCGTTATTTCAGTGTCTTGAGGTAATCTATCAGGTCCTTGCGCTTGGCCGCATCGGGCATCCCGGCGTAAGTCATCGAGGTTCCCGGCACCATTTTCATCGGGTTGGTGAGATAGGTGTCGAGCGTCGTTTCATCCCAGGTCAGTCCGGAATTCCGGTTGGCATCGGTATAGCCAAAGCCTGCCACCGTCCCGGCCTTGCGCTCGACGATCCCGGCCAGACTGGGGCCGACGCCGTTCTTGCCCTTTTCGACCGCGTGGCAGGTAGCGCACTGGGCGAAAGCAGCGGGCTTGGCATCGGCGGTGCTGGCCAAGGTTTCGCTGGCCGCGGGCGGAGCGGTATCGACGGTCTTTTCTTCGGCCGGCTTGCCGCAGGCTGAGAGCATCAGAGCAAGCGCGACGATCGCGCCGGTAGCAACAGTCTTACGCATGGATCAATCCCTTCCCGCAAGTGCAAGGTCAGCAACGTCTCATAGGCGAGGCCGCGACGAACGCGAAAGTGCTTTTCGCACCACTGCCGTTGCATAAAGCGCACGCCGGTCAAACGAATTGATCGAGGTCAGGCGAAAGGCCTTTCCCGGTCAGCCCGGCGCGCCTATCCGGACCGGCTTTATGTCTGACACACATACCCCTGACCCTTGGCGCACCGAACTGCGCGCAACGTTGCGGCTCGCGGCTCCGCTGGCGGCTACCAACCTGTTGCAGATGCTGGTCCACGCGATCGACGTGATCTTCATCGCCCGGCTGGGCGACAAGCCGCTCGCCGCATCGAGCCTCGGCATCGCGATATTTGGGCTGACCCTGTGGGGCATGACCGCGCTGGCCACTGCCTGCGCCCCATTGATCGCGGCCGAACTGGGCCGCCGCAATCATGCCGTGCGCGAGGTGCGCCGTTCGGTCCGGATGGCGCTGTGGCTGGCGGTGGGATTCGGGTTGCTCGGCATGGGCGTCGGCTTTGCCGGTGAATGGTTGCTGCGCCTCAGCGGGCAGGACCCGGAAGTCTCGGCGCTGGCAGGCGATTTCCTTTCGATCCTTTCGTGGGCGATGATCCCGATGGTTGCGGCCAGCGTGATGCGCACCTTCGTCGCCGCGCTGGGCAAGCCCGGCTATGCGACCTGGATCACCGTGCTGGCAGTCGGAGTGAACCTGCTGGGCAACTGGACGCTGGTGTTCGGCAACCTTGGGATGCCGGCGCTCGGGCTCGAGGGCTCGGCGCTGTCGAGCTTGCTTACCTCGCTGGCGATGATCGGCGCTTATGGCCTGGTAATCCGGCTCGACCGCAAGCTCAGGCGCTATCACGTGCTCGGGCGTTGGTGGCGGCCCGAATGGCGGCGGATGCGCGAGATCCTCAAGATCGGCACTCCGATCTCTCTCACAGTCCTTGCCGAAGCCGGGCTGTTCAGCCTTGCCGCGCTGTTGATGGGGCGGATCGGAGAGACCGAGCTCGCCGCGCACACCGTCGCGCTCAACGTCGCTGCGCTTGCCTTTCAGATTCCCTTCGGGATCAACCAAGCTGCGACGATCCGGGTCGGCTACCACTTCGGCGCGCGTGACCGCGCTGCAGCGGGCCGGGCCGGGTGGTGCGCGATCGCCTTGTCAGTTGCGTTCATGAGCACGACGGCGCTGGCCATGCTGATGGTTCCGATCTTTATCCTGCAGCTCTATCTCGATCCCGCCGCTCCCGCCAATGCGGCGCTGGTCGGCCTGGCGGTGCAATACATGCTGGTCGCCGCCGCCTTCCAGCTGTTCGACGGGGCCCAGGCAGTCGCCGCCGGGGCGCTGCGCGGACTGCAGGACACCTCGATGCCGCTGGCCATTGCCCTGTTCGGCTATTGGGCCGTGGGCTTTACCACCGCGATCGGCCTCGGCTTTTACACCCCGCTCGAAGGACTAGGGGTGTGGATCGGCCTTGCGCTGGGGCTGGTGGTGGTGGCGATCCTGCTGACCTGGCGCTGGCACCGCCGCGAAGCGCTGGGGCTGCTACCGAAGTGATCTGGGACTTGCCTTGGTCCGGCCGATCCGCCTAAGTGGAGGCCATGAACGACGACGATATAGCCCCGCGCCCGATGGTGCTTGAGGAATTCCTGCCGCTGGTCGGCAAGCGGTTCATTGCCAATTGCGATCCGGCCGAGGTCGAGATTGCGCTGGTCGAGGCTTCGCCGCTGAAGGAACACGGCATAGCCGACCGGCCGCCGTTCCTGCTCGTTTTCCACACCCCGCCGGAGATCCAGCTGCTGGACGGCAACTATATCCTGAAATGCGGAAACTGGGGGCCAGCCCGGATTTCGATCTGGTCCCTGATTCCCCCGGTGAACGCTGCGCCGGGCTATTACTACCAAGCGGTCTTCAACTGACCGACCGCGTTTTCGGCAACGCCTAGCTGCGCGACGGGAAGATCCCCTCCATCGCGATCACATGCGTGATCCCCTGGTAGGGATTGCGGATGCCGACCGGCTGGCTGCCCCCGGCGATCGCGTTGGTCACCGTCCCCGCAACGTTGAGTCCGCCGAGCGTCACGTCGGTGGTGGTGCCGGACGGTCCATAGATCAGCGGAACCACGGTCCCGGAATTGTCCACCCCGCGGGCCAGAACGCTTCCGGCCACCGGAATCTGCAAGGTCGCCTTGGCCGAAGCGGCCTTCAGCGTGGAAGTTGAGGCGAAAGTGGCCGCATGGGTGTGCTGCGGCATCTGCCCCGAGGTGAGCGTGACCTGCTCCGCCCCGGCCGATTCGCCCAGCTGGATCGGGGAGAGGCCAGGCCCGGTTCCCCAGTGCACCATTGTGCGGCCGCGCAAGTCCGGCAGGTTGAAGGTCGTTTGCCCGTTGCCGCCGAAGTTGGTGCCAAGCAGCGCGAACAGCGCGGTATTCTGGGCGATCGAAATCGACTGGCCGTTGCACAGTGCCGTGCCTCGCGGATTGAAATTCCATCCACCCTGGATGATCTGGCCGAGATAGAGATTGGACATGATATGGGCCTTTCAATTTGACGACGAAACCGACGCCCGCCCGTGCGGCGGGCTTGCCGCGATCAGCTGCGCGAGGGGTAGATGCCCTGCAGGGCGATCGCGTGGGTGATCCCGAGGTAAGGGTTGCGGATGCCGACCGGCTGGCTGCCCCCGGCGATTGCGTTGGTCACCGTCCCCGCAACGTTGAGTCCGCCGAGCGTCACGTCGGTGGTGGTGCCTGAAGGCCCATAGATCAGCGGAACCACGGTCCCGGAATTGTCCACCCCGCGGGCCAGAACGCTTCCGGCCGCCGGAATCTGCAAGGTCGCCTTGGCCGAAGCGGCCTTCAGCGTAGAAGTTGAGGCGAAAGTGGCCGCGTGGGTGTGCTGCGGCATCTGGGTTGAAAGCAGGGTCACGTTTTCGGACCCGGAGCTCTCACCCAGCTGGACCGGCGAAAGCCCTGGGCCGTTGCCCCAATGCATCATCGAGCGTGACTGCAGGTTGGGCAGGCCAAAGGTGGTCTGCCCGTTACCGCCGAAATTCGTCCCGAGGAGCGAGAACAACGCGGTGTTCTGGGAAATTGCGAGCAGTTGCCCGTTGCACAGCGCGGTACCGCGCGGGGCAAAGTTCCATCCCCCTTGCAGGATCTGACCAAGATAAATACTCGACATCGACCACTCCCCTATATTCATTTCAAGCAGGAGGGCCGTGGTTGGCCAGTCCTGTACAGATGAAAAAGCCAAATGGCACGGATTCGTGCCTTGAAGCGACCGGGGCCGAGCTTATTGCTTGCGGGCGTACAGTCAATCGCAATTGCCATGCGCAGACAAACTTTTCTGGCATTGTGGCCGGTTCAGATCTGAAGGGCGACCAAGCGGACCCGAACCGGCGTCAGCCAGTGCTCCGCGGCAGCGACGATATCGGGTCCGGCCACCGCGCGTTTGCGGGCGGTATCGTCGGAAAAAGCCTGATCGGGGTTCTTGGCATCGCGGGTAGCGGCCCGCTCCATTTGCGCCAGTTCCGCTGCGCCAAGCGAGAGGCCGAAATGCCTCGCCACGCTGCCCGGCATCGCCATGCGAAGCTGCGGATAGTCAATCACCAGCCCGCCGCCCAGCTGCCAGTGATCGGCAACCGCCGAGGCCAGGCGCGCCAGCAGGAACGGAGCAAACTCATCCAGGGGCAGCTCGGGCAGTTCGCTCAGCCCGAAATAGCCCGGCGGGATGACCGACGGGATGATGTGATGGCTGGGCATGTCGCGCAGCGAAACCAGCACCTCTACCGGATCGCGGTGCAGGTAGATCCAGTTCACTTGCGGAAGGGCCTGGCGCAGCAGCGGCAGGAACAGCGTGTGCCAGACTTCCAGCTTGATGAAGTGAAGCGTCCCGCCATGCCCGCGATCCCGTCCAAGCGCGGCAACCATCGCGCGGACTGCGGCCTTGGCCTGATCGATGCCTGCGCCCGATTCAGCGCACCAGCGCAGAACAGCGTCGAGCGGTTCGGGCTCTGACGAGACGGCATGCCCCGGCAGGGCCCCCAGCATTTGCGCAGCCAGGGTCGAGCCGCACCGCGACATGTGGAACACCATGCCTTGCAAGGCCAGACTGTCGTGGCTTTCGGCCCCGGCAATCAGCGCGGGCAGCCCGGTGCGGATCCGCAGCAACCAGTTGAGCGGAAGCGCGCTGGCGCGGCGGACTTCGTCTTCGAAAAACGGCTGGTTCAGCGCTTTGCTGCCGAACCACAGCCAGTCGAAGGCCGGTCCCTCGGGCATGAAGACCGAGCGGGTCGGCAACCAGCCGCGCGGGGGCCAGTCGGTCATGTCAATCGGCGCAGGGCCGAACCGGCCCAGCCCGAGCGGATCGGGCCGCAGCACCGCGCGCAGGCTTTCCTCGGCAAACGCGATCCCGTTTTCGAAAGCGATCGCGCCCGCTGCGGTGATGAAGGGTTCGGCCTCGATCTCCGCGCCCAGCCGCTCATGCAAGTCTTCGCGGGCCAGGATCAGGCTGACCAGCTGGTGGAGCTCAGGCGGCAGGTTGGTCCCGGCGATATTGACCCCAATTTGCACTGCCACCCGTCCCTCCCGTCGGTCCGGGCGACGATAGACCGGCAGACCGATATGTCGAGCCGATCCGGCTGCGAAATTTTTTGCAAGCGGAGTCACCTTGACGGGGCCTGCACGTACACCCATATGCGCCTCGCTGGCACTCTTGCCATGAGAGTGCCAAGACAACTCAACCATCATGTAGAGAGGTATCCACATGAGCTTTCGTCCGTTGCACGATCGCGTGCTTGTCCGCCGCGTCGAGGCTGAAGAAAAGACCGCTGGCGGGATCATCATCCCCGACAGCGCCAAGGAAAAGCCCGCCGAGGGTGAAGTCGTCGCCGTGGGCGCCGGCAACAAGGCCGAAGATGGCAAGGTTACTCCGCTGGACGTCAAGGCTGGCGACAAGGTGCTGTTCGGCAAGTGGTCGGGCACCGAGGTCAAGCTCGACGGCGAAGACCTGCTGATCATGAAGGAATCGGACATCCTCGGGATCATCGGCTAACCGCCGAAAACTCTCCTTATGGACTGTGTCCATAGTGTCCACTCATAGTCTAACCGATTGATTTCGAAGGAACTGAACAATGTCAGCCAAGGACGTGAAATTCGGCCGCGACGCGCGTGAGCGCATTCTCGCCGGTGTCGATATCCTCGCCAACGCCGTCAAGATCACGCTCGGCCCCAAGGGCCGCAACGTGGTGATCGACAAGAGCTTCGGCGCACCGCGCATCACCAAGGACGGCGTCACCGTCGCCAAGGAAATCGAGCTCAAGGACAAGTTCGAGAACATGGGCGCACAGATGCTGCGCGAAGTGGCCTCGAAGACCAACGACCAGGCCGGTGACGGCACCACCACTGCCACCGTGCTGGCCCAGGCGATTGTCCGCGAAGGCATGACCTCGGTCGCCGCCGGCATGAACCCGATGGACCTCAAGCGCGGGATCGATCTGGCCGTGACCGCCGTGGTCGCCGATCTGGTCAAGCGGAGCAAGCCGGTTTCGGGCTCGTCGGAAATCGCCCAGGTCGGGATCATCTCGGCCAATGGCGACGTCGAAGTGGGCGAAAAGATTGCCCAGGCCATGGAAAAGGTCGGCAAGGAAGGCGTGATCACGGTTGAGGAAGCCAAGGGGCTCGAGTTCGAACTCGACGTCGTCGAAGGCATGCAGTTCGACCGCGGTTACCTTTCGCCCTACTTCATCACCAACCCCGACAAGATGACGGTCGAGCTGGAAAACCCCTACATCCTGATCCACGAGAAGAAGCTCTCGTCGCTCCAGGCGATGCTGCCGGTGCTCGAAGCCGTGGTCCAGTCGGGCCGTCCGTTGCTGATCATCGCCGAAGACATCGAAGGCGAAGCGCTGGCCACCCTGGTGGTCAACAAGCTGCGCGGCGGGCTCAAGGTCGCTGCGGTCAAGGCTCCGGGCTTCGGCGATCGCCGCAAGGCGATGCTGCAGGACATCGCGATCCTGACCAAGGGTGAGATGATCAGCGAAGACCTGGGCATCAAGCTTGAATCGGTGACGCTGGGCATGCTCGGCCAGGCCAAGCGGGTCTCGATCGACAAGGACAACACCACCGTCGTCGACGGTGCCGGCGAAGGCGCCGACATCAAGGCCCGGGTCGAACAGATCCGCGCCCAGATCGAAACCACCACCAGCGACTACGACAAAGAAAAGCTGCAGGAACGTCTGGCCAAGCTGGCCGGCGGGGTTGCGGTGATCAAGGTCGGCGGGGCTTCGGAAGTCGAAGTCAAGGAACGCAAGGACCGCGTCGATGATGCGCTCCACGCCACCCGCGCCGCGGTTGAAGAAGGCATCGTCCCGGGCGGCGGCACCGCGCTGCTTTATGCCACCAAGGCTTTGGCCGGCATGAAGGGTGCAAACGACGATCAGACCAAGGGCATCGACATCGTCCGCAAGGCGATTGCCACCCCGCTCAAGCAGATCGCCAGCAATGCCGGTCACGATGGCGCTGTGGTTTCAGGCAACCTCCTGCGCGAGGACGACGAAACCCAGGGCTTCAACGCTGCGACCGACGTTTACGAAAACCTGGTCAAGGCCGGCGTGATCGACCCGACCAAGGTTGTCCGTATCGCGCTGCAGGATGCTGCCTCGGTTGCGGGCCTGCTGATCACCACCGAAGCCGCGATCGCCGAAAGGCCGGAAGACAAGCCGGCCATGGGCGGCATGCCCGGCGGCGGCATGGGCGGCATGGGCGGGATGGACTTCTAGGCCAGACCGTTGCGAATCAGGAAATGGGGCCGGAAGAGCAGTCTTCCGGCCCCATTTTCATGCCCGATACGCAATTGCCCGCATTTGCCGCGCGGTTCGTCGCGCTTGGCTATCGGGAGCGCAAAGCGTTAGCCAAACAGAAAGCATGTTTGGGCTATCGCATTCCACATGACCACGGGACTGGTTTCAAAATGGCTCGCCGGCCCTGCGCTGGCAATGGCGGTGCTGGCATCGGCTGCCCCCGCGCATGCCGATTCGCTCGAGGCTGAATTCGACAAGGCCTTCACCAGCAAGTCGGCCGCCGCACCGAGCCAGTTGCGGGCGCCGACCAAGGTCCAGATCAAGGTCCAGTCGAGCAGCGAGAGCGCCCAGCGCGTGCTGCCCTCCACGGTCCGCCCGTTTGTGTTCGGCGTGGCGCCGCGCCCCTACGGAGCGGGCCTCGACGCCCAGCTTGCCGCGCAGGCCGATCCCAGCCAAGGCCGGATCGGGGTTGCCGCGATCGACCTGACCACCGGCCGCACGGTTACCGTGCTCGGCGACACGCCCTTTCCGATGGCTTCGACCAGCAAGGTGGCGATCGCCGCGACGTTCCTGGCTGGAGTCGATGAGGGCCGCTTCAGCCTCGATGCCTCGTATCCGCTGATGGTTCCGGTCAAGTCCAAGAAGTATTCGACCACGGTCGCCCCGGTTCGTCCGGGCCCGATGCTGACCGGTCGGCAGCTGATCGAGCGCGCGCTGATCCGTTCGGACAACCAGGCGACCGACGCGCTGCTGGCGGTGGTCGGCGGCCCGGCGGCGGTCAACCGCTGGATGCGCGCCACCGGCAACACCGGCATGCGGCTTGACCGCGATATCGCCACCCTGGTGCGCGACGACGGCGAATTCAATCCCGCGACCATGATTGACGAACGCGACAGCGCCACCCCGCTGGCCATGGCGCGGATGCTGTCGGGCCTCTATCAGGGCCGCTGGCTGAGCGGCGATAGCCGCGCCTTCCTGATCTCGACGATGGAGCGCTGTCAGACCGGCAAGCGCCGGATGCGCGCGTTGCTGCCCGGCGATGCCCGGATCGCACACAAGACTGGCACACTTTCGAACACTGCCAGCGATGTCGGGCTGGTCCGCACCCCCGATGGGCGGGTCTATGCAATCGCGGTCTTTGTCACCGGCCAGGGCGGTCACGCCGGGCGCGACGCCCGGATCGCCGCGATCACCCGCACGATCTATGACGGTTACCTGGGCGAAGGCCAAACCTACCGCGTCGCTGCGCAGTAAGTTCGCCTACAACTCTGCGTATTGCCCGCGCTTCGGCCCCAAATAGCCGAACAGGTAGGCGCCCACCTTGCGCATCTGAATTTCTTCCGCGCCCTCGGTGATCCGGTAGCGGCGATGGTGGCGATAGATGTGTTCGAACGGCTTGTGGCGCGAATAGCCGATCCCGCCGTGGACCTGCATCGCCCGGTCGGCCGCTTCGCAGACCAGCCGGTTGGCGTAGTAATTGCACATCGAGATCTTGTCGGACAATTTGTGTTCCAGCTCCTTGTGCGGGAGCTGGTCCATCTCCCAGGCGGTCTTGTAGATCAGCGCGCGCAGCATCTCGCACTGGGTGGCAAGCTCGACCAAGGGGAACTGGATCCCCTGGTTGCGCGCCAGTTCCGCCCCGAAGGGCTTCCTCTGGCGGGCATATTTGACCGATTCCTCGACGCAATAGCTCGCCGCTCCTAGCGATGAGGCGGCCTGGCGGATCCGGTTCTGGTGGACGAAGCTTTGCGCGATCGCGAGGCCACCATCGACCGGGCCGAGCATTGCGCTTTCGGGCACCCAGCAATTTTCGAAATGCATCCGCGGGTGGTCGGTCGGCATGTTGAAAGTCCACATATATTCATCGACCACCATGCCCGGGGTGTCGATCGGGACCAGCAGACAGCTGATCCCCTTGGCATCACCGGCCTTGCCTGACGTGCGGCAGAAAGCCGCACAGTGCGTCGCGACGTGCATCCCGGTGATCCACATCTTGCGCCCGTCGATCCGCCAACCTGGCACGCCATCACGCGTTTCGCGGACCGCGACAGTTTCCATGTGGGTCGCATCCGACCCATGATCGGGCTCGGTCAGGCCGAAAGCAACGCGGCGCTTGCGCTCGAACCCGCCGAGGATGAATTCCTGCTGCTGCGCCTCGGTTCCGAAGTGTTCGAACATGGCAACGAACGGGAAGTTGCCGACGATCGAGTGTTCGTTCTGCAAATCGTTGTGCAGCCCCAGCCCCATCGCCGCAAACCGGTCGCGGATCACCGCCATCCACAGGTTGGAGCCATCCTTGCCGCCGTACTTCTTCGGTGCGGAAAAGCGCCAGTGTCCGGCTTTGTCGGACCTGAGCGAAGCTTCGCGCAGCAGCATTTCCCATTCATGGCGCGGCAGGCCCTGGTTCTCGAAATCGGTCCGGGCATATTCGCGGCGATGGTCGAAGAAGCGGATATTGTCGTCCTGCTGTTCGAGCGGCTTGATCTCGGCGGCGATGAACTTGTCGAGCTCAGCCAGGTAGTCGGCCAGATCCTGAGGCAGCGCAAAGTCCATGTCAGTTCCCTTCCCATTTCACCCGCGCCAATGCGAGCGACGGATATTTCGGCATGTCGGATCCCAGCTTGGCGAGCGCCATGCGGCGCAGCCGGGCGAGCAGGCCCGGCGTGGCAAGGTCGGCCTTGCCCGAGAGCAGGTCCGCGGCCAGCGCGGCGTCGGCGGCCTGGGGGCGCTGCTCAAGCTCGCGCACGACAATCCCCAGCGCATTGCGCGCCACGGCCAGATCGAACTTGCCGCGCCCTGAGACCAGCGGCTTGATATCGCTCGCCAGCCATTCGGACACGGCGGTCAGGATTTCGGCGGCGCTCGGCTCGCCGTTTCCGGGCTCCAGCGGCGCAGGGGCGGGCGCTAGCGGGCGATTGCGCTCTGCATCGGGAGCAAGGTCTTCGAGCAGCAACAGCAGGTCGAGCTCCTGTTCGGCGGTGCGCCGCGCGACGACCACACGTTCGACCGAGCGGTCGTGGCCGGCGCGCCAGAAGGTGCCCATTTGCAGGCAGCCCAGCGCCCACCAGAATGTCCGATAGATCGTCCAGAAGCGGAACCGGGCGGGATCGAAGGTGTCGCCCCCGGCGGCCTCATAGGCCCGGGCCAATTCCTCGATCGAAGTCAGGCCATAACCGGGCCGGTCGGGCCGCGAGAAGCGCCAGACGGTCATGCAGCCGAAAGCCAGATCCTCGTGCCAATCACCCTGGTGCGCCAGTTCCCAATCGAGCACCCCGGTCAGCCGGCCATGCTCGAACATCAGGTTACCCAGGCGGAAATCGCCGTGAACCAGCCTGGGGGCAACCGGCGGGGGAATGTTGGCTTCGAGCCAGCTCAGCGCCAGCGCCAGGATCGGACGGTCACCGCCATAGGCCAGGAAGCGCTGCCTGAGCTCGCCCAAGGCCTCCGCAGGATCCATCTCCGGCACCGCCAGGTCGCTGCAATCGGTGCGATGGACCGCGACCAGTTCGCGGGCAATGTCGCGGATCACCGTGGCCGGATCGGCCTCGGCCAGCATGGCGTTGGGATCGGGCGAACCGGCAATCGCGCGCATCACATAGCCCGAACCGATCCCATCCCCCGGCTCCAGTTCGACCAGCACTTCGGGGGCCATAACCCCGGCGCTGCGCGCGGCGCGGATTAGGGCAGCTTCTCCTGCATGATCCATCGGCCGCCCCTCCATCATTTCGAGCGAGGGTGCGCGGCGCAGCACACAGACTTCTTCACCCGCGGCAAAGCGCCAGCTTTCCATATTGGCGCCGCCCGACAGGCGCTCCAGCCCGATGGGCGCGGACAGGCCGATCCGGGTCAGCGCCCGTGCCAGTCCTTCAGCCAGCGCCTCGCTCAATCTGCGTCCTCCTGCCGGTCATGGCAAAGGATTAATCGCGCGATTAAGCAATATCAAGGCACGGCAGCATTGGACCAAAGAAAAGGGGCGCCAGGTTTCCCCGGCGCCCCCAATCTTGTGCCGTAAGGCGAAGATTACATCTTCTTGGCAGCGTCTTCAGCAGCCTTGGCAGCGTCGTCAGCAGCGCCCTTGGCAGCGTCGCCAGCAGCAGCAGCGCCGGTTTCGATAGCTTCAGCGCCAGCCTTGACAGCTTCCGAACCGGCAGCGACGGCTTCCGAACCGGCGGCAACAGCGTCCGAACCAGCGTCGGTGGCTTCAGCCGAAGCAGCAGCAACGGCGTCGTCAGCGTCCTTGCCCTTGCAGGCCGAGAGCGAGAGAGCGGCACCGGCGACAGCAGCGGCGAGAATGATCTTGCGCATGTATGGTATTCCTTGAACAGCGAGTGGACCACGCCCGTCATGCCGCCGTTGATTGGAGACATGCCGAACGGAAAGCCTACCAAGGCGGTAGACTTCGACGCCCAAATAATGTCGTTCGCGCGACTATGCAAGCGATAGTCGCGTGGTCTTTCAAGGGGCGCGCATTTCCGCGCTTTTGGCACTCTGCGCGGCAATTGTGGCAAGGTCATGACAAGGCAGAATCGGCATATCGGGCAAGCGATTCGCGCCTTACCCTGCGTCAAAAGGCCTGCTAATCCTTCGCAAATGAACGCCAAGCAGCACCTCTACCTGGTCGACGGATCGGCCTATATTTTCCGCGCCTACCACCGCTTGCCGCCGCTGACCAACCCGCGGGGAGTGCCGGTCGGCGCGGTTTATGGCTATACCACAATGCTGTGGAAACTGGCCGACGATCTCAACAAGGCCGATGGCCCGACGCACCTGGCGGTAATCCTCGACAAGGCCGGAACCAGTTTCCGCAATGACCTGTACGATCAGTACAAGGCCAACCGCCCGCCCGCGCCCGAGGACCTCAAACCGCAGTTCCCCTTGATCCGCGATGCCACCCGTGCCTTCTCGCTGCCCTTGATCGAGGAAGACAACGTCGAGGCGGACGACATGATCGCCAGCTACGCCCGCGCCGCGACCGAGCGCGGCTGGGACGTGACGATCGTCAGTTCCGACAAGGATCTGATGCAGCTGGTTGGCCCCGATGGTAACGACGGCTTCATCGACATGCTCGATACGATGAAGAATGTGCGGATCGGCGTTGGCGAGGTTGAGGAAAAGTTCGGGGTAGCCCCCGCGCTGGTCGGCGATGTGCTGGCCTTGATGGGCGATTCGGCTGACAATGTGCCGGGCATTCGCGGGATCGGGCCGAAGACCGCAACCAAGCTGATCCAGGAGCATGGCAGCCTGGAAGGTGCGCTGGCCGCCGCGCCGACGATGAAGCCGTCGAAGATGCAGGAAAGCCTGATTGAGCAGGCCGACATGGCGCGGCTCAGCCGGGTGCTGGTGCAATTGAAGGAAGATTGCCCGCTGCCGCTGCCGCTCGATGACTTCAAGCTGGGCGCGATCCCGCCCGATCCGCTGACGGATTTCCTGTCTGAGCACGGCTTCACCAGCCTCTTGAAGCGGCTGGGCGACGGGCGCGGCAGCCCCGAGCGGCGGACCGATCTGAACCCGGCCAAGCCGGTGACCGCCGGGGCCGCGCCTGGCGTGGGCGGAACCCGCCAGCCGCTGCCCGAACTGCCGCCGATCGACCGCAGCAAGTACGAATGCGTCCAGACGCTCGATGCGCTCGATACATGGATCGAGCGTGCCTTTGCCGCGCGATTGGTGGCTTTCGATACCGAAACCAGCGCGCTTGATGCGATTTCGGCCGATCTGGCGGGCGTCAGCCTGTGCACTGGGCCGGGGCAGGCCTGCTATATCCCGCTGAGCCACGGCGGGACCGACATGTTCGCCGAAAAGCCGCAGCAGATCCCGCTCAAGGAGGCGATGGCGCGGCTCAAGCCGCTGCTCGAAAGCGATGCGGTGCTGAAAGTCGGCCAGAACGCCAAGTACGATCTCAACGTGCTGGCCCGCGCTGGTGAACAAGTGGGGGGCATCGCGGTCGCCCCGATCGACGATACCATGGTGATGAGCTTCGACCTCGACGCCGGGCGCAGCAGCGACGGGATCGGCGGCGGGCATGGGATGGACGAGCTCAGCCAGCGTCACCTCGGCTACACACCGCTGGCCTTCAAGGACCTGTGCGGGACCGGCAAGAAGGCGATCTCGTTCACCGAAGTGCCGATTGACCGGGCCAGCGAATATGCCGCCGAAGATGCCGAAGTGACCTGGCGGCTCCACCGCCTGCTCAAACCGCGCCTGTCCGAAGAAGCGGCAACCCGGGTTTACGAACGGGTCGACCGCCCGCTGGTGCCGGTAGTGGCCCAGATGGAACGCCACGGGATCAAGGTTGACCGCGAGCGGCTGGCCGGGCTTTCCGCCACTTTCGCCGAAGAGGGTGCCAAGCTTGAGGGCGAGATTCACGGCCTGGCCGGGCAGAGCTTCACGATCGGCAGCCCGCAGCAATTGGGCGCGATCCTGTTCGACAAGCTGGGCTACAAAGGCGGCAAGAAGGGCAAGAGCGGCCAGTACTCGACCGACGTTTCGGTGCTGGAAGGGCTGGCCGGCGAAGGCGCGGAAGTGGCCACCAAAGTGCTCGAATGGCGCCAGCTGTCGAAGCTGCGCTCGACCTATACCGAGGCCTTGCAGGAGGCGATCAATCCGCACACGGGCCGCGTCCATACCAGCTACTCATTGGTCGGCGCGCAGACCGGGCGGCTCTCTTCGACCGAACCCAACCTGCAGAACATCCCGATCCGCACCGAAATCGGCCGCCAGATCCGCGAGGCTTTCGTGGCGGAACCCGGCAACGTGCTGCTCGCCGCCGACTATAGCCAGATCGAGCTTCGGCTCGCCGCGCACATGGCCGATGTGCCCGAACTGAAGGCCGCCTTCGAGGCGGGTGAAGACATCCACGCCCGCACCGCGCTCGAAATGTTCGGCGAGGTCAACCGCGATACCCGCGGCCGGGCCAAGACGGTTAACTTCGCGATCCTCTACGGGATCAGCCGCTGGGGGCTTGCCGGAAGACTGGGGGTGACCCCGGAGGAGGCGCAAGGCACGATCGACCTCTATTTCCAGCGCTTCCCCGGGATCCAGCGCTATATCCACGACACTTTGGCGAGCGTGCGCGAACGCGGCTATTCCGAAACCCTGCTGGGCCGCAAATGCTGGTTCCCGCGCATTGCCTCACCCAACCAGGCCGAACGCCAAGGCAGCGAACGCGCCGCGATCAACGCCCCGATCCAGGGCACCTGCGCCGATATCATCAAACGCGCGATGGTGCGGATGATGCCCGCACTGCAAACCGCCGGGCTGGGCCATGTGCGGATGCTGCTGCAGGTCCACGACGAACTGGTGTTCGAACTGCCGGAGGGCGATGTCGCGGCGGCGAGTGAGGTGATCCGCAGCGTGATGGCGGGAGCGGCGGAACCGGCGGTGAAGCTGAGCGTGCCGCTGGGGGTTGAGATTGGCACGGGCAGGAGCTGGGGCGCGGCGCACTAATTCCTCCCCGAAACGGGGAGGGGGACCATGCGCAGCATGGTGGAGGGGTACGCGCGTGTGATCCTGAGATGTCGGGACCACTCGCACGTGCCCCTCCACCATCCCTGCGGGATGGTCCCCCTCCCCCGGTGGGGGAGGATTACCCATGCTTCTTGTCCCGCGTCGATTCCACCATCCCGGGCGCGATAAAGCCCAGCGGCCGCAGGTTCACTTCGGCGGCGCGCTTTTTCAGCTCACCTTTGATCTTGGCGTATTCGGCCTCCATCTCGGGCGTGACCGTGGCGCGCGAGTCCTTGAGCACGGCATGGAAGTCGGCGGCGGTGACCGTCTTGGCCTTGGCTCCGCGGGTGCGGATTGCGTTCATCCCGGCGCGGCGGGTCAGGTCTTCGAGGTCGGCGCCGGTGAACCGTTCGGCTTCCTTGGCGATCGCGGCCAGATTGACATTCTTGGCGAGCGGCATCCTGGCGGTGTGGATCTTCAGGATATGGGTCCGCCCGGCCGCATCGGGGGTGCCGACATAGACCAGCTCGTCGAGCCGCCCCGGGCGCAGCAGCGCCGGGTCGATCAGGGTCGGGCGGTTGGTCGCGCCGATCACCACGATCGATGACAGCTCCTCCATCCCGTCCATTTCGGCGAGGATCGTGTTGACCACGCGGCTGGTCACTTGCGGCTCGTTGCCGCTGGTGCCGCGCGCGGGGACCAGGCTGTCGATCTCGTCGATGAACACCACGCACGGGGCGACCTGACGGGCGCGGGCGAACAGCCGGCTGATCTGCTGCTCGCTTTCGCCGTACCACTTGCTGAGCAGATCGCTCGACTTGATCGAGATGAAGTTGGCCTCGCTTTCCTTGGCGACGGCCTTGGCCAGCAAGGTCTTGCCGGTGCCGGGCGGGCCATAGAGCAGGAAGCCCTTGGCCGGGCGGATCCCCAGGCGGCGGAACGCCTCGGGGTTCTTGAGTGGCAGCTCGATCCCTTCCTTGAGCTTCTCCTGTGCCTCGTCCGCGCCGCCGATATCGGCCCAGCCGATGTTAGGGACCTGGACCATCACTTCGCGCATCGCCGAGGGCTGGACGCGCTTGAGCGCCAGTAGGAAATCGTCGCGGGTGACGGTCAGGTTTTCGAGCACCTGCGGCGGGATCGTCTGCGCTTCGAGATCGAGCTGCGGCATGATCCGCCGCACCGCGTCCATCGCCGCCTCGCGGGCCAGGGCGCCCAGATCGGCGCCGACGAAACCGTGGGTGGTGCGCGCCAGTTCGTCCAGATCGATATCGCTGGCCAGCGGCATGCCGCGGGTATGGATCCCCAGGATCTCGCGCCGTCCGCTCTCATCGGGCACGCCGACCACGATCTCACGGTCGAACCGGCCGGGGCGGCGCAGCGCCTCGTCGATCGCGTCGGGGCGGTTGGTGGCGGCGATCACCACGATGTTCGAGCCGGTGTGGAGCCCGTCCATCAAGGTCAGCAGCTGCGCGACCAGCCGCTTCTCGGCCTCGCCGGGCGTGCCCGAGCGTTTGGGCGCGATCGAATCGATCTCGTCGATGAAGACGATCGAGGGCGCAGCCTTGGCGGCTTCCTCGAACACTTCGCGCAGGCGCCGTTCGCTTTCGCCATAGGCGCTGCCCATGATCTCGGGGCCGTTGATCGTGAAGAAGCTGGCTTCGCTTTCACTGGCGACCGCCCGCGCCAGGCGGGTCTTGCCGGTGCCTGGCGGCCCATGCAGCAAGACCCCCTTGGGCGGATCGACGCCCAGCCGGGTAAACAGCTCAGGATAGCGCAGCGGCAGCTCGACCATCTCGCGCAGCTGGCGGATCGTCTCGCCCATCCCGCCGACGTCATCGTAGTTGACCTCGCCGCGCGCGGCATGGGCCTCCTCGAACTGTTCGCGCAGTTCTACTTCGGTATCGTCGTCGATGTGGACCACGCCCTTGGGCACGGTTGCCACCACGGTCAGGCGGATCTGGGTCAGCGAAAAAGCCGGGGCATTGAACATCCGCGCCACTTCGGGCGGCATGTCGCGGACCTGCTGCTGGCCGGTGGTGGCAACGATATCGCCCGCCACCAGCGCACGGCTGAAGAAATTGCGCTTGAGCGCCTGGCCCGGGCCCTGCAGCCGCATCTCGCGCTGGGCCGGAGCAAATATCACCCGGGTGGCCGGCTTGCTCTGGGCCTTGCGGACCTGGACGTGATCGCCCGAGCCGACCTCGGCATTGGCGCGCTGCAGCCCGTCGAGCCGGATCACTTCTAGTCCTTCGTCCTCAGGATAAGGCGCCATGACCCGCGCCACCGTGGCGCGCTTGCCCTCGATCTCGATCACATCGCCCTCGGTCACCCCCAGCGCGGCCAGCGCCGACTTGGGCAGCCGGGCAAAGCCGTTGCCGCTTTCCTCCTGCCGCGCGGCGGCGACCTGGAGTTTGACTGCCTTTTCGGCGACTTCGGCCATGCTGCCCGCTTTCGGTTGTTCGATTCTTCCGGCCCTGTCGCCGAGAGGGGAAGCTAGGAACTGTGCGGCGCGATTGCAAATGCCTGATTTTCTGCCAACCTCGCTGCGG
>JANPMA010000225.1:0-3721 GCA_031422595.1 Novosphingobium sp. | reverse complement strand
CCGCAGTCGATCGTGGTTGGCGAAGGGTTGGGGGCCCGGCTCTATGGCAACCCGGCCTCGGCCGCGCGGCAGGGCTACAAGGTGACCAAGGCCAAGAACGGCGTGATCACCGTGGTCCAGCAGCCCGGGCCAGGCAATTCGCTGGGCTTCATGAAGCTCGACATGCCCAACGACCATGCGATCTTCATCCACGACACGCCTTCACGCGGGCTGTTCGCGCAGCCTTACCGCGCGCTCAGCCACGGCTGCGTGCGGACCGAACGCGCGAGCGAGCTGGGCATGACCATGGCAATCCTGGGGGCCGGCAAGTCAACCGACGAGCTGGTCGAGATCGCCGGTTCGGGCCAGTACACGCTGGTCCCGATGACCAAGACTTTCCCGGTCTATATCATGTACTTCACCATGGCGAGTGACATCAACGGCAAGATGGGGACCTTCAAGGACCTCTATGGCCGCGATGCCAAGGTACTGGCCAGCTTCGCCGCGCCGCGCAAGCTGTGGGACGGCAAGCGCAAAAGCACCGAAAAGGTGATCAAGCTGGATAATCCGTTGTAGGATTTCTTCCCCCTTGATGGGGGAAGGATGCGGAGACTTGGCGACTTGTCGCCTAGTCGCAGCTGGATGGGGGTGATCTCGCGTTCTGGCGCTGGCCTCACCCCCGCCCAACCTTCGCTAGGCCGCGATGCGGCCAAGCTTCGGTATCCCTCCCCCATCAAGGGGGAGGAAACGAGTCAGATTGCTTCATTCCCCACGCAGCCCTTGAGCTGTGACGCCTGTGCCGCCTCCAGCACCTTGCCTTCGGGCAGCCAGGCGCGGACTTCGCGCACGGCGCCCTTGTCGACCACCTTGACCGCCAGTCCGCTCGCGGGATCGGTGTAGAAATCGTGACTGGCGACTTCGAGGCCCAGCGCGCCGGGGCGCTTGATCAGGCACAGCACCAGATCCTTCTGCACCCGCTGGCTGCGGCTTTCAAAGATCTGGTCCTTGCCCGCTATCGCCTGACTATCGATCACCGCGCGGGTCAGATAGGGCGCAGCCAGCGCCAGCAGCGTGGCGAGGCCGATCGCGGTGAGAATGCGCTGGGAGCGGTTCAAGCGTCGCCGATGCGGTCAGCGTAGAGCAGGCGCCCGCCGGAAAGATGCCACAGCGCCTCGTTGAACTGGCCGGGGCTCATCGCGAAACAGCCTTCGCTGCGGCCCAGCTTGCCAAATTTGGCGATGTGGCTGGGTGCGGCATAGCTGGCCGGGTGCATCACGATCGCGCGTTCCAGCGCGGTGGCATTGTCGGGATCAAGGCCCAGCAGGCGGATCGAGGTGCCGTACTTGCCGGTGTACCATTCGGCGGTCAGGTAAGCCCCGCGCGAGGTCGCCTCGCTGCCCGGGATGTTGGAGAACTGTTGCAGGAAGCCCGAATGCTCACGGTCCGAACCGCGCCCGTGGGTGACGTAGAACGAACGGATGGTGCCATTTTCGAGATTGGCGAAATGGAGCCGGGGCAGCGTGGAGGGCCGCGCGAAATCGGCCACACCGACGATGTCGCGGCGCCACAGTTTGGCCCCTGCGCGCTGGCTTTCGCGCGCCGCGATTTCCAGCACCTTGCGGTCGTAGGCGGGGTTCGAAACCACTTCGGTGGGCAGCGCAGGAACGGGCGGTTCAACCGGCGCAGGAGCAAGCCCGAAAGTCTTGTCGAATTCGTCGCCCAGCACCTGCCGCGCGAGCGCGCGACCAGGCGCGGCGAGCGCAGCTCCCGCAGCAAGGCTTCCCAGAATCAGGTCCCGGCGTTTCATGACCCCCGACATAACACCTTGTGGATAACCAAGTGCTGAACGAGTCGCCAGAGGGAATCGGCAGATTAGCGTGCCTCTGCGCCGAGTCGAGCCAGATTGGCACTATCCAGGCGCATCACGGTCCAATCATCCATCAGCCGCGCGCCGAGTTTCCGGTAGAATCCGATCGCCGGTTCGTTCCAATCAAGCACCGACCATTCGAGTCGTGCGCAGTCGCGTGTCGTGGCCAGCATGGCCAGATGCGCCAGCAGCGCCTTGCCCAGCCCGGATCCGCGTGCCTCGGGCCGGACGAACAGGTCTTCGAGGTAGATCCCCGGCTTGCCCTCGAAGGTCGAGAAATTATGGAAAAACAACGCGAAACCTTGCGCCACGCCGTCAAGTTCGCCAATCACGACTTCGGCATAAGGGCGCGGCCCAAACAGCTTTTCGTGGAGCACCGCTTCATCAAAACGCACTTCGTGGGCCAGCTTCTCGTACTTGGCGAGATCGCGGATCAACCCGGCGATCAGCGGCAGGTCGGCGGATGAGGCAGGGCGGATCGAAAGCGTCATGTGGCAAGCATTCCCTTGATACGCGGCCACAGCACACCGAGCGCGAGCCCGGCCATGACCAGTGCGAAAGCGGTAAGTTTCCAGGGCTGGAGCGGTTCGCCCAGCACCAGCGCGGAAGTGCCAAGGCCGAACACCGGGACCAGCAGCGAAAGCGGCGCAACGCTGCCCGCTTCGTGCCGCGAGAGCAGCCAGCCCCAGGCGCCATAGCCGAACATCGTATTGCCGACCGATTGCCACAGCACCGATGCCCAGGTCAGGCTGTCGGCCGCCGCGATTCCGGCGGAGATGCGCGGCCAGCCTTCCAGCGCCAGCGCCATGGCAAACAACGGCGGAACCGCGAACAGGCTGGACCAGACCACATAGCCCAGCATGTTGACCGGCCCGGCGGCGCGCGCAACCATGTTGCCGCCGGCCCAGCTGGCCGCAGCCAGCAGCACTAGCGCCAGGCCCAGCGGGGTAGCGCTGCCATCGGTGTTGAAGCCGATCACCCCGATCCCCGCGCTGGCCAGCACCAGGGCCAGCAGCTGCGCTGTGCTGGGCCGCTCGCCACTGAGCCAGGCCGCCAGGCCGATGGTGAAGAACACCTGCGCCTGGACCACAAGGCTGGCGAGACCCGGGGTAATGTCGGCGCGCATCGCGGTGAACAGCAGTCCGAACTGCCCGGCCCCGATCAGCAGGCCGTAGCCCGCAAGATTGCGCCACGCTGCCGCCGGGCGCGGCAGGAACAGCGCCAGCGGGAAAAACGCCAGGGTAAAGCGCAGCAACGCCAGGGTCAGCGGCGGTAAGTGGTCCAAGGCATATTTGATGACCACGAAGTTCGAGCCCCAGACCGCCATGACGGCCAGCGCAAGCAGCAGGGAAAGCGGGGGCAGGCCGGGTCGCGGGGCAGTCATCGCCCAGCCCTAGCCGATCAGCAGCGGCTTGTCAGCGCGGGCGCAGCACCATCCGGTCGCCCTTCATCTCGACCCCGCCAAGCTTGCGCAGCACGGACTGGCCAAGCAGATTGACCGGCAGGTCCTGGGCAACCACCGCATCGACATTGCGCAGCACGGTGCCGGCCACTTCGATCTCGTCGATCGTCACTGGTGCGGCGTAGCCGACGCCCGCGGCGGTCTGCATTATCGGTTGCATCTCGCCAACCACCAGGCCCAGCGCATCGGCCTCCTCCGGGGTCAGCGCGACCATATCGGCGCCGGTATCGACCAGGAACCTGACGCTATCGCCGTTGACGGTGGCATTGACGTGGAACTGGCCCGAACGGTCGCGTTTCAGCGTCAACGCCTGGCTTTCGTGCCAGCCATAGGGCGTTTCCTCGCGCGCCGCGGTGGTGGCGGCCGCAACCGGGGCAGCCGCTTCCTCCTGGCTCATGCTGAAGGCCGCGGCC
>JANPMA010000224.1:0-2841 GCA_031422595.1 Novosphingobium sp. | reverse complement strand
TCAGCCTCGACCACCACGGCGACGGCAAGACTGCCCTGCTGGTCAAGATCTCCGGTCCCGACGAGCAGGCCCAGCTGATCGAGAACGACCCCGCCCGCTATTACCGCCCGGCCTATTTCGGCGATGGCTGGATCGGCATCCGACTGGATCTGGGCGACACCGATTGGGACGCGATCGGCGAATGGTTGTTGCGCTCATGGCGCAGCGTAGCGCCAAGGAAACTGACCGGCTTGATCGACGCGGCGGATGCCTTCTGAGCCTTAAGGCCGGTTAACCAGCGCGCAGAGGGCCACGGTAACCCTGTGCCGCTATTCGAAATTATCGATACTCGAAGCCAGGAGACCAGACGTGGCTTTCTTACGCAAACTGATTGCTGACAATGCCGGAACAGCGGCTGTGGAATATGGCCTGATCTGCGGGCTGATGGTCGTGGGATTGCTCGTGGGAGTGCAGGGCCTGGGAGCTGAAGTGGCAAGCAGCTACAACGACACTGCAACCAAGGTCCAGAACGCGACCGGAAACTAAGTCAAATCTCGCTCCCGTCCACCATCGGCCGGCTCTCTCGCGTGCCTTTATAGCGCGCGTCGGGCTCGGTCGGGCCCGGCGATATCACGACATAGTCTTCGTGCACTTCCAGCAAAGTCCCGACAAACGGCCAGTCTTCCATCGTGCTGACCTTGTAGCTAACCGTGTCTCCGACCTTGAAATTGGCCGGATCGAAATTGAACTCGAACGGGCAATCCTCGCCCTGTCCGCCCATGCCTTTCATGCCGATTCTCCTTTGATCCAATCATAGGGCTGGAATTCGCCGCGAAAAGCGCCAGAATCGTTCTTTCATGATCGGTCACCTTTCTTCTGCCTTCACCTGGCTGCTGCTGATCGGCGAATTGGTGGTGCTGTTGCGTGCCTTGCTGCGCCCGCAGCGCGAACCGGCTTCGCGGATCGCCTGGTCGATTGCCATCCTGGTGCTGCCACTGGTGGGGGCGCTGTTCTATCTGCTGGTCGGCGAAGCGCGCATCAGCCAGCGCCGCCGGGCCCGTTTCGCCGCAATCGATGCCCGGCTTCCGCGCCCCAGCGGCGATCCCGAAGCCGCGCGCGAATTGGGCCTGGGGCCCTATGCCGCACCCTTTGCCCTCGCCCGCACGGTCAACAGCCTGCCGCCGACGCTGGGCAACCGCGCGAGCCTGGCCGCCGACAACAACGCCGCAATCCGGGGGATGGTCGAGGATATCGATTCGGCCCAGCACAGCGTCCATATGTGCTTCTACATCTGGCTGGCAGACCGCAGCGGCCTCGCGATAAAGGATGCGCTGATCCGCGCCGCCGGGCGCGGCGTGAAAGTGCGCGCGCTGGCCGATGCCATGGGCTCACGCCAGTTTGCGCGCTCAAGCCACTGGCAGGATCTGCTGGCAGCCGGGGTCGATGCCCGCCAGGCCCTGCCGGTCGGCGGGATCGTCTGGACCTTCATCCGCGGCCGGGTCGATCTGCGCAATCACCGCAAGGCGCTGATCCTCGACAACCGGATCGCCTGGTGCGGCAGCCAGAACGCCGCCGATCCCGAGTTCCGGATCAAATGGCGCTTTGCCCCCTGGGTCGATCTGATGACGCGCTGGGAAGGCCCGGTGGCGCGGCATTGCCAATTCCTGTTCGCCAGCGACTGGCTGGCCGAACATGGCGATGACCTGACCGACCTGTTCCTGCCCGAACCGGCACGACCGGTGGCCGCGCCGCGCCATGTCACCGCCCAAGTGATCGGCACTGGGCCCATTCTATCCTACCCGGCGATGACCGCCTGCTTCGCTGAATTGATCCACGCCGCGCGGCATGAACTGGTGGTCACCACACCCTATTTCGTACCCGACGAGCAGCTGCTGTTCGCGCTGACCAGCGCGGCCCGGCGCGGGGTGCGGGTGGCGCTGGTGGTGCCGCACCGCAACGACAGCCGCGTGGTGGCGGGCGCCAGCCGGTCTTACTACCGCGAACTGATCGCAGCCGGAGTCGAAGTGCACGAATACCGCCCGGGCCTGCTCCACGCCAAAACGATGGTCGCTGATGGCGAGGTGGGCCTGATCGGCTCGGCCAACCTTGACCGGCGCAGCTTCGAGCTGAACTTTGAAAACAATATCCTGTTCACCGATGCCAATCTGGCCGGGCAGATCCGCGCCCGGCAGGACGAATGGATCGCCCAGTCCGAACGGATCAGTGCCGAGACGGTGAAAGGCTACAACCTGTTCCGCCGGCTCTGGCAGAACCTCTCGGCGATGTTCAGCCCGTTGCTGTGAGAGCCTAGATCCTTCCCAAATTCGCCGAATGGCGCATTTGGGGTGGTGTATGGGCCATCAGCCCCAGACGGAGGGGTTTTGAACGCCAGCGTCGATCCCCCTCCGTCTCGTCCTGCGGACGATCCACCTCCCCATTTGTGGCATTCGCCAAAAATGGGAAGGATCCTTAACTGGCTAAATCGAGCGCTTTGGCAGCTATGTCTGCGGCGAAATGCAAAAGGGCCGCCAGATCGCTCCGGCAGCCCTTTCAAGAGCCTTGTAGGGACGGCGTTTAACCGACGATCTCTTCGGGCTTGAAGAAGAACGCGATTTCGATCGCTGCGTTCTCATCGCTGTCGCTGCCGTGGACGGTGTTTTCGCCGATCGAAAGCGCATGGGTCTTGCGGATGGTGCCTTCCGCGGCCTGCTCCGGGTTGGTTGCGCCCATCACGTCGCGGTTGCGGGTGACGGCGTCTTCGCCTTCAAGCACCTGGACTACCACCGGTTCGCTCATCATGAAATCGCACAGTTCGCCAAAGAACGGGCGTTCCTTGTGGACGCCGTAAAAGCCTTCGGCCTG
>JANPMA010000223.1:0-4154 GCA_031422595.1 Novosphingobium sp. | reverse complement strand
GCCAGCTCGGCCGAGCTCATCGGATTGTTGGTCTTGTCGACATCGCGGCGGTCGGCGATCTTCCAGCTCTTGTAGGCCCGGTTGCTCTCGAAGTTGAACACCGCGTCGGCCGCGGCCTTGGGATCGGGGTTGCCCAGTGTCTTGAAGGTCCGCTCGATATAGGCGCGGTAGGCATCGCGCTGCTTCTTGAACTGGTCGGAGAAGTAATATTCGCGCTCGGGCAGGCCCAGGCCGGCCTGGCCCAGGAACAGCACGTTCATCGTCGGGTCCTTGGTATCCGCGCCCACGAAAGCGCCGAACAGCGAGATCCCGAACACCCCGTCGGTGGTGCCCATGTGGCGGGCGAACGCCGACTTGGTCTTGATCGCGCGGACCGCGCCCAGGTCCTTCATCAGCGGGGCCAGCCCAACCTTTTCGACCTGCTCCTCGTTCATGAAGCTGGCGTACATCGCGCCGTACTTGCTGCCCGCAGGCGCGGCGGTGATCAGATCCTTGACCTGCACCGTGGTGCGTTCGCGCAGTTCGTTGAACGATCCGATCGAGGCGCGGTCAGCCGGAATTTCGGTGGCATCGTCCCACTTGCCCGAGGCGAACCGGAAATAGTCGTCGCCCGGCTTGACGCTGGCATCGCCGCCCGAAATATCAACCCCCCAGGTCCCGATCGCGGCCTTGCCGGCAGCGGCGGCAACTTCGGCCACTAGCTGGCTCTGGGCAAACGGCACCGCCAACAGCGCAAGCGCGGCCCCGGCCAGCAGAAAACGGCTCTTCATCAGGCAAACTCCCTAAAGATGGTGCGCCGCAAGAGCCGTCTGCCCCGGGCGCAAGACGCATCGTGCCTTGCGCGCCGGGGGGAGGGAGAGTCAATGTTGTTCGCCGAGGGTGGTTGGCGGTTGGTCGGGTGGGGTTAGGTTGGCTTGCTGGGAGGGGCGGGTTTGCCGGACTCGCTGGAGGGAGGAGTGACAGGCAAGGGATACTTGCATGCCTGGGCGCTCAAACTGTCAGCCAGCCAGAATGAACCGAGGCCGAACACCAGCAGGACCAGCCAGACCTGCTGCTTGCCCAGGATCTCGATGAACTTGCCGAGCGAATCCAGGACGGTTGAAATAGCCCCCGGCACCCCGAGTACTTTTGCAGCAGGCGGGGTTTCCTTGAACGCCTTGGCGATGGTCGCGATGGCTGCGATTGCCGCAAGTACCAGCGCGATGGTAATTGCCCACCACGCGAAGGTATCGAGCGCGCCAATCCGATTGAAACAGGCTTGGCCCAGTTCCCCTGCAAGTTTCGTTGCTGTTGAATCTGCCATGTCTTCCTCCTAAGGTCTGGTTCAGTAGAAGATCGAGAACGGCACCCCGACGAACAGACCGACCGCGAACTCATCGCCCTTCGAATTGTACACCGCCTTGATCCCGCCGCTCAGTGTGCCCTTTTCATCAGGGACCAGGTAAATCGGCACTTCGACGCCGACGTTCTTGTCTTCGAAGCGGTAGGTAACCTGCGGGGCGAAGGCGATCTGGGTGCCTTCCTTGACCGTCACCAATCGGCGCATTTCGACCGACGCAAGCCCAGTGCGCTGACGCAGCGGCGCTCCATCCGGTCCTTTGATGCATTCGGTTCCGGCGGGAATCGAAACGGTCCGACAGATCTCCGCTTCGTCATTGTCCTTGTAGCTTTGTCCATACACCACCCGAGCGCGGGCCGACATGGTCAGATCGGAATTGATGATCCCGTAATAGGCACCCACTTCCCACGAGGAACGCGGCGTGGAGGTCAGCTTGAACTGGGTGCGATCGAGGAAATTGCGATCGTCGCGGCCCAGGCTTGCGTCGAGGCCCCAGAAGCGGAGCGAGGCGTTCTTGGGCAGGAATTTGAGTCTGATTGAAGCAGGATCTTCGCCGTAGTTGTTGATCAATGCGCCTGCGCTCTTCAGTGCACCATTCTGACCAGGCTGGCAGCTGTGGAGCAAGTACGCGCCCAGCTCGGTCTTCTGATCTTCGGCAGACATCAACATCTTCGGGTCAGCGAAGCCTCCGCTTGTTTCGAGCTTTCCAGCGAGGCTGTCGGCGAAATTGTGCACCATGATTCCAGCGGCAGCAGGGTCAGGTTGGCTGGCAGCCCAATTCACTGATTCTTCCCGAACACAGCGGCCATAGGCCATGCCGATAAGAGGTGCAGCATTCAGGCCACTTCCGACGGTAGTCTTGAAGTTGGTTACAGACAGCTTGAGCTTGCTTCCTAAAACCAGACTATCGCCGGAGAAGAGTCGGTTGTCGCCGCCCTCCTTGTCCAACGGAGCGGTTGCTACGATCCCGATCCGGGTTCTGCTAACCACGAAATAGCCGTTGCGCTTCTGGGTTGGCTTGTATTTCTCCAGGTCGAAAGAGAAGGCCAATGAAACTTCGGTCTCGCCTTGTTCGGACGTGAACTGAAGATTCGCGGAACTGAAGCCAGCCGTTGCGCGCGAATTGGGTGAGCCGTCACTCAAAACGCGCGCCGCCTCGTCGTTAGCTGCTTTGACAACGTAATCTTCGGCGGCACTTGCCAGTGTTGTCCCTGCAGCACCCGCGGCTGCCTGCTCCTGCCCGTAGGCGTTGGTCGCCGAAGCTATGGTTGCTGAAGCGAACACCAAGATGGATTGGATCCGCTTCATGACACGTTCCCCTGTTCGTCAATGTGAAAGGGGAACCAACCAATCATCGAACCGTCATCTTCCGCTAGTTGAGTGGCGGTCTTTGCGTTCACACTGGTCGATATCGTGACTGTGACTTTTCTACCCGGCTGATTTCCGGTTCCTGAGGCAGACACTGCATAGGGACCGGGTTCCAGATCGCGCTTGACTGTGTGGCTGACGCCGGGAAGCGGATCTGGCGAAATTTCGCCCGGTTGATGCAGGAACACGCCCAATACCTGGCAGTCCGATTCAAGTTTGATTGTGGTCTTGATCGTTGACATCTCGGTTCTCCTGTTTTCGGAATCTGGACCTATCCCTCGGTCAATCCTCCGTCCGTGATCCCCGTCACGCCCCCCGCGCACACAAAAAACCGCCCACCCCCGCTAGGGGGCAGGCGCCCTCGGCAATCGGCGAGTTAGCCTATTGCGGGCGCGCGCACCGCGTCTTGTCACCCGCCTGGCAGGCTGCGTTGTCGGCCTTCCACTTGGCCATAGCCGCATCGTAAGCGGCCTGGGCCTGGGCGGCGGCGGCCTGTTCGGCGTTGATCCGGGCGCGCTGCTGTTCGGCGGTCTCGGTAGGGGCAGGAGCGGCGGCGGCAGCGACCGCCGGCTTTGGCTTCGGCTTGACGTGGGCGGGAGCTGCGGCCAGGGCCACGGCCAGCGCTGCGCCCAGCGCTGCGGCGAGCGGGCTGCGTAGAGTTGTCATGACAAGTCTCCTCGGATCACCGCGGGGCGAGGATGGACCTGCCGCGCAGGGGAGGAAAGCCCCGCGCGCCGCGCCTCATCACGGCTCAGGGTTGATGTCCACCGACCGCTCAATCCTCGGCGGAGGCGGTGGCGGTGGCAACGGTGCCGGAGCCGGCGGAGGCGGCGGCGGCGGCGGAGGGGGCGGCGGAGGTGGTGGGGGCGGCGCCACTTCGACCTGCACGACCGGGGCCGGAGCTGGCGGCGGCGGCGGTTCCGGAACGCGATCGGCGCGCCTTGGATTCCAGCCGGGTGCCGGGGGAGGGGGCGGAGCCGGCTCGGCAACCGGATCGCTGGGGATCTGCGACGGCTGTGGAGCCGGTGCCGGTGCCGGATCGACCCGCCGCGGACGCCACATCGGTGCGGGTGCGGGCGGCGGGGTGGGCGCTACGGCAGGAACTGGGGTCGGCGCCGGAGCAGGCGTTGGCGCAAGACCAGTTCCAGGTCCCGAGGTCGGCGGCGGGCCTACTTGCGGGTTGCCGGTCGGTGGCGGGGTGCCGCGCGCGCCATCGCGGCGCCAGGAGGGGAAGCTGTTGCGCGCCTCGCGGCGGTGGGTGCGTTCGACGTCCAGGCGGCGCGGAGGATGCTCGCGGCGCAAGCGATCGATCACGATCGGCCAGCCCTTGTTTTCACGCCAGGCACCGTCCCAGCCATGGTTCCAGCCGCCATAGAAGCCGCTGCTGCCGTACCAGTTGCTCCAGGCAAAGGCCGACCCGGTGTCCCACTGGCGCTGGCGCAACGAG
>JANPMA010000222.1:0-4484 GCA_031422595.1 Novosphingobium sp. | reverse complement strand
GTGCCCGGGGCAATCGGCGACGATGAACTTGCGCTTTTCGGTATTGAAGAAGCGGTAGGCGACATCGATCGTGATGCCCTGTTCGCGCTCGGCCGCGAGGCCATCGACCAGCAGCGCGAAGTCGATCTCCTGCCCCTGGGTACCGACCTTCTTCGAATCCGATTTCAGCGCGGCCAGCTGGTCCTCGAAGATCATCTTGCTGTCATACAGCAGCCGCCCGATCAGCGTGCTTTTGCCGTCATCCACCGACCCGCAAGTGATGAAACGCAGCATGTCCTTGTGCTGGTGCTGCGTCAGGTAGGCGTCGATATCCTCGGCGATCAGCTTTTCTGTGACATAGGAGGGGCTATCCATCAGAAGTATCCCTGCTGCTTTTTCACTTCCATCCCCGCGCCGCCTGCGTCCTTGTCGATGGCGCGGCCCTGGCGTTCGCTGGTGGTGGTGAGCAAGGTTTCCTGGATCACTTCGGACAGTGTCGCCGCCTCGCTCTCAACTGCGCCGGTCAGCGGATAACAGCCCAGCGTGCGGAACCGGATCGAGCGTTCGACCGGGACTTCACCGTCCCTGAGCGGAAAGCGCTCGTCATCGACCATCAGCAGCAGCCCGGCGCGCTCCACCGTCGGCCGCTTGGCGGCGAAATACAGCGGGACGATCGGAATGTCATTCAGCTGGATGTATTGCCACACATCCAGCTCGGTCCAGTTGCTGATCGGGAACACCCGGATGCTTTCGCCCTTGTGCTTGCGGGCGTTGTAGAGGTTCCACAGCTCGGGCCGCTGGTTCTTGGGGTCCCAGCCGTGGCTGGCGGTGCGGAAGCTGAAGATCCGTTCCTTGGCCCGGCTCTTCTCCTCATCGCGCCGCGCGCCGCCGAAGGCCGCGTCAAAGCCGTATTGCCCGAGTGCCTGCTTCAGCCCCTCGGTCTTCCACATGTCGGTATGAAGCGCGCCGTGATCGAACGGATTGATCCCGCGTTCGGCTGCTTCGGGGTTCTGGTAGACCAACAGCTCCATGCCCGATTCCTGCGCCATCTGGTCGCGCAGCGCGTACATCTCGCGAAATTTCCAGGTCGTATCGACATGCAGCAGCGGGAACGGCGGGGGCGAGGGATGGAACGCCTTCCTCGCCAGGTGCAGCATCACCGCGCTGTCCTTGCCCACGCTGTAGAGCATCACCGGACGCTCCGCCTCGGCCACCACCTCACGCATGATGTGGATCGCTTCGGCCTCCAGCCGCTCAAGGTGGGTTAGGGTCTGGCTCATGCGATCAACGTTTGTGTCATTACCCGTGGCCGCTAGCAAGGCAATGGCTCGTGACGGAACTCAGTAATTCCTTGGACCGGGCAAGCAAGCCTATTGCTGCCGGGACCTGCGACGATCACAAAGGCTTGGGAAATGGCGGTGACGGAGAACGCAAGGATCAGTCCCAAGTCCCTTGGCAAAAGCCGCACTTTCTGAACGTCGAGAGTCTAGCCCCACATCCGCCATGTGGCTCCAGCAGGGTTGCGCCTGGCCTTTCAACCTCGCAATGGTGGCACCGCCCTTCCTCGGTCGACAAGGAAATAGTCAATGGTGGGCTGAAAGCCAACCGGTCTAACCTTCGGCGGGCAGCGGAGTGACGAGTCTATGCGGATGACTTGCGTTGTTGGTACCAGGCCGAACTTCGTGAAAGTGGCGCCGCTGATTGCGGCCGCCCGGCAGCACGGCAGCATCGCCACGCGCCTGGTTCACACCGGCCAACACTACGACGCACAAATGTCAGCTGTGTTCTTCGAGGAACTGGGAATTCCGGCACCCGATGCCTGCCTGGAAGCAGGCTCTGGCAGTCATGCTATCCAGACAGCGCGGATCATGGAGCACTTCGACCGCGAGCTTGATGGCTGGCCGTGCGATCTGGTCCTCGTCGTGGGCGATGTGAACTCCACCCTTGCTTGCGCACTTGTCGCAGCGAAGCGCCGGATCCCGGCTGCCCATGTCGAAGCAGGCTTGCGCAGCGGGAACCGCGGCATGCCGGAAGAGATCAACCGGATTCTCACCGATCAGCTCTCCGATTTCCTGTTCACGACGGACCCTGCGGCCGGGGACAATCTGGTGCGCGAGGGCGTTGAGCGGAGCAGGATTCATTTCGTCGGAAACGTGATGATCGACACCCTGTTCAAGCATCGCGAGCCGGCCGCCCGGCGTTCAATTCTGGCCGATCTGGCGCTCGAGCCGCGCCGCTATGCCCTGTGCACGCTGCATCGGCCGAGCAATGTCGACACGGCTAGCGCGGCCACCAATACGCTCGAAGCGCTTGAGATCGTGGCCAGCGCCATGCCGACCGTGTTGCCGCTCCATCCCAGAACCCGGTCCCGCTTGCAGGACTTTGGCCTGCTGGAACGCCTTGAGCGCCAACCAAATTTCCGTGTGACCGAACCGCTGGGCTATCTCGACTTCTTGTGCCTGATGGATCAGGCTCGGTTCGTCCTGACCGATTCCGGCGGGATACAGGAGGAGACCACTGCGCTGGGCGTTCCCTGCATGACCTTTCGTGAGCAGACCGAGCGGCCGATTACGGTTGCCGAAGGCAGCAACGTAGTCGTCGGGATTACGCCGGCGGCGGTCGCGCACGAGCTGTCACAGGTGCTCGCGCGTCCGGAACGGGTGTCCGCACGCCCGGCGCTATGGGACGGCCGGGCTGCTGAAAGAATTGTCGCGGTGCTGGCCCAGCACCGCAGCGCCGATGAGCGCGCGCAATGAGGCAGAAGAGGGCTGGAGACGATCTGTCGGTGCGACCTTGCGTCAGCGTGGTCATACCGGTTCGAAATCGACCCGCATCGATCGTGAACGCGATCAATTCGGTCCTTGCCCAGTCGGTTCCGCCGCTGCGGATTGTCGTGGTCGACGATGGTTCCACCGATGCGACCACAGACGAAGTTCAACGCCTGGCCAAGGGCGCGGCGAACCTGAGTGCCATCACAATTGCACATTCCGGACCCGCGAGCGCGCGCAATGCCGGCCTGGAGGCATTGGACGCAGCCCTGCACCTGGCACCAGCCGGGCCAGATGCAGGCGATGACAATCTGATCGCCTTCCTCGATTCCGACGACCTTTGGCCACCGGACTTTCTGTTGCGGGCGCAGCAGCGTCTCCTGGGCAGTCCCGAGCTTGGCCTCGTCGTGGCCGATCGGCTGGAATGTTTTCACCGTTCCGGGCCAAGACTGCATTCTGCCAGCTGCTTCGATACCGATCCGTGGGGCGCGCTGCTCCGCCAGAGCCCGCAGATCATGTCCTGCGCGGTGTTCCGCAGGAGAGTGCTGTCGGACCGCCCGTTCCCCGCAGGTTGCTTCATTGGCGAAGACAGCGCGCTGCTCATCCGATTGCTCGCCGAAGGAGCGAAGTCGGCGTGGATCGCCGGTGAGCCGGTGGTTGCGACCAGAATTCCTCCCGGTGATCAGGATCGACTGACTTCAAGGGACCGATCCAGCAGAGAAAAGCTGCAGGACCGATTGGGATCGGCCGAAATCTATGCTGCCGCATTGGCCGCTTCGACCACTGCGATACCAGGGCGGCTCGCCGACCGGCTGCTTGCGGCCCGCTGGGTGGCGGTGCTGGGGCATGGAGTGGCTGCGCGTGATCGCCAGGGCGTGTGGCACGCACTCAGCGAACTGTGGCGCTGCGGAGCCAGGGCAACCGCTCTGGGGATCCTCGATCACTATCATGTCCTGACCGACCGGGG
Source organism: Novosphingobium sp. (assembly GCA_031422595.1). Lineage (GTDB taxonomy): Bacteria > Pseudomonadota > Alphaproteobacteria > Sphingomonadales > Sphingomonadaceae > Novosphingobium. The sequence goes on along the minus strand of JANPMA010000222.1, from coordinate 770 downwards.
CGAAGTTCAAAGTGAACCGGTGAACCCGGCGCCGGGCCAGCATCTCGAAAGGTACGAGCCAATGGTCGCCGAGGCGGAAAGGCGGCCGTGACTCGGGTCCTCCATATCCTCGATCATTCGCCGCCGATGCAGAGCGGCTACGCCTCGCGCACCCACGCGATCCTGCAGGCACAGCAGGCGGCGGGACTTGAGGTGCGCGGCATTACCGGACGCCGGCACACCGAAGCCGGTCCGACCGTAGAGACTGTTGGCGGCATCGACTTTCACCGCACAGCTGGCAAGCGGATGGGGCCTCCGTTGCTGCGCCACTGGCTCGAAGTGCGGGCCTTCGCGCGGTCGATCGATCGGCTTTGCGAGGCTTGGCAGCCCGATCTGCTCCATGCCCATTCCCCGGCAATCTGCGGGGAATCAGCGCTTCAGGTTGCCCGGCGTCGCCGGATTCCGCTGGTCTATGAGATCCGGGCCTTCTGGGAAGATGCCTGGGTCCAGAACAGTGCCGGGACCGCGGGTTCGCTGAAGTATCGATTGAGCCGCGCGCACGAAACCCGGATCGCCGATCGGGCGGATGCCCTGGTCACAATCGGCCAGGGGCTGCGCGCAGACCTGCTCGCGCGCGGGCTTGTGCCGGACAAGATTACGGTTGTCCCCAATGGGATCGACCTCGCCCGGCATGGTGCACCATTGCCAAGGGATCAGGCTCTGGCTGCCCAGCTCGGATTGGGTGCCGGCCCGGTGCTCGGCTACATCGGCAGCTTCTTTGCTTACGAAGG
>JANPMA010000221.1:0-55490 GCA_031422595.1 Novosphingobium sp. | reverse complement strand
AGCGGCACCGCCAACAAGGGCATCAATGCCGATTATTTCGCCCGCGGCGCATGGTACGCGGGAAATCGCTCGTGGGCCTATGTCGCTTACGAGTTCCTGCACACCGGAACACAGTTCGAAGTGACGATGGCCTGCCACACGTTGCAGGCCGGAACCAACTTTCGCGTGCTGGTGGGCGACCGCATTGCCGGAACCGCGAGCATCACCACCGATGGTGCCTTGCGGCAGATCAAGGTGGCCTTTCCGGTCTCCGCAACACGCCGGATCAGGGTTGAGGTCTGCGGGGCGGGGCACAAAGGCCTCAACGTCGCCTCCACTAGTGAAGTTACGGCCTCCACCCGGAGCTATCCACTGGTGACCCTGGTCGGCGACAGCTTTCCTGAGGGCACCGGCGCCACCCAGTGGGACGGTGAAGGGATTGCGACAATCCGCAACCTGGGGATGAACCCGGCCAATGCCTCGGTCGGAGGAACCGGCCTGCTCAACCCGGGAACCGGCGGGCGGGTCAACTGGCAGGACGCCAACCGCCTCGCCGATCTGGCGCTCAACGGCTGGACCGACCAGATCAGCCTGGCCGCGCCCACGGTGAACATGGGCGTGGTCATGATGTCGATCAACGACAACGTGGCGGCGGCGCAGTGGGGCGGTGCGGCAACGCTGCAAGAAGCGGTCAACAAGGCGATGTGGACCCTGATTGACCATTGGACCGCGCAGCGCCCCGGCAAACCGCTGGTGGTTTTCGGGCCGACCTATGCCGGCTCCACCTCGATCCCGCTCGAGCTCTACAGGATCCGCGATGCCGGCCAGGAAGCCTGCGCCGACGCGCTGGGATCGAATGTGTGGTTTGTCGATCGCTTGGCCCCAGGGCCGGTCCTGCGTTCCGGAACAAGCACCACCACCACCGATCAGGCCTTCAACTACACTATCGGAGCCGGCGATCCGACCCACCCCAACCAGGCCGGCCACAACCTCGACGGCTTGTGGATGGCGCGCGAACTGCGCCGCCTGATTCTTACCGAATTCGCCTGAAGCCGCCGTCCAACACAATCAAGGAGAGTGCAGTCCATGGCTGATTTTCTGTTTGCCGAAATTCCTTCGCAAAATCTGCGCAGCGGCACCGACATCGTGCAGACCAGTGGCCGGGATGCCCTGGGCGTTGCGCCCTGGCGCTACGTTTCCGACAGTCTGGCGAACGCCGCCCTGATGGCCGCACACCCCCGGTTCGTGGCGCGTTCAAGCAACGGCCGCCACTGGCGCGCCTTGCCAGAGGGCGGGCGGGTCTCGGTCGAGGTCGGCGGGGCCAAAGGCGATGGTACCACCGACGATGGACCGGCGATCCGCGCAACCCTGGCCTATGTTGCGGCGATCGGCGCGCGCGGGGCGTCCTTTGGTTCGGCGCGTTACCGGGCCGAGTACATTCCCCCCAGCGAGGCCATTTCGCCGGGTAGTCCGCCAATCCAGATGGTGGCATCGACGCCCGGTCTGCAAGATCATTCCGGGGCCAGCTTCGTGCGCCAGCTGGGTGGTCGCGGGATTGTCTATCACCCGCAGAACCTCGGCCAGATTGTCGAATTGCCGCTCGGTGCCGATGTGGTGGCCGGCTCACGTGCAGTGACTCTGGCCAGCGGCCTTGGCGCACAGCTTGCGGCTGGCGACTCGGTGCTGTGGCAATTGGGCGAGCTGTCCTATGACACGCCCGAAACGCTCAACTGGTCGTTCGCGACAGTGCTGGCCGTCAATGGCGATACAGTCACGCTCGACAAGCCGATGCCCGAGAGCCTGGCACTCACGAGTGTGACGGGCACCTGCAAACGGCTGCGCAAGCTCAGCATTCTGCGCGACTGGACCCTGCGCGATGCGATCATCAACGGACCGGCGGAAGAAGGCGTTTCGCTGTTTTGCGCTGAACGGGTGCGGATCCAGAATGTCGGTGGGCGCAACCTTGGGGTTGGCACCGTGGTCGCGCAATATTGCGACGGGCTGACCATCGAGGATTGCTGGCAGGAAGGCTGCATCCTGACTCAGGCCAGCTTCGGTGCGGCGTTCGCCTTTGCCGAGACCCGCAATACCCTGGTCCTGCGCCCGCGCGCACGCGCCACGCTGGGCCTGATCAAGGCCGAAGCGGGTGCCCATGTGACCGTGATCGGGGGCATGTTCGAAAATACTCTGGTCGATGCACAAGGCCAATCGCTGGGCATCGGGGTGGTTGTGATCAATGTTCAGGGCAACTCCAGCGTTACAGTGCACGACCTGACCATTACCGGCTATGGCGGCTATCGCCTGATGGAGCCGAGCAATGGCCTGGCCGGGTATGATGGTGTGGCCCAATTCAGCGGGACCTTGCGACTGATCCACCCGACCGCGCCGTTCAGCATCCCGCTCAAATCGATCACTGGAATGCTTGAGATGACGATCGCCGGAGTGCGCGAAAGCTACAACTTCGAGCGCTTGCGCCATTGGCGCAAACGGTTTGTCCTGCGCGATGGAGAGTACCGCTATGTCATGGGCCCGGCCGGCCTGCTGGCCCGGGCGCGAGGCTATGTCACGCCCGGCGTGACCCTGGGCGCTGGCAATCAGTTGCACAGCTTCTATCTTGGCCGCAAGGACGCGAATGGCGCGAACTATGTCGATGCGCTCAAGTCTGGCAAAGATGTTGAGTTTCGGACCTATGCCGGCGAGGTCGGCGGCGCGCAGTGGTTGTTCCGCAACCAGCCCTTCCAGATCCTGTGCGTGACTGCCGCTGGAGCAGGCCTCAACACTGCCAACGAATTCGTCGAATTCGAGGGCTGGTTTGCCGAACAGTCCGAGCTCGACGTTACGCTGAACGAGGATTCGGTGCGCAGCGCAGGAATCGAACAGGATCCGCTCGAGGCCGTGTTCCCCGCCTATGACTTGCCGGCGATCGCCGCCGGGGCAAGCGTGAGCATTGTCCTGCCGATCCCGGACATGGTGCCCAGCGACTTCATCGATTCAGTCCGCTTTGTCGGCGGTTTCGCCGGGCTCGAGCTGCGCGGGGCCGAGCCGCAGGCGGGCAGCGTCAAGCTGCTGATCGCCAACCCGACCGCCTCCACGATCGACCGCGCACCGACCGAGCTGGGCATTTCGTTCCACCATGAGGTCGCTGGCAGGTAACTGTCCCGATCCGGCCAACAAACCCGCTTCCCGCCGCGCCCGCATGCCGCTATGCCGCCACTCACTGGCATGCGGGCCGGTCTTGAGGAGTTAATCGGGCCAATGGCTGTACGCGGGACCAGGCGAGTTGCGCTGCTGTTCGCGCAGTTCTCGGCCTATCACGTCGACCGCTGCCAGGCCGTCGCCCGCCGCCTGCAAGGCCGAGCCGAAGTGCTGGCAGTCGAAGTAGCAACCAGTTCGGCGACCTATGCCTGGGAGGCTTCGGGCGAAGTTGCCGGGGCCCGCAAGATCACGCTTTTCCCGGGCGCCAGCTATGACAGCCTGTCCTGGCCAAGGCGGCTCTGGCGGCAGCTCACCGCGTTGTGGCGCTGCGATACGGTCATGATCGGGATCGGCTATAATCAGGCCGACATTATCCTGCTGTCGTGGCTGCTCGCGCTCCTGGGGGTGCGGGTCGTGCTGCTGAGCGAATCGAAGTTCGACGACAAGCCGCGCCAGGCGCTGAAGGAGCTGGGCAAGGCGCTGATCCTCTCGCCCTACAGCGCAGCGATTGTCGGCGGGCACCGCCATATCGACTATTTTCGCTTCCTCGGGTTCGCCAAGCGTCGGGTGATACCCGGCTACGATACCGTCGGGCTTGAACGTATCCGGGCGATGGGCGGCGGGGTGCTGGCACCGCACGGCACGGCTTACGCGGAACGCGATTTCGTCTTCATCGGGCGCTTCGTCGACAAGAAGAACTTGCTTGAGCTGATCGAAGGCTTCGCGCTCTACGCCACGGCCGCGGGCAGCAAGGCGCGGCGGCTGGTGCTGATCGGATCGGGTCAGGAAGAGGCGGCAATCAAGGCCGCCGCTGCGGCACAGGGCGTGACCGGACTGATCGACTTTCCCGGCTTCCTGGGTGCAAGCGAAGTGGCCGAGCGGCTATCCGGCGCGCTGGCGCTGGTGCTGCCGAGCGTTGAGGAGCAATGGGGCCTGGTGGTCAACGAAGCACTGGCTTTCGGCCTGCCGGTGATTGTCTCACCTGCGGTCGGATCGGGCGACGCGCTGGTCCGCAACCTCCAGAACGGGTTCGTGATCGAGCTGGGATCCCCAGCAGGAATTGCCGCGGCGATGCAGGCACTGGCCGGCGATGAGCTGCTTTGGCGCAAGATGGTCGCCGCCTCGCACGAACGAGCCTGGCTTGGCGATACCGCGCGGCTGGCCGATGCGGCTGAGGCGCTGTGCTTCCCCGGTTCTGCCGAGGCCGAGGACACGATTATCCGGTTCAGGTCCAGTCTGGCTTGCCCTCGCGCCAAAGCCTAGGCAAAGGCAGGACCAGAACCAATTATTTGCGGTATAGCAACACGATGAATTCCCCCGCCCGGCCGATCCGTTATTCGACCAAGAAGCGCGTCCTGGTGACCGGCGGGGCCGGCTTCATCGGCTCGCACCTGTGCGCGCGGCTGCTTGAGGCGGGCGATCAGGTGCTGTGCGTCGACAATTTCTTTACCGGCACGCGCGGCAATGTTTCGGCGCTGATGGGGCATAGCGAATTCGAGCTGCTGCGCCACGACGTCACCTTCCCGCTGTTCGTGGAAGTGGACGAGATCTACAACCTCGCCTGCCCGGCCTCGCCGGTGCATTACCAGTTTGACCCGGTCCAGACCACCAAGACCAGCGTGATCGGCGCGGTCAACATGCTGGGGCTGGCCAAGCGGCTGAAAGTGCCGATCCTCCAGGCTTCGACCAGCGAGGTCTATGGCGATCCCGCTATCCACCCGCAGACCGAGGACTATTGGGGCAACGTCAACCCGATCGGCCCGCGCAGCTGCTATGACGAAGGCAAGCGCTGCGCCGAAACGCTGTTCTTTGACTATCACCGGCAGAGCAATGTCGGCATCAAGGTCGCGCGGATCTTCAACACCTATGGCCCGCACATGCATCCCAACGACGGGCGGGTGGTCTCCAACTTCATCGTCCAGGCGCTGCAGGATCAGGACATCACGATCTATGGCGACGGCCAGCAGAGCCGTTCGTTCTGCTATGTCGACGATCTGGTGCGCGGGCTGATCGCGCTGATGGCGTCGCCTGCTGAAGTGACTGGGCCGATCAACCTGGGCAATCCCGGTGAGTTCACCATGCTCGAACTGGCCCAGGCCGTGATCGAGCTGACCGGCAGCAAGTCACAGCTGGTGTTCATGCCCTTGCCGCAAGACGATCCGCGCCAGCGTCAGCCCGATATCACCCGTGCCCGCGAACAGCTCGGCTGGGATATCAGCGTGCCGCTGCGCGACGGGCTGGTAAAGACGATCGACTACTTCCGCGCGCTGTTGGCCTAGAATTCGTAGCCAAAGGCGGCGATGTCCTTGTCGTAGATTTCGCCGACCAGCTGCGCCAGCTCTGGCGTATAGTGCGACCGGTAGGCCCCGCGCTCGCTGGCGTTGAGGCGCGGAAGATCGAACTGGCGTCCAGTCGTTTCCGTCAGCCACGTCGCAATTTGATCTAACTGTTCGAACCGGCCGAGGAAATCGAGCGGCGTGGCTCCCGCCGGATCGCGGACATAATCGACCTGCGGGCGAAACACCCCGTCAAGCCGGTGGACATCGCGCCGCGCCAGCCACTCATGGACAAAGCGCTCGAAGCTCTCAAATTCAGGGCCCTGGTACTGCTCTTCGCGGCGAATCCGGATCCGCGCCGCATCGCCCGGTGACGAGGCACCCGCCGGCTCGACCAGGCTGAAACCGCGCCGGGCAAAGCTCCAGGCCGATACCAGTCGGTCCCAGGGATTGCGGACCACCGCAAAGCGCGGCAGCGCGGCGACATCCGCTGGAGCCACGGCAAGCAACTCAGTGACCGAGAAGTGGCCGATGAACCGGCCATAGAGTTCGGAGGAAAGGCTGGTCCCGGCGGCCCGCGGGACATGGATCATCACCACCCCTGCTGCACGGAACGCATCCGACCGGCGATAGGCCCGAACCTCGTTGAGGATCGGATCGGGCACGAATTTTGCAACGTGCCGACGCAACCAAAGCTCCACTCCGCTGGACTGCGGCATCCGTTCCCTTTCACAGCGATTGTCCATGAATCCGCAGTGCGACCGGGACCCAATCTTTTGGTTGCCAGGGCGCCCTAGGCAATCCGTTCGCCAAGCGCAACCTTGCGCGGTGCGGCGCAGAATGCCACAGCGTGGACCCGCGCCCACCGGCTGGAGTTGACCCCCTTGTACCTGGTAATCCTGTTTGCCTCCTTGCTGGTTTTCATGGGGGTGACGCTCGCCTTCGTGAACAGCCGGGCGTTCAGCATTTTCCACCCCTTCACGATCTACCTCCTGTTCCACGGGCTGGTTTTCGTAATCCGGCCGTTCCTGTCCTACTGGCTTGAGTATGATGCAATCTATCGGGCCTTTCATTTCACCCCTTCGGAATCCGACAAGCTGACAGTGATTGTCGCCGCAACCCTGGGCCTGCTGACATTCGGATTCTTCTGTTTTCGGCACGGCAACGTCGCGATGCGGTTTCGTCATGATGCGCCGGTTCAAGCTGAAAGAGACCAATCGGTCAGAAAATTTCTTGTGGTGATGTTGCTGTGCGGTCCCATTGCGGTCTGGTCGCTCTTGTCGCTCTATGGCGCGGCATCGAATTTTGACACGCTGGCGAACATGGCGCGCGATAAGGCTACGGGTGTCATCTACAACACAAAGGGCAACGGCTATTTTGCCGAAGCGCAAATGATGCTCGTGCCGTTGACGGCGGTGTTTGCATGGCTGTGCCGCTTTCGCCTGATCGCGTTTCTGCCGCTCGGCGCGTTCGTCATAGGGCGCGCGGCTACGGGCGGTCGCGGTCCGTTCGTCGCCGCATTGCTGGCAACCGGCCTGCTCTACATGTACGATCAACGGCGCAGATTTCCGACTTTGTCGGTAACCATCGCTTTGGCCGCCGGCGCACTGGCATTCACAGCTGTCGGCAGCGATCGCGGCCAAGGTGTCCGTGGCTTCTTCGGCGAACAAACCGATTCCCGTTTGGTGAGCAACTATGAACTGCGCTTCATGGAGGGGATGGATTTCGCCAACATGGAGTTCTTCGAATACCTGGTCTACGTCATCCCTCAGCGCAGCCACACCTACGGCTATTTCAACGACGTGCTGCAGGTCTTTACTGAGCCCATCCCGCGCGTGCTGTGGAAGAACAAGCCGTTCGGCGCACCCTTCGAACGTTTTTCGCTGTTCGACTATGGCTATCCCACCGGAGCCACGCGATCCCTCCCGGGCAATGGATGGTACGCGCTGGGCTGGCTGGGTGTCATTATCAACTGCGGTGTATGGGGCTATGTTCTCGGGCTCATCTATCGCCGTTTCGTTGAATCCGACCAGAGCATTGTCAAGGTCGCGGCATATCTGATTTTCTTGCCCATTCTGGTGGTGGCTTATCGGGACGGGTCACCGGTGACTGTCTTCAGGCAGGGCATCTTCTTTATGTTCCCAATTCTGCTCTGGGTATATCTCGGGCAAAAATCCGCACTCAGGCCAGCAGTTCCAGGTCGCGGCCGCGGCCGCGCATCGCAGGCGGCCGGGCGCGCCTTGGTTGAGGGGAAATCTGGACCAATGGATTTGCCTGCGGCTGTCGTCCGCCGCAGAAACCGGTTGGAGGCTCGGCGAAGAGCTGCGGGAACAGGAACCTAAGGCCTTGGCCCAGCACGACGCCAAGCTGCCAGCGCAGAGCCCCAAGGTCGCGTTCTTGATCCTGGCGCACGACGATATGGCCATGCTGGGGCGCCTGTGCGCCCGCCTTGCTCCGCACGATGTCTATGTTCATCTGGACAGGCGCTCTCATGTCGAGACCAATGAACTCGCAAAATTTGGCCCAAACGTTCATTTCTCGCAAGTCAGAACTGAAGCGCATTGGGCCGATTTCAGTTTGGTTGACGCGGCCATGACATTGACAACATTGGCGCTAAGATCTGGAAATCATACCCACTTTGTCCTGCTCTCCGGCCATTGCTATCCCATCAAGCCGGTGAATGATTTCATTGGCTTTCTGAACGAGCGTCCAGACAGGAATTTCCTGCAGCTGGTCCCGATATCCAAGAGCTCGTTTCTCTACGGCCGGCTTGGCAGACATTGGCGAACCCGTCCATTCTTGCCCGGCGCGGCCAATTCGAAGCGGAGAATGCTTGTCCTGATGGACCAGTTTCTCGTGCGAACGTTCAATCGGTTATCGCGAGCCTTTCCGCGAGATTTCGCAAGGGAGATTCATCCCTGGGTGCCTTTTTATGGCAGCCAGTGGTGGGCCTTGACCCGATCGGCAGCGGAAAAGGTCGCCGGCAGCGCGGCTTCGCAGTTCGCGCTTCGCTCGTTCCGATCAACTTTTGCCCCCGATGAAACCTACATGCAGACTGTTCTGGGCAATCTGCTTGAGCCATATGAGATAATCGGGCCGAACCGGGATCGCGGCCCGGGAAGCGTTCTTGATGCACCCTTGCATCTTGTCGCCGATAGCGATGGACGGTGGCTGGCTGACACCCCAGGCCACCGACTTGATATTCAGCGGTCCGACAAATTTTTCGTGCGCAAGGTGACAAGCGCACAGACAGAGCTGCTCGATTGGATCGACGCAGAGCAACTGAAGGCATAGCAGGATTTTAGATGACCCAATATCCATCGGACTGGCACGAGAAATTCGGGAAGAAAACTCAGGATTCCGCCGACATCATTCTGTCCAGGCTGTGGCAATTGAGGGCGTTCAAATCCTGCGTTGAAGTCGGCTGCGGCCAGGCACACTGGTCAAATGCGGCGCTCAAGCTCGGCTGCACGCGGGTTCGCGCGATTGACGGCCCGTGGAACGATCCGGGCGAGTTGATCATTGACAGGTCGCTCTACGAATCGAAACAGATCGACAGCTCTTTTTCGATCGAAGGCCAATTCGATCTCGCGCTCTGCCTGGAAGTGGCGGAGCATGTCGATTCGAAGTATTGCATGGATCTGGTCAGCCAACTGACCCGGTCAGCGAAGATGATCCTGTTCGGCGCCTCGATCCCTCACCAGGGAGGCTATGGCCACATCAACGAGCAATGGCAAAGCTGGTGGGCCGAGAAGTTTCTCAATGCATCATTTGTCGCGTTTGACATCATTCGTCCCGCCGTATGGAAGGATGACCGGGTCCACTATTGGTACAAGCAGAATGCGGTTCTGTATGTCCACAAGGATATCGCCGATCAAATAGACATTCAACAGGCTGGCTTCTCCAATAATTGGAGCAACGGTGAACTCGTCTATGATCTCGTCCATCCAGATAAATATCTGTCCTTTGCCGAGCACGACCAGATATCTCTAAAGCTACTCGCCAGAAAGCTCCCCGGACAGATTTGGGGAAGAATAAAGAGCAAGTTTGCCTAGCTTAATTCGTCACCGATTTATTCGCAGTGACTTACCGAATTATTCTCCAGATCTTCGATGGGATCAACTTCGTGGCGCTAATCGACATTATTGAAGGCCTCAAGCACCGCCGGTCGTGGCTCGATCTCCTGAAGAAGCTTGGCTACCCGTTGATCGATGGGAAATGGCTGGTTGAACGACTTGTGACGAGAACCTGCCCGGTGTGCGAAGCCCGGGCCCCGTTTGAGCGGATTTCCGGCTACGATCGCATTTTTCTGAAATGCCGGTCCTGCTCGCACATCTGGGCGCACGACTACTCACGCATGCGCGCGCTGATCGGCATGGGGATGAGCACTTGTGGCGGCGAGGCTGAATCCGGCGGCGACACAGAGATGTTTCTGGCTCGGTTTTGCGCGGAGCGCTTCGGAAGCAAGAGCATTCTGCTGTTCGGGACAGGCCCGACCCGCGCCTTCCGCGTCCTGCTGGAGGAAGGCCATGATATCTATGGCTGTGACGTCAGCGCAGACGTAATCAAGCTGCGCCAGGATGAGTTCGGGGCTGAGCGCTTTTTCCATGTCGACCAGCTGGCCGACCACAAGTTTGACGTGATCATCGCCACCGAGGTTATCGAGCACTTCTTCGATCCGATCCCGGAAATGAAGTCAGTCATTGCGCATTTGAACCCCGGTGGGGTGTTCTGCGGCTCGACCGGATTTTCCCAGGACGGAAAGGTGGACGAGGGCCCCAATCGCTACATGCGGCCGCGTGGGCATGTGATCTATTGGTCGCAGAAGAGCCTGAACACAGCCTTTGAAATCTTGGGCCTCAAGCTCCAAAGCTTCACGCTCGGTTCCGACTTCGCATCAGCACGGATTTTCTTTGGCACACGCGATGCCGGCATTGCCACGACGCTATCCGCTGTCAGCAAGGAACTGGATGGAGCGCCCCTGTTTCGAATACCCGAAATTCGAGACTAGGTGCGCGCCGTGATGCCAAAGTTCGCAGCCAGCACCCTCGGGCGATTGGTGCCGAGCCATCCCGGAGCCTTCCGCCTGTTCCTGGCGATGCTGGTTTTCGTCCATCATTTCAGCCGACTCGGGCTCGGAAGCTACGCGGTGATGGTATTTTTCGTGCTGTCCGGCTTCTGGGTCGAAACAATGTGGGAGCGCAAGTACCGCAGTACCCGGCGGCCCTATCTTACCTACATCGTCAGCCGGTTCTGGCGGTTGATGCCGGTCATGCTGCTGGTTTCGGCCTTGATGCTGGCCGCGCGCTGGGCCTGGGGCATGCTGCCTGGCGACCTGGTGCAGAACGATCCGGTCAACATGGTTGTCTCCAGTTTCGTGCTGCTTGGCTATGCCTGGCTGCCAGTTGCCCCGGTGGGACCGGCCTGGTCCCTCGATATCGAAATGCAGTTCTATCTGCTCGCACCGCTGATCGCGGTCCTTATCGCTGGTCATCGATACAAGCTATTTCTCGGCCTGTGCGCCATCGCTTCGCTGGTTTGGGCTCTGGCCGGACTGCCGCTCAGCCTGGGCAATTATCTGGTCTTCTTCGTGGCCGGGATGGCCGCTGCGAGAGGCGGCTGGCAACCTTCGGCCAGGGCCGCCGGGCTGTCGGCCGGGCTCACAGGCGCGGTGGCCCTGCTGCTGATTGTCTCGCCTTGGCGGGATTTGATCCTGGGCGGCGCGCACCGGGGTCCGTTGTTCATCTACAACGAACACATCAGCGCGGCTCTGGCGCTGCTGACCCTGCCCTTCGCTATTTTCACCGTGCGCCAGCCCTCGGATCAAAACGACCGGATGATGGCCGACCTGTCCTATGTCATCTACCTGCTTCACGCGATTGGCGTGTTGTGGTTCGTGCAGGTTAGCGGACCCTTTCTCGCCCGGCTGCAAGTGGCGGCGGTCTGTTTTGTTGTGGTGCCGACCTTGTCGTGGCTGATCTGGCGCTATTTCGACCAGCCGATCAATCGCGCACGTGATCGCTGGGTCAGGTCGCGGATGGTTGGCTAGAGCCCCGTCAGCCAGTCCAGCAAGACCATCTGCGCCGCGTCCTGGTAGGCCAGTTCGTGGCCGAAGCCGGGGACCAGCACCAGCCTGGCGCGGGGCTGGGCCCTGGCCAGGGTGCGGGCGTGGTCCGGGCCGATCATGGTGTCGGCACTGCCGTGCAGCAGCAGGACGGGCGCAGCGATCTGGCCCAGCTTGGCGGCATTGTCGAAGTGACCGCGGACCAGATAACGGGTGGGGGCCCAGCTGACCTTTTCAGCGACGAGGTCGGACAGGCTGGTGAAGCCCGAGACGATCGCCAATCCGGCTGGCTGCATTTCCTTCGCCAGCTCGGTCGCAGTGCCCGAACCGAGTGAATTGCCGACCAGCACGGTCTGGCCCGGGCCGATCCCCTGGCTCTTGAGCCATTCCAGCGCCGCGCGGCCATCGGCGTAGAAGCCCGCCTCACCCGGCTTGCCCGGATTGGCGCCATAGCCGCGGTATTCGACCAGCAGGACCCCATAGCCGGCCGCGAGAACCATCCGGTTGGCCGCCGCGGCCCCGCCCCAGCCATCGCCATTGCCGTGGAAGAACACCACCGTCTTGCGGCCGGCCGCGGGCGGGCTGAACATTGCGGCAAGGCGCAGTCCGTCGGCGGTGGTGAACTGGACCTGGCGGTAACCTTCGGGGGCTGGCGCGGCCTGCTGCGGCGCGGGGTAGATCAGGCTGTCCTGCGCCGCATAGAGCCCGCCCAGCACCACCGCATAGGCGAGCAGACCGCCCGCCCCGATCCCTATGCCCAAGCGGCGCAGGTTCAAGCCCGCGCCTCTTCCACACCGGCGCTGTTGTGGCGCAGCGCCTTGAGCACGCAATCGACAATCTGCGGCGCGTTGAGCCCGGCAAGGTCGTATTGCTTGTCGGGGCTGTCGTGATCCTGGAACCGATCGGGCAGGCGCAGCGTGCGGATTTTGAGGCCGCCATCGGTCAGCCCTTCGTCGCTGGCCATGGTCAAGACATGCGCGCCCAGCCCACCAATGCTGCCTTCCTCGACTGTCACCACCACCTCGTGCGTCGCGATCAGGTGGCGGATCAGGTCATGGTCGAGCGGCTTGGCAAAACGCAGGTCGGCGACCGTGGTCGACAGTCCCCTGGCCTCAAGCTGGTCTGCTGCCTTGAGTGCTTCGGCCAGGCGCGTGCCGAGCGAGAGTAGCGCAACCTTGCTGCCTTGCTTGACGATCCGGCCCTTGCCGATCTCCAGCTGCTGGGGAACTGCGGGCAAGGCCACCCCGGTGCCATTGCCGCGCGGATAGCGGAAGGCGATCGGGCCGCTGTCATGAAGCGCGGCGGTGTAGGTCATGTGGACCAGTTCGGCCTCGTCGGCCGCGGCCATCACCACCAGGTTGGGCAGGGTCGCAAGGTAGGTGATGTCAAACGATCCGGCATGGGTCGCGCCGTCGGCCCCGACCAGCCCGGCGCGGTCGATCGCGAAGCGGACCGGCAGGTTCTGAATCGCGACGTCGTGGACCACCTGATCGAAAGCGCGCTGCAGGAAAGTCGAATAGATCGCGCAGAACGGGCGCATCCCTTGCGCGGCCAGCCCGGCGGCGAAAGTCACCGCGTGTTGTTCGGCAATCCCGACATCGAAGCTGCGCTCAGGGTGGGCCTTGGCGAACTTGTCCACCCCGGTCCCGCCTGGCATCGCGGCGGTGATCGCGCAGATCTTGGGGTCGCTGTCGGCCAGCATGGCCAGGGTTTCGCCAAAGACGTTCTGGTAAGCCGGCGCCGAGGGCGCGGCCTTGACCTGCTCGCCGGTGATCACATCGAACTTCTGGACGCCGTGATACTTGTCCGCGCTGGCCTCGGCCGGAGCATAGCCTTTGCCCTTCTGGGTCACCACATGGATCAGGCACGGCCCTTCGGCAGCATCGCGGACGTTCTCGAGGATCGGGATCAGCTGATCGAGGTTGTGGCCATCGATCGGGCCGACATAATAGAGCCCCAGTTCCTCGAACAAGGTCCCGCCCATCCACCAGCCGCGGGCGAATTCGTCGGTCTTCTTGGCGGCGCGGTGAAGCGGTTCGGGCAGCCTGCGCGAGAGCCGCTTGGCAATATCGCGAACCTTGAGGAACGGGCGCGAGGAGACCAGCCGGGCAAGATAGGCCGAGAGCCCGCCGACCGGCGGGGCAATCGACATGTCGTTGTCGTTGAGCACAACCACCAGGCGGTTGCCGGCGCCTTGCGCGTTGTTCATCGCCTCATAGGCCATGCCCGCGCTCATCGCCCCATCGCCGATCACCGCGATGCCCTTGCCCGGTTTGCCCGAGAGCTTGTTGGCGATGGCAAAACCCAGCGCGGCAGAGATCGAGGTCGAGCTGTGTGCAGCGCCGAACGGATCGTACTCGCTCTCGCTGCGCTTGGTGAAGCCTGACAGGCCGCCGCCGGTCCGCAGCGAGCGGATCCGGTCGCGCCGTCCGGTCAGGATCTTGTGCGGGTAGGCCTGGTGGCCGACGTCCCAGACCAGCCGGTCGTCCGGCGTCTGGAATACATAGTGCAGCGCCACGGTCAGCTCGACCACCCCCAGACCTGAGCCCAGGTGCCCGCCGGTCTGTCCGACCGTGCTGATCATTTCGGCGCGCAATTCATCGGCCAACTGGCGCAGCTGGCCGGGCGCAAGGCCACGAATATCGGCAGGATAGTTGACCGTGTCGAGCAGCGGAGTCGCCGGGTTAGCACTCATGGGTCAGCGCCTTACACGTTTGCAGCTATGGTGTCGATTGAGACTATCGTGCAGAAGGGAATGAGAAACGAGGGAGAACAAGCGATGTCACTGCCCGCCAATGCCCCGCCGGTCACTTTCGTGCTGACCCAGGACCGCAGCCGTTCCAAGCCGTTCTACGCGGGGATCCTGGGGCTGAAAGTACTTGGCGAGGACGATCACGCGGTCACTTTCGATGCCGGCAACCGCACCCCGCTGCGACTGACCACCCTGCCGGGGCACAAGGGCAGCGGGCATACGGTGCTGGGCTGGCACGTCGCCGATATCAGCGCGGTGGTCCAGGACCTGGCCGCGAAGGGCGTACAGTTCCAGGTCTATGAAGGCTTCGGGCAGGATGCCGACGGGGTCTGGTCCTCACCCGATGGCGGGGCCAAAGTGGCGTGGTTTCCCGATCCCGACGGGAACCTGCTCAGCCTGACGCAGTTTGGGTGAATCCTCCCCCTTGGGGGAGGGGGACCATGCGAAGCATGGTGGAGGGGTACGTGCAAGTGGTCACGACCTTGCCGGACAACTCGGGATCACTCGCGCGTACCCCTCCACCACCTTCGGTGGTCCCCCTCCCCGTTCCGGGGAGGATTAGTTACAATCCGAACAAATCCCGCGCAGCTCAACCACCGGCCGAATATCGGCAAAGCCTCCATCCTTTGCCGCCTGGACCAGCGCGCCGGTCAGCTTGTCGTCGTCGATATGCACCGCGCGGCCGCAGATGTCGCAGATCAGGAAGATGCAATCGTGCCGGCAGCCCGGGTGCGGGTTGGCGACATAGGCGTTGGCACTTTCGACCCGGCGGGCGAGATTGTTGGCGACGAACAGATCGAGGATCCGGTAAACCGAATTGGCCGCCACCCGCTTGCCGCGCGCCTTCGAGACATCCTCGGCGATATCATAGGCCGAGGCGGGCTTTTCCTGCGCAGCGAGCGCTTCGAACACTTCGGCGCGCATGCCGGTCCATTGTTCGCCGGCCTCGACCAGCGCCTTGGATGCAGCTTCGATCAGCGATTCGCCGGTCGGTTCGTGATGATGATGATGGGCAGCCATTGGGCCGATATAGGGCGGACTTGTCCGCGCCGCAAATTTTAGCGCGCTGCGTCCTCAGCCGGAGCAATCATGGTCTGGTCGGGCAGGGCCGGCGCGGCGGTGGCCGAAGGGATCACCTGCTCGGTCAGGCTGGTCTGGAACGGCGAGCCCAGCACCGCGAACAGCGCGGCGCAGCCCAGCGCGAAGCCGATGGCAAAGGAACGGGTCAGGTCAGATTTGAACAGGGTCATCACAGAATCACTTGGCTAGAGAATTTCGGTTGACGGCCCTCCTGCAAAATAGCTCCTTACCGTCTAGTGAATGCGGCTGTTATCTCCGCTTCATCGCGGTGAAGCGAAGGGCGAATGCGGTGAAGCGTTCTTGCCTAGTGCCGGAAGTGGCGCATCCCGGTGAAGACCATCGCCAGCCCGGCAGCGTCGGCGGCTTCGATCACCTCGGCGTCGCGCATCGAGCCGCCCGGCTGGATCACTGCACTGGCCCCGGCTTCGGCGGCGGCGAGCAGGCCATCGGCGAAGGGGAAGAAAGCGTCGGAAGCGACCGCGCTGCCCTGCGTGCGGCTTTGCGCCCAGCCAAATTTCTGCGCGGCCTCGGCCGCTTTCATCGCCGCGATTCGCGAGCTGTCGCGGCGATTCATTTGCCCGGCGCCGATCCCGGCGGTCACCCCATCCCTGGCATAGACGATCGCGTTCGATTTGACGTGGCGGGCCACGGTCCAGGCGAACAGGCAGTCCTTGAGTTCCTGCTGAGTGGGCGCACGCTTGGTCACGACCTTGAGGTCGGCCTGAGTGATCGCTCCGTTGTCGCGGCTTTGCGCCAGCAGCCCGCCGGTAATCGGCTTGACCAGGATCCCGCCGCGGCGCGGGTCGGGCAGATCGCCGGTCAGCAGCAAGCGCAGGTTCTTCTTCTTCGCGAAGACCGCGCGGGCATCGGCATCGGCATCGGGGGCGACCACCACTTCGGTAAAGATTGCGCAGATCGCCTCGGCGGTCGCCCCATCAAGCACCATGTTGACCGCAACGATCCCCCCAAAGGCCGAAACGTCATCGCACTGCAGCGCGCCTTGCCAGGCTTCGAGCAGGCTCGATCCCTGCGCCACCCCGCACGGATTGGCATGCTTGACGATCACCACTGCCGGGTCTTGTCCGCGAAATTCTGCAACCAGTTCAAGCGCCGCATCGGCGTCGTTGTAATTGTTGTAGGAGAGCTCCTTGCCCTGAAGCTGCTGAGCCTGGGCGATCCCCTTGGCATGGGGCCCAACCGGCACATAGAGCGCGGCGCGCTGGTGCGGGTTTTCGCCATAGCGCAGCTCTTCAACCCGCTTGCCGTTGATTGCCAGCATTTCGGGGAAGAACTGCTGCTGGTCGGCAAAGGCGAACCACTGGCTGATCATCGCATCGTAAGCGGCGGTCGCCGAATAGGCCCGCGCGGCTTGTCGCTTGCGGAAATCATAGCCGGTTGCGCCGTCCTTCGCCTCGAACTCGGCCAGAAACGCGGCGTAGTCTGCGGGGTCGGTCAGGATCGTGACATAGGCGTGGTTCTTGGCCGCCGAGCGGACCATGCTGGGGCCGCCGATATCGATATTCTCGATAATCTCGTCGCGGTGCGCACCCTTCATCACGGTCTGGACGAAGGGGTAGAGGTTGACCACCACCAGGTCGATCGCGCCGATCTGGTGCTCGGCCATGGCCGCTGCATGTTCGGGGTTGTCGCGCACTGCGAGCAGCCCGCCGTGAACCTTGGGGTGCAGCGTCTTGACCCGTCCGTCCATCATTTCGGGAAAGCCGGTCAGTTCGGAAATGTCCATCACGCTAAGGCCCGCATCGCGCAGCGCCTTGGCGGTGCCGCCGGTCGAAACCAGCTCGACCGCGCGCGCGGCGAGCGCCTGGCCCAATTCGACCAGCCCAGCCTTGTCGGACACCGAAAGCAGCGCCCGGCGGATCGTTACGTCGTTCACAGATGTCACCCCATTTTCTTGAGCAGCCAGGCAAAGCTGCCGCCGCCGCGCGAGACCAGTCCCTGGATCACCAGTTGCTGGATCGGTTGCGGACGGCCTTGCCCGTCGGCCCAAAGCGATTCCTCAATGGCCAGCTGGCCTTCGCCGCCGATCCGGAACTGCCAATAGCTGCCGTCGCCGAGCGCCAGCCCGGCGCCCTGCCCGTCCTCGCTCAGCCCGACCTCGACCCCGGGGCCGAGGTGAAAGCGGATCGCGAAGCCGACCTTGCCGGTCTTGCCTTTACGCCCGGCGGGGACCAGCAGGTCTTCGCCGCGCAGTTCGGTACCATCGTCGCGCAGGATCAGGATCCGGCGGTGGGTCAGGCCAAAGCGGCTGACATAGCCGTTGTGGCTGGCCTCGATCCGGGTCGCCCCGGCGTTCTTCTCGCCGATCAGGGTCCGCCGGTCGAGATCGACTTCGGAGACCCCCGAACCGATCTTGCCGCCGATCAGCACCGCGGTCGAATTGGCATCGTCGAGCACCAGGGTCGAATGCGCGGCGGTTGCGCGCAGGCCCTGCTCAAGCCGGATCGGGATCAGCCCCCCGGCGCAGGCCGCGCCGCCGCAATTGACCACCAGCCGCTGCCCGGCATGGCTGAATTCGAAAGCCAGGGTCGAGGCGCAGCCGGTGCGGGCATGTTTAGCCAGCGGCGGCGGAGCGGCATCGAACTGCAGCACGCCCTTCTGCGCGACCACCCGCTGGTAACCCCATTGGCGGACATCGCGTAAGGGGCGAGTCCGCACTCCGCTGGCCTCGACCAGCGCGGCCAGTTCCTGCGCGTCCATCGCCCATGAACCCTGCCACGAACCCAGTGAACCATCGCCGTGAGTCAAAGCCAGCAGCGGCGGGACCAGCAGGCCCATGATCGCCTCGAGCGCCAGCGGCGGATCGCGCCGCACCGCCTGGTAGCAGGCGCGCAGCCGCACCAGCAGCGCGATTGCCTCGATCTGGCCCAGCGGGCTGCGCGACAGCACCCCGCCATCGTCGCCGACCAGTTCGCCCAGCGC
Source organism: Novosphingobium sp. (assembly GCA_031422595.1). Lineage (GTDB taxonomy): Bacteria > Pseudomonadota > Alphaproteobacteria > Sphingomonadales > Sphingomonadaceae > Novosphingobium. The sequence continues at coordinate 37,204 of JANPMA010000221.1, read as the reverse complement.
GCGGATCAGGCCGGCCTCGCCGAACAGGCGGCGCGGCTTGCCATCGGGCAGCAACAGTCCGGCCGCGACGATCCCGCACCAGCCGGCCACCTCGGCCAAAAGGTCTTCGGCGCGGCCGACATTCTTGTCGAGCCAGCGGGCGGTTTCGCCGAGCGCGGTCAACACTTTGGCGCGCAAGACCCGGTCGGACCCGGAGAGGATCAGCGGAGCGTGGACCAGCCAGTTCAGCTCGCGCGTACCGGCATTGCCGACCATCCAGGCCGGGCCCTTGCCGGGACGCGAAGGCGGCTTGGGATTGGCCGACAGCCAGGCCCCCATGATCCGTTCGGCCACCGAAGCCACGGCCTCGCGCGGGGCGCAGGCCTCCAGATCGGCGAGCCAGGAGAACGAGTGGACCACCCGCTCGAGCGGCGGGGCCATCCGCGCTGCCCCGGCGAAATCGATCTGGGCGATCGGCGATTTGACCCCGTGGACCAGGAAGTGCCCGGCCCGCAGCGCGGTGCCCGCCATCTTGCTGCCGGGCAGCGGGTTGCCGACCGTGGCGAGCAACCGCGGCTTGGCGGCCTTGCGCAGCGGCGCGGCCAGCGTCGATCCGGGAATGCCAAGCCGGTAGGCGAGGCGGATCAGCCGTTCGCCGGCATTGATCGAAGGCGGGGCAAAATCGGCCAAGGCCAGCGCCCGGCCGGGTTCGACCAGTTCGCCCGGCGGGGGCGCTTCGCTGGGCGCGGCCCCGCTCACCAGTCCGCCTTCATCGCTGGCGCCCAGTGGCAGGGCGGGCGCATCTGGCGTGTCGCTGGCAGCGGGTCGGGACGAGAGCGCGGCATCGGACATGGCTCATCCCGCCCCCTTGAGCGCGGCAATATTGGCGGCGTAGCAATCGGGGCCACCCTTGAAAGAGGCCGAACCGGCGACCAGCACATCGGCCCCGGCATCGACACAGTGCCGCGCGGTGATCGCATCGACCCCGCCATCGACCTCAAGGTGGATTTCGCGCCCGCTCATGTCGATCGCCTTGCGGATCGCCTCGATCTTCCTGAGCTGGCTGGAAATGAAGCTCTGTCCGCCAAAGCCGGGATTGACGCTCATCACCAGGACCAGATCGATCTCCTCATATAGGTAGTCGAGCAGCTTGGCCGGGGTGCCCGGGTTGAGCGAAACCCCGGCCTTCTTGCCCAGCGCCTTGATCGCCTGGACGGTGCGGTGGGCGTGGGGCCCCGCTTCGGGATGGAACGTGATGATGTCGGCCCCGGCATCGGCGAAGGCCTGCAGGTATGGGTCGACCGGGGTGATCATCAAGTGCACGTCGAACGGCTTCTGGGTGTGCCCTCTCAGCGCCTTTACGACCATCGGTCCGATCGTGATGTTGGGCACGAAATGCCCGTCCATCACATCGACGTGGATCCAGTCTGCTCCGGCCGCATCGATCGCGCGTACTTCATCGCCCAGCCGGGCAAAATCAGCCGAGAGGATCGAAGGTGAAATCAGAGGCGTTGCCGAGTTCTGGGCCATAGCGCTGCGAGCGGCTCCTGTTTGAACTGCCGTAACCACCACATCTGGGGGTCACAAGGCGGCGGACTGGTGTTTTCCACACTGCATCTCGCAGTTTGCCCCAAGCCGGACTCGGTCCGTCGCGATTGACGCCGCGCCAGCTTGGCGGCACAGCGCCCGGCGATGGCCGCGACCCGCTCTCCTGCCGATTCCATGGCCCTGATGGCCCGCGAAACCCGCTGGCACTATGGCCCGGTTCCGCGCGAACTTGGCGGTCAGCCGATCCCGGCTGACAGTCGGCTGTTTGCCCAGGGCCAGTTCGTGCTGCGCACCCTGAGCGGCTATGGCTATCACTATGTCCCGGGCGAAGGGATCACGATCGAGCAGCCCGAAGCGGGCGATCCCGACGAGGAAGCGCTGTGGCTGAACGGCAGCGTCTATGCCGCGGCGGCCTGCCTCAACGGTTTTTTCCCGCTCCACGCCTCGGCGATTGCCGATCAGGGGCAAGTGGTGGCCTTCACCGGGGCGACCGGGGCGGGCAAATCGACCCTGGTGGCCGCGCTTGGCCAGCGCGGCTGGCCGATGTTCTGCGACGATACCCTGCTGCTCGATCTGGCGGACCCCGCTCGGATCATGGCGCTGCCGGGCCACAAGCGGCTCAAGCTGACCGGTGAGGCGCTGGCCATGCTGGGGATCGCCGCCGAACAGCCGGTCGGCGCCGATACCGGCAAGAGCTATGCCGCGCCGCCCGCCGGGGATTGGTGCGAGCCATTGCCGCTGACCGTGCTGGTTTTTCTTGAAGATGGTGAAGAACCAGATTGGCTTGAAGTAGCGGGTGCCGCGCGGTTCGCACGACTGGCCGATGACCATTACACCCGCGAGCTCTACCTTGAGGCCCAGCGGCCCGACCGTGCTTCGCAGTTCGGTTTGCGTTCGCGGCTGGCGGGGCAGATTGCCATGGCCCGGCTGGTCCGCCCACGCTCTGCCGCAGGTTTTGCCGCTTCGCTTGACCTGGCCGAGGCGCGGCTTCAGGAGATGGGCAGGGAGTTCCAGCCGTGACCACGCCGCTCAGCAAAGCCGCCGATCGCTTCAGCGAGACCGCGATCGATGACGAGATCGTGGTGATGAGCCTTGAGAACGGTGATTTTTTCTCGCTGACCGGCACTGCCCGCTCGATCTGGCTGCTGATCGACGGCACGCGCGACCGCGCCGCGCTGGGCCGCGATGTTGCCGCGCAATTTGGCTGCAGCGAGCAGGACATCGCCGGCGATCTCGATGCTTTCCTGGACCAGCTGAACGGGGCCGGGCTGCTTGTCGGCGCATGATCGCTGGGCCGCCCGGCTGCAGACCGGACGGGCGATCGGCCTGCTCTGCCTGGCCCGGTTGCTGATCGCCCTGGTGCCGTTCGGGCTCTGGCGGCGCGGCCTGGGTCCGGGCGCGAATGCCCGGCCGCAACCTGAAACCGCCGAAATCCGCCGCCTGGCCGCGCATATCTCCCGCGCCGCCTGGCGCCTGCCGTTCGCCGCCAAGTGCCTGCCGCAGGCGATGGCGCTCAGCTGGCAATTGCGCCGCCGGGCGATCGCTCACCGGATCGTTTTCGCGGTGCGCCCGCCAGGCCACAGGAGCGGCGATGACATGTTGCATGCCTGGATCGAATGCCAGGGCGAGATCGTATTGGGCGAGCTGCCCGGCCCTTGGCTTACCGTTCTTGCGCTGCCCAGCCATTAGATGGTTCGGCTCGGCCAGTTTCCGGTTGCCTTCCTGCCCCTCTGGCTGGCATAGGTATTTCCGAGCAATCATGAATGAACGCGCGGGTTTCTGCCCGTTCGATGGAGCAATTTGACGATGAAAAAGACCAAGATCCAGCCTTGGACCAAGCCCGAACTCGTCCGCCTTGGCAAGATCGCCGATGTCGCCGGGGCGCAGAACCCGGTCGCGCAGGCTGTGGGCAACGTGAAGTCCTGATTTCCTGCCGCGCTGCCAATTGGCCTGACCGGCTTCGGCCGAGGGGCTCCCCATTGAATAGTCGCAGCTGTGCTTGCCTTCGCCTGGCCCTGGGATGAAGCCGCGCCGCAAGCTGCTGCGGAACTAGCCAACAGACTGGCTGCTTCGCTGTGCGCTGGCATCGGCGGGGCCGCTGCGGCGCGGGCGCTGCACGGCATGGCCTTTGCCGCGCGCGCTATCCCCAACGATCCGCAGGCGATGCGCCGCTGGCACCCGGCGCAATTGCCAGGCGGCAGGTTCGCCGCGCTGGCCGGCTACCTCGACAATGCGGACGAACTGGCGGTGGAGCTGGGCTGCACCGCCGACGATCCGGCCCTGCTTTACGGTCTGGCCGTCGAGCGCTGGGGGATTGCCGCCGAAGGTCGTCTGATCGGCGAATACTGCGCGCTGATCGCCGATCCGCAAGAGCGCTGGGTGCGGCTCTCGCGCAGCCCCTTGCGCGCGCCGCCGCTGCACTATGCAGTCACCGACCAGCTGGTCGCAGCCGCCTCGGTCCCGCGGGCACTGTTCGCAGCGGGGATTGAGCGGAGGCTAGACGAAGCCCGCTCGGCCGACAGCGCGCTGCTCAATTTCACCAGTGCCGAAACCACCTGGTTCGAAGGCGTGGCCAAGGTACCACTGGGTTCGGTGGTGACGCTGCGCCCCAGGCAGGAGCGGCAGCTTGAAACCTGGTACGACCTACTGGCCCTGCCCGATGTCCACTTGAGCAGCGATGCCGATTACATCGAGCGCGCCAACGCCCTTTTGCGCGAAGCCGTGGCAGCCTGCCTCAAGGGTGCCCGGCGCCCTGGCAGCACCTTGTCGAGTGGGCTCGATTCCTCGCAGGTCGTGGCCCATGCCTTGCAGCTGCTGCCCGAAAGCCAGACGCTGCCGACTTTCACCTTCCACCCCGAAGCCGAGTGGGACGCTGTGGTCGAAGACGGCATGAACGGCAACGAGCGCCCGATGGTCGAGGCGTTCGCGGCGATGCACCCCCGGATCGAGCCGCATTTCACCGCCAATCAGGGCTATGGCCACGACCACCGCTGGAACGAATTCTTCCACCTGATGGGCGGAGCGCCATCGGGGCTGTGCAACATGTACGTGTTCCACGGGCTGTTCACCGATGCCCGCAAGGCCGGGTGCGACCGGCTGCTGCTGGCCGAATGGGGCAATTACACCTTCAGCGACAAGGGCGAATGGGCCTTTGTCGAACTGCTGCTCAAGGGGCGCTGGCGGCAGTACTACCGCGCGCTCAAAAACCACCCGAACGATCCGCGCTCGATGCTGCGCAAGTTCCTGGCGCTGAGTGTCATGCCGCTATTGCCAAACTGGCTGTGGAAGCTGGTCAAGCGCATCGTCCACCCCGGTGAGAAAGTGGCGGTCGAATGGATGACCCCCTTGCGCAAATCCTACCGCGAACAATCGGGCGCGGACGAACGCTATCGCGCCTCGGGACTGCAGATCGACCGCTATCACCCGCGCAGCCGGCGCGAAGGACAGGCGCTGCTGTTTCAGAATCACGATGCCGAATCCGCCGAGATCTACCTGGCGTTCGAGCAGCTTTACGACCTGCCGATGCGCGATCCGACGGCCTACCGCCCGCTGGTCGAATTCTGCCTCGGGCTGCCGGTCGAACTGTTCGTGCGCGATGGGGTGCCGCGCTGGCTGGCCAAGCAGATGGCCCGCGGGATCATGCCCGAGCACCAGCGCGAGAACCAGCTCAACGGGCGCTGGGATGCCGACTGGCACCATCGGATCCGGCGCCAACGCGCGGACTACCTTGAAGAGCTGGACCGCATCGCGGAGGACCCGCGGCTGGCCGAAATGATCGACATCGAGCGGCTGCGCGCGGCGCTGGAAGACTTCCCCGAGCAGACCACGCTCGACATGAAGCGCAAGTTCGCGATCGAATTTGCCCTGCCGCGCGGGTTGCTGGCGGCGCGCTACGTGCGCTGGGTAGAGGGCCGCAATTGACCGCGATCGGCTTCAGATGCGTGGTTACCCGATCTCCGCAAACCTGATAGCTGGGTCGCCATGTTTGCTTTGCTGCTTCGCCTGATCGGACCCGGCCAGCGCCCGCTGGCGGGGTTGCTGATCGTCTTGATGGCTGTTTCCGGTCTGACCGAAAGCCTTGGCATCATGTTGCTGATTCCGTTGTTGGGCGCACTGGAGATGCGCGGCAAGAGCCCCTCGGCTGATGCTTTCGATGGCCTGTTGCTGTCCATGTCGCTTGGCGGGGCCCTGGCGATCTTTGTCGCACTCGTGCTGGTCCGCGCGCTGGTCAATTTCGCCAGAAGCCGGGCCGCGATGCAGCTTGAGCTGGAGGTGGTCGACACGCTGCGACGGCGGGCCTGGCAGGCTCTGCTCGGTGCGGAATGGCGGGCTTTGGCCGGGATCCGCAAGAGCGATGGCGCCAACCTGCTGATCGGCAATATCGACCGCGCCGGATACAGCGTCAATCAGGCCGCTGCCGGTCTTGCCGCCATGATGACTCTGACCGGCCTGGGCTTGGCCGGCCTGGCGATTACGCCGCTGATAACGATCGGAGCGGGCCTGGGCGGCCTGTTGGTGCTACTGGCCTATCGGGGCCTTCGGCGGCGCGCAGCGCATTTGGGTGAGCGCCTGGGTCAGGCCTATCAGGCCATGCACCGCAGCATCGGTGAGAGCCTGGGCGCGCTGCGCACGGTAAAAAGCCTGGGCGGCGAGGCTCAGGCCGAAGCGGCGGCGCTGGCCGGCTTCGCCAGTCTGCGGCAGGCCAGCCTGTCCTATCAGGCGGTAACAGGGGTGGGGCAGATAGCGCTGCAATTGGGCGGTGCCGCGGTTCTCGCCCTGCTGGTCTGGCTTGCCGCCGAGCGCTGGGGTCTGGGTTCTGCAGCGATCCTGCCACTGGTCGCGCTATTTGCTCGCGCCTTGCCGCTGCTGGGCAGCCTGCAGGAGTGCTGGCAGAACTTTGAACATGCCCGGCCAGCTGTCGCCGCGCTGTTCGAACTGGTTGACCGGGCCGAAGCCGCGCGCGAGCCCGAACTTGCCCTCTCGCCGCCGCCCGAACCACGCCAGGCCGTGGCGCTGGCGGGCGTCGTTCTCAAATATGCCGGGAGCGACCGGGCGGCGCTCGATTCGGTGAGCCTGGAACTGCCGGTGGGCGGGATTGCCGCGCTGACCGGACCATCGGGCGCGGGCAAAAGCACCCTGGCCGACGTGCTGGGCGGGTTGATCAGCCCCGATGCCGGGGCGCTGCTGATTGACGGCGTGGCGCTTGATCCCGCCCAGCGCAAAGCCTGGCGCGGGCGAGTGGCCTATGTCCAGCAGGATCCGGCCCTGCTGGCCGATACGGTGCGCGCGAACTTGCTGTGGGCGCTGCCCCAGGCCAGTGACGCCAGCTTGATCCAGGCCCTGCGCCAGGCGGCATGCCAATTCGTGCTCGACTGGCCCCAGGGGCTTGAAACGCTGATCGGTGACGGCGCGCGCAGCCTGTCGGGCGGGGAACGGCAGCGGTTGATGCTGGCCCGGGCGCTGCTGCGCGAACCGGCACTGCTGATCCTCGATGAAGCGACCAGCGCGCTCGATGCCGAAAGCGAAGCCCAGATCGCCCAGGCGCTGGCGGGGCTGAAAGGCACGATGACCGTGCTGATCATCGCCCACCGCGGCGCGCTGACCGCGCTGGCCGACCGGACCTATCGGCTGGAAGCGGGCAAGCTGGTCAGCTGAGCGCGGCGGCGTAGATTTCGGCGAGTTCGCGCGGGGCCTGGGCTTCGGCCAGTTCGTGCGCGCGCGGATCATCGACGTCGAGCCACCAGGCCCCGCCGATCTCCCAGGTCGCCGCGCGGCCCTGGTCGGCGAGCCGCTGCATCCCTTCGGACAGGCTCCCGGCCTTGCCCTGTGCGATCGCGGCGCGGATCGCGTCGGCCAGTTCGGGGGTGCACAGGAACGCCCCGCAGTCGACCGCATCGTAAGTCTCGATCGACTTGCCGATCGCGCAGATGAACTGGCGCTCGTCGCGCTCAACCCAGGTGGCATCGTCGGGATCGATCAGTGGGTCGTTGATGCGAGCATCGACCGCCAAGGTCACCCCGCGATCCGCCCCGCCCTGCCGGGCCAGGCCGGACAGAATCGGCGCGGAGAAGATGTGGTCCGACATCATCAGCAGATAGTCACCCGCGATCGCCTCGGCCCCGGCCAGCACCGACCAGCCGTTGGGCTTGGACCAGTCAGCCACGCGCTGGGCGACGACGGGGATTCCGGCGCGCGCGGACAGCGCAGGCAACGCAGCCTCTAGCCGCTCGGCCTCGTGCCCGGTCACCACCACCACCCGCTCGACTCCGGCGGCCTTGGCTTGGCGCACACCCAGTTCGAGCAAGGGAATACCGGCAACGGGCGTCATCGGCTTCGAATCCGAAATGTCGCGCAGGCGGCTGCCAAACCCGGCGGCGATAATCAGGGCATCCATGTCCAGTCCCTCAAACGGAAACGGCGCCGGATCACCCGGCGCCGCTCCAAATTTGCTTCTCGCGGGCTTTACTCGGCCGCGAGCGGGGTGTCCGCGATGTACTCGTCGACCATCTGGGCGGCCAGATCGTCGTTGAACTGCTGCGGCGGGTGCTTGCAGAAATAGGCCGAGGGGCCGATCAGCGCGCCGCCTTCGCCGCGATCGAGCGCAACCTTGGCGCAGCGAATCGCGTCCATCACGCAGGCCGCCGAGTTGGGGCTGTCTTCGACCGAGAGGCGAAGTTCCAGTTCCATCGGCACATTGCCCCACTGCAGCCCTTCGAGGCGCAGGAAGCACAACTTGTTGTCCTTCTGCCAGGGAACATAGTCCGACGGGCCAACGTGGATGTTCTCGTCCGCCAGGCGCTGGGCGAGCATCGCCTGGACGGCTTCGGTCTTCGATTCCTTCTTCGAACCGAGCCGCTGGCGGTCGAGCATGTTCATGAAGTCGGTATTGCCGCCGGTGTTGAGCTGATAGGTCCGCTCAACCGTAACGCCGCGGGCGGCGAACAGGCTGGACAGCACGCGGTGGACGATCGTGGCGCCAACCTGGGCCTTGATGTCGTCACCGACGATCGGCAGGTTCTTTTCGCGGAACCTGGCTTCCCATTCGGGGCGGCTGGCGATGAACACCGGCATGCAGTTGACCACGCCAACGCCCGCTTCGAGCGCGCATTCCATGTAGAATTCGGTGGCTTCCTGCGAGCCGACCGGCAGGAAATTGATCAGCACTTCGGCGCCCGAAACCTTGATCGCATCGATGATCCGGGCCTTGTCGGCCTCGGGCTCGTCCGAAAGGATAAAGCCCTTTTCGCCCACCTCGGTCATATGCGCGGCGACCCCGTCGGAGATCTTGCCCATGATGACCTTGGAGCCGGTGGCCGGAACATCGGCCTTGAACACCTTGGTGTTGTTGGGGGCGGAGAAGATCGCCTCGGCGATGTCCTTGCCGACCTTGCGGGCATCGACATCGATGCCGAGCACGAAATCGACATCACCGGCGCCGTAGCCGCCGATCTTGTCGTGGATCAGGCCCTGCGACGAATTGTTCTGCCGATAGTACGCGACCCCCTGGACCAGCGAACTGGCGCAGTTGCCGACGCCAATCATGGCGACCTTGATGGGCTTCATTATCTGTCGTTCCTTTTCGAGCGTCGCTGCGCGCCCTCCATTGAGGGTCGCCGCAAAAATAATCGCGCGCCAAAAGCAAGAAACTTGGCGCAGGTCAAGCCGAATGCCAAAAGCGCGCGATGACCTTGCGGCCCGCGTCCCCGTGACTTTCGCTGCCGACTCTGGCGGAATCCAAGCTGATTTCCGCTGCACGTCGGCAATGTGCCTGCGCAATGCAGGCCTACTAGCATAGCACCAATCCGGCCTCAGGCAAACCTGGACTCGGCAGGCCGCCCGCCGGAAGGATCAGCGCCGGTGGATTGCGGCCAATATCCCCCTGTTCCCGCCGCCTCAAGGCCACTAAGGATCAGGTGAAGTTGCCGCAGGACGGCACGCGAAAAGGGGTATCGGGTCGTGAACCAAGAGGCAGCGGAACCGGAACGACAAGCGCCGGCCCGCCCCCAGCGCCCGCGCGAATTGCAGGATTCGCTCAACCACTATGTCTATCATCCGCTGGCCTGGCAGCTCGCCCGGCAGCTCGCGCGCACTCCGATAAGTCCCAACATGGTCTCGGTTTTCGGCGGTTTGATGGTGGCCGCAGCCGGTTTTGTCTATCTCGGCCTGGCCCCCTTCGCGCAAAGCTGGCCGCTGTCGGCCTGGCTGGGCATGGCGCTGCATATGGGCTGGCACGTGGTCGACGGCGCCGACGGCGATCTCGCCCGGATGACCGGCCGCTCAAGCCCGATCGGCGAGATGGTCGACGGGCTGTGCGATTATCTCAGCCACATTGTGCTCTATGCCCTGCTGGCATGGCTGCTGTGGCATGAGGGTGGGTTCTTTTCGGGCTGGCACGCGGTGCTGTTGATCCTGGCAGCGGGGATCAGCCACGCGGTCCAGGCGAATCACGCCGAAGTGCAGAAACGGCAGTACCAGTATTGGGTCTATGGCACCCCTTGGCTCAGGATGTCCCACTCAAAGGGCGATTCGGCGACCTCGCGGAGCTGGGCCGCCCGGCTTGTTTCGGCCTACATCGGCCTGGCCAGCGGGATGACACCCCATGCCTTGCAGATCGACCGCGCGGTCGAGGCGGCCAAGGGCGATCCGGCCCGGCTTGCCGCCATCGCCGCAGCGGTGCGGAGCGAATCGCCACCACTGCTGCTGATGACCAAGGTGCTTGGCCCCAATCCCCGGGCGGTGCTGCTGGGACTGTCGATGGTGCTGCAAGCCAGCCCGCTGCCCTACCTGCTTTATCAGGCAGTGGTGCTCAACCTGCTGCTTGCGCTCTCGGTCAGGATGCACAATTCTGGCGCACAGCGGATCGCCGCGCGGATCGGAGTTTGACCATGCTGCACCACGACCTGCTCGAGCAGGCACGCGCAATCGCTGGAGAGATCGTCGCGCTGCGCCGCGCGATCCATGCTGAACCCGAATTGGGCCTTGAAACCCCCAGGACCCGCGACAAGGTCCGCGCCGCGCTGGCCGGCTTGCCGCTCGAATGGCGCGAGGGTCCTTCAACCACCGGACTGGTTGCGATCCTCAAGGGTGGAGCCGGGCCCGGCCGGACGGTGCTGCTGCGCGGCGACATGGACGCGCTGCCGATGCCCGAGGAAACCGGGCTGGAGTTCGCCTCGACAGTGCCCGGCACGATGCACGCCTGCGGCCACGATGCGCATACCGCGATGCTGGCCGGGGCGGTGCGGATGCTGTGCGCGCGCCAGGGCGAGCTGAAGGGCGAAGTGCGCTTCATGTTCCAGCCGGGCGAAGAAGGCTTCCACGGCGCGAAATTCATGCTCGAGGACGGGCTGCTGGATCCGCTCCCCGAAGCCGCTTTCGCGCTCCACGTGATGCCCAATGCCAAACACGGGCTGGTCGCGGGGCGCAGCGGGGCCTTGCTCGCCTCGGCCGACCAGTTCGAGATTGTGATCGAAGGCCGCGGCGCGCATGGCGCGATGCCGCATCAGGGGCTCGATCCCGTTCCGATTGCCTGCGAAGTTGTCACTGCCCTGCAGGCGCTGGTCGCACGCCAGTTCGACGCGCACGATCCGGTGATCGCCACAGTCGCCCAGATCCAGGCCGGCACCGCGCACAACGTGATCGCCGATTTCGCGACGCTGAAAGGCACGCTGCGCACGCTTTCGGCGCGTCACCGCGACAAACTCCACGGAGCGCTGGAACAGCTGGCCAAGGGTATCGCCCAGGCCCACGGAGCCGAGGCCAGGGTGACGATAACCCCTGGCTTTCCGGTGACCTATTGCGATCCCCGCGCGGTCGATCTGGGCGAAGCCGTAGCGCATGATCTGTTCGGAGAGGCCGCTTTCCGCCGGCTCGACCAGCCGATCATGGGGGCTGAGGACTTCTCATACGTGCTGGAAAAAGTGCCCGGCGCGATGTTTTTCCTCGGCGTCGCCCACGAAGGAGTCGATTGGCACAAATGCCCCTCGATCCACTCACCGCGGATGATGGTCGACGAAGCGGCGCTGCCAGGCGGGGCGGCATTGCTGGCCGGCTGCGCGGTGCGGTTTCTGGAGAAGGGCTGGGAATAGAAACTGGCGCACCCGACAGGATTGACCTCGCTGCGCTCGGTCGTCTCCGCTTCGCTCCGACTCCGAAAGTTCGAACCTGGCATGATACGCCAAAAGGGCGGCCCTCTTACGAGGACCGCCCTTTTGGCGCACCCGACAGGATTCGAACCTGTGGCCTCTGCCTTCGGAGGGCAGCGCTCTATCCAGCTGAGCTACGGGTGCGTGGACCGCGCGGTTAGCAGCGTGCGGGCGATCACGCCAGTGGCTTTGTGCATTGGGCTGCGGCGGTTAGCAATTTGGCAAGCGAAGCCGGGTTAAAGCCTTGTCCCATGAACGCACACACCTCCTTTACCCAGGCCGGCGCCGGCGTGCTGCCCACTTCGGGGCGGGCCGAATTCGGCCAGGCTTCAGCCAGCGCAATGAGCATGAAGTGGTCGGCGCTGCATGATGCGGTGGGGGTCGTGGGCATGCTGGCGGGCCTTGCGGCCGAGCCGATGCGCCCCGAAGTGCGCAATTTCCCTGCGGTCATGCGCGATGTGGGGGGTTGGCGCCGCGACCAGGCCGAGCAGGCGATCGACGATCTCAACGCGATCATGGAACCGGGCCTGGCCGCCTTGATGGCGGTCAACGCGCGCGGTGCCAATCCAGCCGTCCCCGCGCTGGCGCTTTGGCAGGAATTCCACGCGGCCCGCGCCGCAATGTTGGCGCTGGTACCGCCAGTGAGCAACCAGGCGCCGCGTCGATTCATGTAATCCGCGCGCCGACCAGCTTGCAAAGTTGCCGTTATGTTCTAGATGTCGGCCATGTCCGATGCCGACGATCTCAAGGCCGCACAGGCCGTAGCGCGCGGGATCTGCCGGCTGTTCGCTCGCAACGACGTGTGGTGCCTGCCAGAAATGCCGCTGCGCAACGGCCGCCGCGCCGACCTGATGGGGATCGATGGCAGGGGTCAATTGGTGATCGTTGAAATCAAGGTTTCCCGCAGCGATCTGCTGGGCGATGCCAAATGGACCGGCTATCTCGACTATTGCGACCGGTTCTATTGGGGGCTGGCCCCGCACCTGGACCGGGCCTGCATGGAGGATGCAGCCTTCCTGCCCGGTCGCTGCGGCCTGATCGTCGCCGATGGTTATGATGCGGAAATCCTGCGCCCGGCCGCGACGGTCCCCCTGGCCGCCGCGCGGCGCAAGGTTGAAACCGAACGCCTTGCCCGCTCCGCACTGCGCCGCCAGCTGGGGCTGATCGACCCGCGGATCGATGGCTGGGGTGTCTGACTGCCGCGTCGGCGCAACTTAACGGTTAATTTACCATGTTGCGCCAGAACCGGCCTTGAAGGGACACCGGGGAAACCACATGGACACTTATCGCGGCCAATTTAATGACCATGCCAGCGATGGCGAGGCCAGTTCCGGTGAGGATTGGCCCGAAGTCGAATTCGGCGCAGACGCGGGTCAGGCGGAACCCCCGCCCAGCCCGGTCGGTCAGGACGAGCGGCGCATGCAGGTGCGCGCTTACAACCATTGGGCCAGTCTGCTCGACAATCGCAATTTCCCCTCGATCGAGGATCTCGATCCCGAGGCGCTGCCCGATTTCGGGCCGCATAGCGTTTTGCTGGACTTCACCGCCGGGATCGAGAACCCGACGATCCAGTTCCTCGGCGCAACGCTGGCCCAGGAATGCGGCACCGACGACGAAATCCACACCCTGGCCGATGTCCCGGCGCGTTCGCTGCTGTCGCGAATCACCGATCACTACATGCAGATCCTGGCCAACCAGGCGCCGATCGGGTTCGAAGCCGAATTCGTCAACCAGCGCGAGAAGACCATTCTCTACCGCGGGATCCTGCTGCCCTTCTCAAGCGACGACGATACGATCGATTTCATTTACGGCGTGATCAACTGGAAAGAGCTGGCCGACCAGCAAACCACCGACAGCCTGCTGAGTGAAATCGACCAGGCGCTTGAAATCCAGGCTCCGCCCAAGATCCAGGCCGACTTGCCGATGACCGACTGGGCCGATGGCCCGGGCGATCTGCAGGACGAAACCGACGATGAGCTCGACCTTGCTGACCTGGGCGCAGTGCTCGAGGCTGACGATGTCCTGCCTGACCCCGCCTTTGGCGCGGGCCTGGAAGACGATGACACGCTCGAACTTGGCGCATTGCTTGAACTTGGCAGCGCCGAAGAGCTTGGCGATGACGACACTTTCGACCTGACTGTCGAGGCCGATCAAGCCGCCAATCACGACGCCAGCCACGACATGGGCCTGGCCGACTGGCTGGCCTCGGCCCGCGAACTGGCCGAAATGGCCCGCGGCAGCGAGGATCGCACCCGCTCAGCGCTCTATGCCGCGATCGGACGCGCCTTTGACTTTGCGCTGGCCGCCGACGATGCGCCCGAGGAGTTCACCGATCTGGTCGCGGATTCGGGCCTGACCGTGCAGGACCGCGCGCCGATGACCCCGGTGGTCAAACTGGTGTTCGGGGCCGAATACGACAAGACTCGCCTGACCGAATATGCCTCTGCGCTGGGCCATGCCAAACGAATTGGCCTGGGCCGCGGCGCGCTGGCCAAATATCTCGGCGCGGCGCCGGGCGGTCTCAAAGGCGTGGTTGCCGAAGAGCGCCGGCTCAAGAAGGAAGAATGCGGCAAGGTCACCGAAGCGCGCGACACCCCGCGCGAGGCGCTGGCCCGCAAGTTGCGCAAGCTCGACTATGTCGCGCTCGATGCCATTCCCGCCGAAGGCAGCGAATTTGCGCTCTTGGTCGCCCGCCGCCTGCCCAATGGCCAAGTGGTGCTGCTGGGCGAGGTGTCCGAAGATATCCCGCTGCTCGAACGCGCGGCCCGCAAGCTGATCTGATCCCTCTCTTTTACAGTTCTCTCCCACCTCGGGCGCCTGCCGAAAGGCTTGGCGCCCGTTTCTTTTTTCGCTAGGCTGGAACGATGGATACAGCGCACGGAAAAAGGCGGATCAGCAGAATGGGGTGGGTGCTGATAGTGTTCGCGGTGACGGCGGCCACCTTGTTTGGGGCGTGGCGCTGGGCGCTGGCCAACAATGCCGTGGCATTGCTCGATTGGGGTGACCGCCTCTATGGCGGAAATTCGGGCTATGCCTTGGCATTGGCCGATGGCCAATATGGTCCGCTTCCCGCGCAGCGGGTCGAAGTGATCGTGCCCGACACGCCTGCCGAGCGACCGCGCCCGGTGGTGGTGTTCATTCCCGGCGGCGGCTGGCATTCGGGAGTGCCCGGCGACTTTCACTTCATCGGCCGGACCCTGGCGCGCGAAGGCTATGTCGTGGTGCTGATCGGCTACCGGCTGGTACCCGAAGGCCGGTTTCCAGCGATGCTGGAAGATTCTGCGCTGGCGCTGGCCTGGACCCGCGACAATGTCGCGCGGTTCGGCGGCGATCCGGACCGGGTGGTGGTGATGGGTCATTCGGCCGGGGCCTACAATGCGGCGATGCTCGCGCTGGAGCGGCAGTGGCTGGGCCGGGTGGGCGTGGAGGACGACTTTATCAAGGGGGTGATCGGGCTTTCGGGGCCCTACGACTTCTATCCCTTCACTTCCGACTCCGCACGCAATGCCTTTGGCCATGTGACCGATCCGGCGACCACTCAACCGATCCACTTCGTGCGCGGCGATGCCCCGCAGCTGCTGCTGATCACCGGCGACATCGACACCACGGTCAAGCCGCGCAATTCGGAAGCCCTGGCCAAGGCCCTGACTGCTGCGGGTGCGCCAACCCGCCCGGTGGTGCTGGCCGGGGTCGACCATTCCGGCACGGTGATGAAGCTGGCCGCCCCGTTCAGCCGCGACCGCCGGGTGATCGAGCCGGTGCTGGCCTTCCTGGCCGCGCAGTGCCGCCCTTCAGCGCCCGTTCAGCCGCGCCAACGTTAGGACGAAGGCGATGTCCAGGTTCCGCCGCCTGCTTTCGCGCTGCATCGCAGCCTTGCTGATCTTTACCCTCAGCGCCCAACCGGCGCTGGCCCAGTCGATCCTGCGCGATGCCGAAACCGAAATGCTGCTGCGCGATATGTCGGCGCCGTTGATCGCGGCCGCCGGGCTCGACCCGCGCAATGTCGATGTGGTGATGATCGGCGACAATTCGATCAACGCCTTCGTGGCCGGCGGGCAGGTGGTCTATATCCATTCGGGGCTGATCCAGGCCGCTGACAGCGCCGAGGAAGTCCAGGGCGTGATCGCGCACGAGCTGGGCCATATCACCGGGGGCCACGCGATCAGCAACGGCGGCGGCAAGGCCGCGACCGGGATCACGATCCTCTCGCTGTTGCTCGGCGGGCTGGCCGCTGCGGCCGGATCGGGCGATGCGGCGATCGGCGTGCTGATGGCCGGGCAGCAGGCCGCGCTGGGCAAGTATCTGTCGTTCAGCCGCGAGCAGGAAAGCGCTGCCGATGCCGCCGGGGCGCTGTACCTGTCGAAAGCCGGAATGTCGGGGCGCGGCTCGATCGCCTTCTTCAAGAAGCTGCAGAACCTGGAAATGCGTCACGGCTATTCGCGCACATACGACAGCGAGTTCTATTCGACCCACCCGATGACGTCGGACCGGATCGCGACGCTGCAGGATACCTACCAGAAGGACCCGGCCTGGGCCAAGCCGGTCGATCCGCTGCTGCAGGCCCGGTTCGTGCGGGTCAAGGCCAAGCTACTGGGCTATGTCGAAGCGCCCGAACGCACTTTCCAGGCCTATCCTCCCGGCGACAACAGCGTGCCTGCGCATTATGCCCGGGCCTATGCGTGGCACAAGGAGGCCTTCCTCGACAAGTCGATGGGTGAGGTCGATGCCTTGCTGGCACTCAGCCCCGACGATCCATTTTACCTTGAGCTCAAGGGCCAGGTCCTGCTCGAATCCGGCCATCCGGACCGGGCGCTCGATCCCTTGCGGCGAGCGACCCGGCTGACCGGAAACCATCCGCTGATCGCCACGCTGTTCGGCCACGCGCTGGTCGCAACCGAGGATCCCGCCAACCTTGGCGAGGCCGAGCAAGTGCTCAAAGCCGCGGTCTCGCGCGATCGCGAGAATCCGTTCGCCTGGTACGTGCTGGGGGTGATCTACGGCCAGAAAGGCGACATGGCCCGCGCGCGGCTCGCCTCGGCCGAACAGCAGGTGCTCCAGCGCAACTATTTCCAGGCGCTGGGTAGCGCCGAGGCGGCCGAAGCGGCGCTGCCCAAGGGCTCGCCCGACTGGCTGCGCGCGCAGGATATCGCCATGCAATCGCGCGCGGCGATTGAACAGACCAAGAAACGCAGGTAGCGCGGCCTCCATGAATTCTCGTTTCCCGATTTCGCTGGCGCTGGCCGGTCTTGCCTTGCTGCTGATTGGCGGAGCCGCCGGCTGGGCGATCCAGTCGGGCAGCGCGGGCCAGACCGACGATGCCGAGTTCGGCAAACGCGTCCATGCCTATATCGTCGAGCACCCCGAAGTGCTGGTCGAAGCAGCTGACAAGCTCAGGACCCAAGGCGGCAGGGATCAGCTGGCTGATGTGGCCGATGCAATCGAAAAGCCCTTCCCCGGGGCAGTGCTGGGCAATCCCAACGGCACCGTGACCCTGGTCGAATTCACCGATTTCGCCTGCACCTTTTGCCGCACCAGTGTGGCCGATGTCGAAGCCGTGATCGCGGCCAACCCCGACCTGAAAGTGGTGATCCGCGAACTGCCGATCATTGCCCCGACCAGCGACGATGCCGCGCGCTGGGGGCTGGCGGCGGCCGAGCAGGGCAAGTACCCGGCCTTCCACAAGGCGATGTTCGCGGCCGGGCGGACCGATCCGGCGAGCATTGAGGGGGCCGCCAGGGCCGCCGGGCTCGATCTCGATCGGGCGCGCAAGTTCGCGCAGGATCCGCGCGTGTCCTCCGAAATCGAAGCGAACATCGGCTTTGCCCGCAAGCTCGGCATTGACGGGACCCCCAGCTGGGTAGTGGGCGAACAGCTGTTCACCGGGGCGATCGGCCGCCAGGGACTGGCCAAAGCCGTGGCCGAAGCGCGTGGAAATTAAGGTTCAGGCGCAACGCCAAGTTCTGCTAGGATAGCGCCACCATGGCCGTCCTGCCCTTTCGCCCGATCCCCTTTTTCGCTAACAAGAACCAGGCGTTCTGGCGGTTGCAAATGGCCGGCTGGGGCGGCGCGCTGCTGCTGCGGACAATGTCGGGGCTGGCCAATGCCAAGGAATTGTCGTTCCTGGTCACGATCCTGATTTCGACCATTACCGGGCTGTCGCTGACCCTGATCCTCTCGGTGATCTATCGCACGCTGATCAATCGCCGCCCAATCGTCACCTGGGGGGTTACGGTCCTGGCGCTGGGTGGCGCGGTGGCCGCCTATGCCTTCATCGATGCCTGGGTCAGCGGGCTATACAACGGCGAACGCGGGTTCGACGTCGGCCGGATCATCGGGCTGTTCTACCTCGATGCGACGCTGCTGCTGGCCTGGTCGGCGCTCTATTACATGATCAACTTCTTCCTCCAGATCGAGGAGCAGAACGATCAGCTGATCCAGCTTGAAAACCAGGCGACCAGCGCGCAGCTGGCGATGCTGCGCTACCAGCTCAACCCGCATTTCCTGTTCAACACGCTCAATTCGATCTCGACCCTGGTGCTCCTGAAACAGACCGAACCGGCCAATGCCATGCTCAGCCGGCTGTCCAGCTTCCTGCGCTATACCCTGGTCAACGAGCCCGCGGGGCGGGTCACCGTGGCGCAGGAAGTCGAGACGCTGAAGCTTTACCTCGAGATCGAGCGGATGCGCTTCGAAGAGCGGCTGCGCACCTCCTTCCAGATCGATCCGGCCACCGAAAAGGCGCTGCTGCCCAGCCTGCTGCTTCAGCCGCTGGTCGAAAACGCGATCAAATATGCTGTCAGCCCACAGGAATCGGGCGCCGAAATCACCATCGCAACGCAGCTCGTCGGCCAGAACCTTCGCATCACCGTCTCCGACACCGGCCCGGGATTGCAATCAGGGGGTGCCTCCAACAGATTGAGCGGCGTGACTTTCGATGGCGGTGAACAAGTGTCCACTGGCGTGGGCCTGGCCAACATCCGGGACCGGCTGGGTCAGGCTTACGGCGAGGTCCATCGGTTCGAAACGATGGAGCCGGCCGAAGGCGGGTTCACCGTGCTGATCGAGATTCCTTTCGAACGCCGCGAAATCCACAGCCCTGCGATCGAGGGTGCCAAGACCCCGGCGCTGGCCGGCTGAAGAAAGAGCTGCCATGACCATCCGCACCATAGTCGTCGACGATGAGAAGCTCGCGATCCAGGGGCTGATGCTGCGCCTGGAGAAATTTGCCGATGTCGAAGTGATCGACACTTGCGCCAACGGGCGCGAGGCGATCCGCAAGATCAAGACCGAAAAGCCCGACCTGGTGTTCCTCGATATCCAGATGCCCGGTTTCGACGGTTTCTCGGTGGTCAGCGGGATCCTCGATATCGAACCCCCGCTGATCGTCTTCGTCACCGCCTACCAGGAACATGCGGTCCGCGCGTTTGAGGCCAATGCGGTCAACTATCTGATGAAGCCGGTCGACGAGGACAAGCTGGCCGATACGATGGAGCGGGTTCGCACCCGCCTGGCCGAAAAACGTTCGGCCGAAGAGGCGGAGAAGCTCAAGACCGTGCTGGCCGAAGTTGCCCCCGATGCGATGGAGGCGATGCCCGAAGAGCCCGATCATGCCGCCCGCTATGAAAAGCTTATCAATATCAAGGACCGCGGGCAGATCTTCCGGGTCGATGTCGATTCGATCGAACGGATCGAGGCGGCCGGCGATTACATGTGCATCTACACCGCCGACAACAGCCTGATCCTGCGCGAAACGATGAAAGACCTTGAGCGCCGGCTCGACCCCCGGGTGTTCCAGCGGGTCCACCGCAGCTGGATCGTCAACCTCAATCAGGTCCGCCAGGTCAAACCGCACACCAACGGCGAATGCTTCCTGGTGCTGGAAAGCGGCGCGGATGTGAAGGTTTCGCGGAGCTACCGCGATGTGGTTGCGCGGTTCGTGCATTGACGTCGTCCCGGGCTTGACCCGGGATCGCTGGCCGCTAGGTCTGACATATCGGCCAGCGATCCCCGCTTTCGCGGGGATGACGGGAAAATCATGACCCAGTTCACCCTCCCCGGCTTCGACCTTGCCCAATTCGTCCGCGCCACGCTGGATGAAGACCTGGGGCTGGGCCTGCCCGGCGGCGGTCACGATGTGACCAGCGAGAGCGTGATTCCCGCCGAGGCGCGCTTTTCGGGCGTGATGGACACCCGTGATGCGATCGTGGTCGCCGGGCTGCCGATCGCCGAAGCCTTCTTTCGTGCGCTCGACCCTGACATGGAAATCGAGGTGCTGGCCCAGGAAGGCGCTCAGGTTCCCCCCGGCAGCGACCTGATGCGGCTGAGCGGCAACGCCCGCGCGATGCTCACCGCCGAACGCTCGGCACTCAACACCGTGCAGCACTTGTCGGGTATCGCAACCATGACCCGCAGCTATGTCGATGCAATGGCGGGGCCAAATGGGACTACGGGGGCCACGCTGCTCGACACCCGCAAGACCATCCCCGGGCTGCGCCATCTGGAGAAGTACGCCACCCGGATGGGCGGAGCCAAAAACCACCGCATGGGGCTGTGGGACGCGGCGATGATCAAGGACAATCATGTGCTGGTCGCTGGCGGCGTGGGGGAAGCGGTGCGCCGGGCCAAGGCGGCCGGGGTCAAACATGTCATCTGCGAAGTCGACCGGATTAGCCAGATCGAACCCGCGCTTGCGGCCGGGGCAAGCCACATCCTGCTCGACAATATGGACGTCCCAGCCTTGCGCGAAGCCGTCGCGTTGATCGCCGGGCGCGTGCCTAGCGAAGCCTCGGGCGGGGTCCGGCTCGACACCATCGCCGCGATTGCGGCGACCGGGGTGACCTATGTCTCGGTGGGACGGCTGACCCAGAGCGCGCCTGCGGCGGACGTGGGGCTGGATTTCACGCCGCTGTGAGCAAGGCAGTGGGGCCGTCCAGGTGGTGGGAGCATCTTCCTGTCTCAATTCGTTGGTTCGTGCTCGCCTACTTGCTTTGCACGATATTCGGTGCCGCCAACTCCTCAATGCAATTCGACTTTCTGAAGATTCGTCTCGATGAAATGCTTCAGCAACCCGATCCGCCACGGGACTGGGTGGTTTATGCAATGATTGCCTTTCGTGCGCTGGTTGCATTGGCGATATTAGGCTGGGCGCTCGCGCGTCAAAGTGCCATCGCCCGGTTGCTGATCGCTGTGCAGCTGGCCGGCTGGCTGTACGGGACCCCCACCTCCATTCGATACTTGTTGAAAGGAAACTGGGAGGCTCTGCCGTTCCTGCTCGCCGCGATCGCATCAGTTTTTGTGGTCACATTCATGCTGCAACCGCGTTCGCGCCAGTGGTTCAAGCGCAAAGGAAGGGCTCTAGTGAGCGATGTCGAAGTCTTCGATTAGCCTTGCACTTGCCGCGCTAGCCCTGCCCGCCCCGGCCTTTGCCCAGGCCTACCAGTGCCGCGCGCCGCAAAGCGTGGAGGAGCCGCGTCCGGTCCAGCCCGATGGCCCGCGCACCGTCATGCCGATCACCGGCTATACCCTGGCGGTCAGCTGGTCGCCCGAGTTCTGCCGCGGCGGCAAGGCGGCGAAGGACCCGGGCAATTACCAGTGCAACGGCCAGATCGGGCGATTCGGCTTCGTGCTGCACGGGCTGTGGCCCGAGGGTGCGAATGGGCGCTATCCGCAGTGGTGCGCCGTCACCCCGCGCCCCACCCAGCAGGATTACCGGGCGAACATGTGCATGACCCCGGTGCCATGGCTGATCGAGCACGAATGGGCCAAGCACGGCAGCTGCATGGCCAAGAGCCCCGAGGGCTATTTCAAGGTCGCCCGAATCCTGTGGCAATCGCTGCGCCTGCCCGATGCCGACCGGTTATCCAAACAGGAGCGGCTGACCGCAGGCGATCTGCGCCGGGCCTTTGTTGCCCGCAACCCAGATTGGCCGATTGGAGCGGTGGGGTTGGTCATGTCCAACGGCGGCTGGCTGCGCGAATTGTACCTTTGCTATGGCAAGGACTTCAGGCCCAGGGCCTGCAGCAAGCGCAGCTTCGGGGCGAAGAACGATGTGCCGCTGAAGATCTGGCGGGGGCTGTGATTTTCCTACATCGCCGGAGCCTGCTATGCGGATCGGGCTCTTTGAATTGTTGATCCTGGCCCAACACCGATTCTGTCCCGGCGGAAAGAGTGTCAAGTGTCAAGTTGTCGATCAAAATATTGATTCATAAAGGTATTTATGGCGACACCTGCTTGACAACTTGACAGATCTGTCAAGCTATCGGTCACCGGCGTGCGGCGAAGAAGGCCCTGAGCATCGCGCCAGCCTCATCCTCGCCCATCCCCGAATAGACTTCGGGTTTGTGCAGGCTCTGCTCATGCTCGAACACCCGCGCCCCGTGCTCGACCGCGCCGCCTTTGGGGTCGGCCGCCGCGTAAAAGAGCCGGGCAATCCGGGCATGGGCAATCGCGCCGGCGCACATCGCGCAAGGCTCCAGCGTAACCCACAGCTCGCAGCCGTCGAGCCGCTCGTTGCCGAGCACCTCCGCCGCCGCGCGAATCGCCAGCATTTCGGCGTGGGCGGTAGGATCGTGGAGTCTGCGCGGCGCATTGTGGGCCCGGGCGATCACTGCTCCGTCCTTGACCACAACCGCGCCAATCGGCACTTCGCCGGCAGATTCGCCCACCTGCGCCTGTTCCAGCGCCAGTCGCATCGGTTCGGGGAGGGGCCAGCGGCTCATTTCCGCCGAATTGGCCGCAATACCTTGACCCCGCAAGGGTGAATCGCTATGCGCGCGCCTTCTCCCCTACCGGGTAGCCATTTTTCGAAGCGAGTTTAGCCATGTCCCGTATTTGCGAACTGACCGGCAAGGGTCGCCAGGTCGGCCACAACGTCAGCCACGCCAACAACAAGACCAAGCGTGTGTTCCTGCCCAACCTGCAAAACGTCACGCTGATGTCCGAAGGGCTGGACCGCAGCTTCAAGTTCCGCGTTTCGACGCAGGGCCTGCGCTCGGTCGAGCACGTCGGCGGTCTCGACAACTGGCTGCTCAAGACCTCGGATACCAAGCTTTCGGAAACCGCGCTCAAGGTGAAGCGCGAGCTCAAGAAGCAGGCCGCCGTCGCCGCCTGATCGGCTGGCCAGCGCCAAAGCAGGGGCGTCCGGTCAACCGGGCGCCTTTTGTTTTGGCGGAAGGTCGAAAAGGCTGAATTCCAGGCGCAGCAGCAGCACCCGCTGGCTGACCGCCTCGTTCTCGTCGCTCATGATCCAGGCGGCAATTTGCCCATCCCCCAGCTCTTCGATCGCCAGCGCCTCATAGTCCTCAGCCGGCCAGGGCCCGCCAAGATCGGCTAGTTCGGTCCCGGTCCAGACCTTGCCCGCCGCGATTCGATCAGGATCAGCCAGCATCAGCTTGACCGCGAAGCGCGCCGGGGCGGGCCAGACCAGCCGCCGCATCACCACCAGCACGCGCCCGTCGGGCAGCTCGGCCATGTCGGTCGGGCGGTAGCCCTCAGCGCCTGCGAAATCAAACGCCTGCCCCGCCGCACCCTCGGCCGGATCGCCGTGATAGACAAAGGCCGGGTGGTTCACCCCGTCGAACCAGCCGCTGCGGCATTCGCACAGCACCACGAAACGCCCGTCGCTAAGCCGAACCATCGCCTCGGGCCCGGTATTCGAGCCCCAGCGGCGCCATTCGGGCATATTGCGGACCACTTCGGCTGCCCGGCCCGGCCGCATTCGAACCAGCGTGCCGCGCCCCTCGATGCCCAGCCACATTCGCCCCGAATCGGCGTGCCAGGCGGCCGATTCGACATCGCGGTTGCGTTGGTAGGGCGAATTGACCGGCAGGACCCGCGCAAAGACAACCGGCCCTGGCGATGCTCCGGGCGCGGAGAAGGCCAGCGTCGTCCCGCGATCCGAGAGTGCCAGCAGCCGGCCCGGTGACGGGCGCACCAAAGCGGAGTAACCGCCAAACACCATGTTCGGACTGGTCAGTTGCCACAGACCAACCAAAGTGAAAGGGCCTTTCTGACGCTGCGACGGCAGGTCCAGCGGCGTAATCGTCAAGACATTATCAAAATTGGGGGGCGCCGGCGCTTCGCGGAGCCAGGTGACCGCCAGCAGCGCCAGCGCCAGCATGATTGTCAGGAGAGGGCGCGCCATGGCCCGGCTCTATCGGCCTCGGATTGCAATTGGTAGCACGATGATTGACCTTGCGGCCCCGACAAGGGCATTGAGTGTGCTACGATCTGCCAAAAGGGGAATAGCCATGCGCCGCCTGATCTGCCTGACCGTCCCGGCCGCATTGTTGCTGGGCGCTCCTGCCCAGGCCAAGGACCAAGCGCCGCCGGTCCAGCCGCAGGTGTTTCAGGCGGTGGTCGATTGCCGCAAGCTGGTCGATCCCGCCCAGCGGCTGGCCTGCTATGACAAAAGCGTCGATGCGCTGGCCAGTGCTGCCGAGGCCAAGCAGGTGCTGGTGGTCGACCGCTCGACCACCGAGAAGACCAAGCGCAGCCTGTTCGGGCTGTCGCTGCCCAAGATCAAGCTGTTCGGCGACAACGACGATATCGAGATCGAGAAGGTCGAATCGACGATCACTGCGGTTTCCTCCACCCGCGATGGCTCAGCGATCTTCGTCCTGGCCGATGGTGCGCGCTGGAAACAGACCGAGGGCCGCGACACTTTCGCCAAGGCCGGACAGAAAATCGAGATCCGCCGCGGCTCGATGGGCAGCTTTTTCGCCCGGATCAACGGCCAGTCCGGGGTTCGGGTTATTCGGCTGCCTCAAGCACAATGACGCGGGACTGACCCTATTTGGTATTCCAGAACTTGCTGGTCATGGCCTCGATCGTGTCGCGTGCGTTCTGGTTGCCGGTCGTATCGGCCAGTTCCCACTGCCGGTTGGTCCTACAGGAATAGAGCTTCTTCGCGATCGAGCCAGTCTCATCCGACTTGACGCAGCGGATGTAGAACGGGTGGTTGCGTGGGAGTTCCGCATTGAATGCGCGGATTTCCTTTTGCGACATGGCCTTGGGATCGGGCTCGGTCAGGATCGCGGATTCGGCCTGAACGGCACCTTCGGCGCTGACCAGAACGAGCAGGGAAGCAAGCAGGCTCATCGGACTTCTCCTGATTTAGAACGGACGAGATCGTCAATTGGTGGCAGTCGCCTTGCTGGTCATCGCCTCGACGGCATCGCGGGCATTCTGGTTGCCGCTGTCATTGGCCAGCTGCCACTGGCGATTGGTCCGGCACGAATAGTTCTTGCGCGCCAGCGAGCCGGTTTCTTCCGATTTGACGCAGCGGATGAAGAAGGGATGGTCGCGCGAGAGCTTTGAATTGAACGCGCGGATTTCCTTTTGCGACATGCCCTTGGGATCGGGCTCGGTCAGCTGCGAAAGGTCGGTCTGGGCGGCGCCTTCGGAGCCGATCAGCAGGATCATGGATGCGAGCAGGCTCACCGAACTTCTCCCTTTGGCGCTCTGGCGGGGCACTCAACCGGAGGCAGATTACCGCCATTGCCGCAAAGCCGCAAGCCGGAGCGCGTGCCGGTCAGGCCAGGGCCGCTTCCGAAGCACAGATATGGGCGGTGATCGCCGCACGCTCGGCCGCGGTCAAATGCGGGTTCCAGGCATCGACAATCAGGATCGCGCGGCGCTCGTCGCTGTTATTCCAGGCTTCGTGTTCGATCGTATCGTCGAAGGCAAAGGCCTGACCTTCAACCCACTCGCGGGTTTCGCCGCCCACCCGGAAGCCGCAGCCGGGGGGCACGATCAGCGGCAAATGGATGATCGCGCGGGTGTTGGTGACCCCGGTATGCGGGGGGATCTTGCGGCGCGGGCGCAGGATCGAGAAGAACGCCGAGGGGCCACGGTGGGGGATTCGCAGGAGCGGAAGGCTATCGAGCAATTCCGCGGTGCGCGGGCACCGCTCAAGCACTGCCTGGTTCGCAGTGCCGTATTCCCACAGGAAGCAGGCCCCCCAATCAAGCGAATGGTCGAGCGCACTCCACTCGCTCTCGGGCGAGCCTTCCTCCATCCGGACATAGGGCCGGATCGCCTCACCGGGGTTGTCGAGAATCCCCAGCAGTTCTTCGCGGATTGCATCGGTTCCCGCCTCAAGCTGCCCGAGCCAGGGGAAATGCTCGCGATCGAAGTACTCGTCGGCCGGCAGGAACGGGTAATGGAGCCCGGCGCAGTGGTTGTGGTAAATCGCACGCCGGCCCAGGGCATGATCGAGGAACGCCCCGATCCGCCGGCGCTCGGCAGCATCCCACTGGTCCGCCCCGCCCGCGTAGACCGCATCGGCCTGGGCCCCGAGCCGCGCTTCGAGGTCCTGGCAATAGGCCACTCCGGCGTCGAATTCGGCCTGGACATGCGGGGCGAGCTGACCGTCGAGGCCTTCGACGATCTGCCGGACATTGTTCCAGCCAAGCAGCGCCGCGCGTTCCTCGCCCAGGCGTTGGAGCAGCTGGGCCATCCGCAGCTGCGCGCCCAGATCCAGCCGGTCGATCGCCAGCGCGCGATCGAGCGCGGCGCGTTCGCCCGCCGCATCGCCGGCCAGGCGGTGGGCATTGGCCAGGTTGCGCCACAGCGGCAGCGCATCCGGGTCGGCTGCGGTCGCCTGGCTGAATGCCGCCACAGCGCGCGCTGCATCGCCGCTGCGCAGCGCAGCAAGGCCTTCGTCGTTGGCGCGTTGGGCGAGCATGACCTGGTTCATTGCCAGAGGATTACGGAGTGCGGCGCGGCGGAGCAAGGGGGAGTTGCGATGACTGGCGAGAGTGCCTAGCGTGGCGTCATGACCGCGGGCAATTCCTTCGATCTTTCCGATCCCGAGTGGTACGCCCACCGCTATGTCGAGAGCGACGATGCGTTCCGTTTCATCCACCTGCCCCGCTCAGAGCATCGCTCGGTTCCCTTCCTGACTGACGCCTGTCTCGGCGAGGGCAGGCCGAGCCGCGATCTGCCCGCCAGCGAATGCCTGGCCGCGCTGGACGAGGGGCCGCTGCACTTTCTGTTCCATTCGGCCTTTTGCGGATCGACCATGCTGACCCGTGCGCTCGACCGGCCTGGACTGGCAATGGGACTGAGCGAGCCAGTGACGCTCAACGATGTCATTGGGTTTCGGCTGCGCGGGGCTCAGGGCGCGGCGGTGGCCCGCGTGGCCGATGCATCTCTGCGCTTGCTGGCGCGGCCCTACGGACCGGGTGAGGCGGTAGTGGTCAAGCCGTCGAATCTGGTCAATCCACTGGCCGAGCTGTTCCTGGCCTTGCAGCCCCAGGCCCGGGCGGTATTCCTCCATGCCCCGCTCGAGACTTTCTTGATCTCGGTGGTGCGCAAGGGACTGCAATGCCGGCTGTGGGTGCGTGAGCTGCTCGAGAGTTATCTCCGGTTGGGCTATGTCGACCTTGGTTTTGAGCCGAGCGACTATTTCCGCCAGAGCGATCTTCAGGTTGCGGCGGTTGGCTGGCTGGCCCAGCATGCGCACTTCGCCCAGCTTGCCGCCAAGCTGGGCCCTGAGCGGATCGCAACGCTCGACGCCGACCGGATGACCGGCGACCCGGCCGCGGCCCTGGGGGCGGTGACTGCACACTATGGGCTGCAATGCGAAACAGCCGAGATTGCCGAGATCGTTTCGGGCCCAGCCTTCAGCCAGCATTCGAAGTCTGGACAGGCCTTCACCGCCGACGACCGCAGCGCCGAATATGCCAAGGCCCGCGCCGCGCACGACGAGGAGATCGGCATGGTGCTCGAATGGGCGCGCCGGGTCGCCGAGGGTGCCGGGGTGGCGATGGATGCACCCTATCCGCTGCTTGGCTAGGCCGCCCCCCCGCTGCACTTGCAGCAGCCGATTCGCTTGACACAACTGTCAAGTTGTCAAGCAGTGTCGTGGCGTGAAATTGCCTTATTCCAATACTTTAAACACCGGCTTGACACTTGACACCTATTGGCGAAGCCGGGGCGGACCAACAATTCAAAGCGCCTGCGGTTCATAGCAGGATCAGGCCGTGTAGGAAAATGCAGCAGCCCAATCTGGACAGGCGCTAGTCTGGATAGCCGAACTTTGCGATCCAGGGGGCGAGGATCGGCATGACAGGGGCGAAGTACTCGGCATAGGGGCGCCACTGCCCTGACCCGTCGTAAAGCCCCTTGCGGACCTGTCCGGCGCTGGCGGTGGCAACCCCGCGCGCTTTGGCGGTGCGGTCAAACCGGCGCAGGTCTTCGCTCCATTCGAGGCCCAGGAAAGCGCAGATCGCCCGGGTTTCCTGCTCGAAGTCGCGGACCAGGCCTTCGTAGCTGACGGTGTGGAGATTGAGCGCAAGCCGCTGCTGCGCGACTTCGATCAGCTCCATCATCGCGGAATAGTGCCGCGCCGCGCGTTCGAGCGTGGTGAATTCGAGCGCGGCATTGGTGAGCGCGAACTGGGTGTGGAAGCACGACCAGACCACGTCGCGCGGGTCGCGGCGCATCAGCAGGATCCGGGCCTGCGGGAACAGCCGCGCAATCACCGGCAGGCGGGTGCTCTTGAGCGGGTCCATGTCGACGAAGCAGCGGCCCGGGGTGTCGATCCCGGCCTGGGCCACCTTGTCCCAATAGGCCTGGCGATAGGGTTTGAGGGCAGCGTCATCGAGGCTAGCGAGCCGCGCCAGCCCCTCGGGCTCCACCAGGAAGGCCATGTCGGCTTCGACCAGCGTCGGACGCTCCTCAAGCGCGGAGACAGCGGGCAGCGAGGCGAGGATATTTTCGACCAGCGTGGTACCCGAACGGGGGTAGCCAAGCAGGAAGACGTGGGTCTGCGCGGCATCGGCCGGAACTTCTGCTGCACGGGTGCCGGCGGGCTGGGCCGCGGCGGTGAGGTTCGTGGTTATCCGTTCGATCAACTCACGGTGGCTCTCCCGCCCCGCCATGCGCGCAGCGTTCACTTCGGCGAAGTCGGCCTTGGCCTGGGCGTAGCAGAGGTAGGCGTCGGCGGACTGGCCGAGCCGGGCGCGGACATCGCCCAGCAGGCCGCAGATCAGGCTGCGGTCAGCGCTTGGCACTGTGAGACTTGGTGCGAGCGGGCCGAGCAGCGCCTCGGCTTGCTGCAGATCGCCGGCTTCCAGCTGCATCGTTGCCAGCGCAGCCGCGGCGATAGCGTTGGCTGGATCGAGTGCGAGTGCGCGTGCGGCATGGCCGCGTGCTTCGGCGCTGTCGCCGTCGCGGGCCATGATCGAGGCGATCCCGGCGTGGGCTTCGGCGCAGTTGGGGTCCAGTTCCAGCGCGCGGCGATAGGAGGCGAGAGCATTGGCCATCGAGCCGCCGCTGGAGAGGATGAAGCCGCGTTCGAGCCAGGCTGTGACATAGGCGGGATCGGCTTGCAGTGCCGCATCGCAGTGCAGCACGGCATCGCGCAGCCGCCCTTCCTGGCGCAGCAACCAGGCCATGCCGGTCAGCGCCGCGGGGTCGCCCGGGTTGGCGGCCAGCGCGGCCCGGACGTCCTGAGCGAACCGGGTTGGGTCCTGGGTCATGGCAGCGGCATCGGCAGCAGGCCCAGTGCTGTCAAGCGGACAACGAAAAAGGGGCGGACATTGCTGTCCGCCCCCAATCCGTTGTCCAATCCCGAAGGACTAGAACCTGAGGCGTGCCGACACCGCAAAACGGCGGCCCAGCGCGTCGTAAGTCGACGGGTAGGTGTTGCCGCTGTTGAACGAGGTCGAGCCGATCGACGAACCGACAATCGGCGGCTGCCGGTCGAAAAGGTTCTGCACGGTCGCCGTCATCGTGAAGTTGTCCGTCACGTTGAACCGCAAGGTCAGGTCAAACCAGTCGTAAGCGCTGATCTTGCCGAAATCGACCGTTGAGCCACTGCGGCTGCCAAACCCGGCCGGAAGTGTACCGGTGAACGCCGGGCCGCTTGCCACGATATCAAGCGGCTCCTGCTGCATCTTCGATATGTGACGCCACAGGAACGAGATGTCCATATCGCCAACCGAGAGCGTATTGCGCCAGGACCATGAGAACTTCGGCTGCATTGAGCCAGTGAAGGCGCAGTTCGCGCTGTAATAGCCAACGCATTCACGGTCGACAGCGGATGGGGTGGCCTGGAACTTCTGCGAAACCGTGTAGTTGAACACGAAGCCCGACTGCCACTTGGCGAAGCCCAGATCGCGGCGGTAGTTCGCGATCACGTCAACACCGCTCGACGAGAGTTTGCCGGTGTTGGTCAGCACTTGCAGCAGACCCAGGGTCGTCGCCGGATCACCGTCCAGACCGCCGGTCACCGGGTTGCGCCGGATCGTGGTACAGGCTGGGTCGGTTGCGCTGGCGGCGGTCAACGAGGTATACGGTGGCGCGCCAAAGCAACCAAAGATGATGTCGCCAGAAGTCTCGTTGCCGATCTGATCGGTGATCTTGATGTTGTAGTAATCAACCGACAGCGAGAACCCGGGTACGACCGACGGCTGGAAGACCGCGCCAACTGTCCAGGTGGTGGCCTTTTCCGGTTTCAGACCAAGGTTGCCACCGGTACGGGTGTTGGCCTGGGCTGCGGTCGGATTGGCAATCGAACCGATCGTACCAACCGGTGCGCCCTGCGCCACGCAGACCGCGCGAAGGTTGGCATTGGTTGTCGGCCCAGCCCCGGAGCACGGATCAGACAGGAGGTTAGTCAGCACGACATTAAGCGGGCTGAACAGCTCGAAGATGTTCGGCGCGCGCACAGCGCGAGCATAGTTGGCGCGGAACTTGATGTCCGCAACCGGCTCCCAGCTTCCCCCAACCTTCCAGGTCCAGGTTTCGTTCTGGCCGCCGCCATCGATCTGGTACTTCGAATAGCGGGCACCGCCTTCGATCGTCAGGCTCTTGAAAAACGGTGCGTCTTCGACCAGCGGCACGACCAATTCGCCGTAGCCTTCCCAGACGTTGTAGCCGCCGTCGATGTCAGGAGCCGCACCGCCGGCACCGCCGAGTTCACCCGGGGTCTTGGCGAGGACGTCCGACGCCTGCGAGGCGTGGTAGTTGCGGTATTCAGCGCCCAGCGCGAAGCCGATTGGCGTGGTCGCGGCCGGGGAAGCGAAGCCAAGGTCACCAAAGAGGAGACCGCGGACCTGACCCAGGCTGGTGCGAACCGTGGTGGTGCTGTCTTCGCTGAGGAATTCAGCTGCGCCCGGGGAGATCGAACCGGCAGCACCGAACGGGTTGATCGGCACGCAGTTGTTGGAGGTGACATGGCAGGTCGTGATGTTGTTGGCGAGCAGCCCCTGCCGCCAGCGCGACTGCAAGGTGTAGTTCTTGATCGCCTGGACATTCTCGGACTCACCGTAGGCCCCGGTCACGTCCCAGCTGACATGTTCGCTGATGTCGCCCTTGGCGCCAACGCGGTAATCAAACACCGTCGAGGTGTAGTTGCTGATCCGCGGACCGACTTCGACCGCACGCCGCGCCAGGTTGAAAGTCACGGTGCGATAGTTCGGATCGGTCGGGCCGGTCGCGGTCGCCGCAGCGGCGCATACGGCAGGAGTGAACCGCGGTGTATAGGCGGGAGCAACCGCCGTGTTGAACGCGCAGAACTGATTGCGCAGGGTCGACGGCAGATAGGGGTTGTTGAGGTTCATTGTCACCGCCTGGTTGAACGAACCGGAAGGCGCGATGATGGTATCGATGGTGTTCTTCGAGAACAGGCCCCGGGTGTAGACTTCAACCGAATCGCTGACCTTGTAGTTGGCCTGCGCGAAGATGTTGTGGCGCTTGAACGGGGTCTGGAAGATGTTGTACGGATTGAAGTTGAAGAACGCGAAAGTGCCGACAGCCTGACCCAGGGCGTTGACCTGGCGGGTACCGCCGTTGAGATTCGCGCCGTTGGTGTCAGGAACGCCGGCAACGAGCCCACGGGTGCCGGAGACACGTGCCGGGACAGTGGTGCCCGAACCGCCGAGCGTGCCGGTGTACGAATCGATCCCGAAGGTCGAGAAATCGCGATCGCCCTGATAGACCGGATCCGATTCCTGGTAACCCACGCTCAGCACCGCGTTGCCGCGGCCATCGTCGAAGTTGGCGCCCACGGTAAGGTCGGCACGCATGTAGTTGCCGTCACCCTGGTTGGTGATCTGTTCGCCCAGCGACAGATCGAGGCCGGCAAAGTCCTTGCGGGTGATGAAGTTGACCACGCCGGTGATCGCGTCCGCACCATAGGTGGTCACGGCGGCGCCGGTCTGCGCATCAACCCGGGTGATCAGCGCGAGCGGGATGTTGTTAAGGTCGACACGGCCAGCGAGGTCACCCGGGACGATACGGTTGCCGTCGAGCAGCACGATGTTGCGGTTCGAACCCAGACCGCGAAGATCGACGTACGAAGCCCCGCCGTTGCCGTTGTTCACGGCCGAACCGATGCTGGGGACAACACCCGGGATTTCGCGCAGAACTTCTTCAGCGACGTTCGATTGCTTGAGTTCGATCTGGTCGGCAGTGGTCACATTGACCGGGTTGGCCTGAACCAGGTTGGGATTGCGCACCAGGGTACCGGTGACGACGATGTCCTTGGCGGGAGCTTCGTCTTCAGCAGCGGCGTCTTGTGCGAACGCGGGCGTGGCGACAAGCGACAGACCCAGAGCAAGGGGTGCAGCGCTCGCCTTCAGCATCGAATAGGTTTTCATGTGTTACAATTCCCCGATCGGAAATGGCCAAACCACTGGGATTGGCCGATTTGTCCCGGAAAGAGGGGCGAGCGTAGCGCCAGCCCAGCTTTCGGATTTCGCCCGATTGCCGCGAGTAACAGGCGCTGTAAAGCCAAAGTCCGCCTTTTCGGCCAGAAATCCGCCCGCTGTAGCTATAATGTCACAGCTCTTGCGGAGGAATTTCAGCCTTTTGCCAGCGGTCCCACGAACAGCAGCGGATCAAGCCGCGCCTCGCGCCATTTGAGCGACCAGTGCAGGTGCGGCCCCGTGGCCCGCCCGGTCGCGCCGATCTTGCCGATGTACTGGCCCTGGCGAACCACATCGCCTTCCTTCACGCCGTGCGCCGAGCAATGCAGGAAGGCGCTGTTCAAGCCCATGCCGTGATCGATCATCAGCAGGCGGCCTTCAAGCGTGAAAGAGCTTTCGGCGGCCAGTATCACCACGCCATCGGCGGGTGCGACAAACGGGGTTCCGCTGGCCCCGGTGGCAATGTCCATCCCGGAATGGTAACTGCCTGGCACGCCGTTGTAGATCCGCTGCGAGCCGAATCGGCCTGAGAGGCGGCCATAAACCGGCCAGAGAAACTTCTGCCGCCAGCCGTCAGCCTGGTGAACGACGCTGCGCGCGGCATTGATCCGCGCCAGTTCGGCGGCACGGCGGCGGGCATATTCGGGGTTGGGCTTGGCCCCGGGCTTGGGACCAAGCGGAATCCGCTCGATCTGCCAGTTGCGCGGCTCGATCGCGAAAGGACCCCGGCTGGTTTCGCCGCCGCCCAATTCGGCCAGCAATTCACCGTAAGGGCCCGAATCGCGGTCGAAGGCAATAAAGAAGCTGCGATCGGGCGCCAGCGGGATAGCTCGGCGGCTGAAGGTCAGCAGGCGGGTGCCGAGCGGCGCCCGGCCGCGCGCCCAGCCGCCCTGTCTGAGCTGACCGGTGAGCGCGAAATCGACCTCGGGATCAAGCCCCAGCCGCTCAGCCGCAAGCCCGCGCGCACGCCACAAACCCAGCCCCAGCGCCGCACCGCCCCCGGCCAGCAACAACCGGCGATTGAGCATCGCGCTCAGCTTTCGCCCAGCAGGCGCTGGGTGGCGAGCTGCGCACCGGCATAGGCCTCCTGGCGCTCGACGCACCAATAGCGCAGCGCCTCAAGCGCAATCGGATCCCCGCTGACCGCGCACAGCACGTGGCTGCCCGGGCTCAGCACGCGAAAACCGTTGGGCTGGTAGAACAGCATGGCAGGGCGATCGGCGGTATTCATCAGCATCGCACCCCCTTAGCCGCTGATTGCTTTCAGAGCAATTTACCCTGCGCGCCGGGATCGGGCGGCGCGGCGGCTTTGGGCTTTGTAGGAGCACGGTTCGCCGCTCCTTCGGGAATGACGCCCAATGTGCCATCCCCGAAATGGAGGGTCAGCCGCGCTTCGGTTGCGGCGCTGGCCCGGGATACCAAGGTGCCCCCATTCGCCCCGGTCACCTGCACATAGCCGCGCGCCAACACCCGCTTCGGATCCAGTGAAACGAAGACCCGCGCAAGTCCATCGAGGCGCCCATTGGCATGCCCGATCCGCGCCTTGAGCAGCGGCAACGAGAGCCGCGCGGCAGTGTGCTGCAGCTCGCTGCGGGCCAGCTGCGTGCGCTCGGTCAGCCCGCGCCGGAGCCGCTCGGTCAATTCGTCGAGCTTCTGGGCATGCGGGCTGAGCAGCGCGGTCGGAGCTGGCATGCGCTCGGCCCGGGCAGCGAGCCGCTCGCGCCCCAATTGCAGCGGACGAACCACCGCGCGGCGCTTCCTGAGCGCCAGTTCGGCGATCTGGCCGAGCAGCTCCTCGCGCACCGGCACCGCCAGTTCAGCCGCCGCCGTCGGGGTCGGCGCGCGCAAGTCGGCGGCATAGTCGGCCAGCGTGGTGTCGGTTTCATGCCCCACCGCCGAGATCACCGGCACGGTGCTTGTCGCGATCGCGCGGACCACGACTTCCTCGTTGAAGGCCCTCAGGTCTTCGACCGTGCCTCCCCCCCGCGCGACAATCACCAGGTCGGGCCGCTCGGGCCCGGTCAGCGCGGAAAACCCGCGCACCGCCGCCGCGACCTGGTCGGCCGCGCCGGGTCCCTGGACCAGCACCGGCCAGACCAGCACCCGGCTGGGAAAGCGGTCGGCCAGGCGGTGGAGGATGTCGCGGATTACGGCGCCGGTTGGCGAGGTCACCACCCCGATCACGCGCGGCAGGAACGGCAGAGGCCGCTTGCGGGCGGGATCGAACAGCCCCTCGGCCTCAAGCCGGGCCTTGGTCTTGGCCAGCAGCGCCAGCAGCGCGCCTTCGCCAGCGACTTCCATCCGCTCGACCACCAGCTGGTAGTTCGAACGGCCCGGATAAGTGGTCAGCTTGCCGGTAGCGATCACTTCGAGCCCGTCTTCGGGCTGGAAACTGAGCCGCTGGACGGTGCCGCGCCACATCACCGCGTCGAGCCGCGCGTTTTCGTCCTTGAGCGCCAGATAGAGATGCCCCGAAGCCGCGCGTTTGACGCCCGAAAGCTCGCCCCGGACCCGCACGAAACCGAAGCGGTCCTCAACCATCCGTTTGAGCGCGGCGGATATCTCGCTGACCGAGAGCGCTGCGGCGTTGTCGCCAGCAGGTTCCTTCGCTACCAGCCCGGCGGGTTGATCATCTGGGTAAGGCGACGAGGGCATGAATATCCTGCTGCTGGGATCGGGCGGGCGCGAACATGCGCTGGCGTGGAAGCTGGCGCAATCCCGGATCTGTGACAAGCTGTTCGCAAGCCCCGGCAATCCGGGGATAGCCGAACATGCAGAGCTGGCCCAGCTTGATGCCACCGACCACCGCGCAATGCTGGACTTCTGCGAGGATCGGCGGATCGGACTGGTGGTGATCGGCCCCGAAGCGCCGCTGGTTGATGGGTTGGCGGACAGCTTGCGCGGCGCCGGAGTGCCGGTGTTTGGCCCCAGTCAGGCGGCGGCCCAATTGGAGGGTTCGAAGGCCTTTACCAAGGAGCTTTGCGCGCGACACCAGATCCCCACCGCAGCTTTCAAGCGTGCCACCGATAGCACACAAGCGTTACACCACCTGGACAGCTTCACCATTCCGGTGGTGATCAAGGCCGATGGGCTTGCGGCGGGCAAAGGCGTGACCGTTGCCCTGTCCCGGGCCGAGGCCGAGGCGGCGATCGAGGAGATCTTTTCGGGCAAGTTCGGTGCCGCCGGGGCCGAGGTGGTGATCGAGGAGTTCATGGAAGGCGAGGAGGCGAGCTTCTTCGCGCTCACCGACGGGCACACCGTGGTCCCGTTCGGATCGGCCCAGGACCACAAGCGGCTGGGCGACGGCGATCTGGGCCCCAACACCGGGGGGATGGGGGCCTACAGCCCGGCGCGGGTGCTGACTCCGCTGCTCGAGGGCGAGGCGCTTGAGCGGATCGTGGTGCCGACCGTGCGGGCGATGGCCGAGGAAGGCATGCCCTATTCGGGGGTGCTCTATGCCGGACTGATGCTCACCCCCCAGGGGGTCAAGCTGATCGAATACAACGCCCGCTTCGGCGATCCCGAATGCCAGGTGCTGATGCTGCGACTGCAGGACGATCTGGGCGAGCTGTTGCTGGCGGTGGCCGAAGGGCGGTTGGCGACCCGGCCGGTGCCGCGGCTTGTCCCCGAAACCGCGCTGACCGTGGTCGTGGCCGCCAAGGGCTATCCCGATGGCCCGATCAAAGGCGGGGAGATTGCCGGAATCGATGCGGCCGAAGCCGGGGGCGCGAAAGTCTTTCACGCCGGCACTGCCCTGGATCAAGGAAAACTGGTGGCAAATGGCGGGCGTGTGCTAAATGTCACCGCACTAGGGTGGAGCGTCACGGCGGCGCAGGCCACGGCCTATGACGCGGTGAACGCCATCCACTACGACGACGGCTTCTGCCGCCGCGACATCGGTTGGCGCGAGGTGATGCGGGAGCGCGAGAGTCAATGAAGATCACGATCGTTGAAAGCGGCGATCCTGACCTGGCCCACTGGCTGATCGGCTATATCGGCGCGGTCATAGCCGAGCGCGAGGGCCATCAGCGCCGGGTGATTCCGGCCCGGCCCAACTGTTTCATTCAAATCGTGCTCGAAGGCGGGCACGCGATGATCGACGTCGAAAGCGGCGAGCGGCGTGAAGTGCCGCAGGCCGGACTGTTCGGTCCCTTGACCCACCACCGCTACGACATGGACATCGGCGGCTCGCTGCGGACCATCTGCGTGCGCCTGCAACCGGCCGCGGCCGGGGTGCTGTTCGGGCTCGATCCGGTCGACCTGGTCGACAGCTTCGTGCCGATCAATCTGCCCATGGGTTTACTCGAAGGGTTGCAGGAAATCGACGATTTCGCTGCCATGGCCGAGCCGATGGACCGCTGGTTCAAGTCTTTGGTCGGCGGGCTGCGCCAGGAAGACGGGGTGGCCCAGGCCGCCCGGCTGCTGCGCCAGCGCCGTGGGACCGGATCGATCCAGGAACTGGCTGCGATGACCGGGCTGTCGCTGCGCCAGTTCCAGCGCCGCTTCCAGCAGCTGACCGGGCTAAACCCCAAGCACTTCGCCCGAATCTGCCGGGTCGCGCACGCGGTCCACCTCAAGGAGCTGGCTCCGAATGCCTCATGGACCGCGATCGCGCTCGATTGCGGCTATTCCGACCAGTCGCACTTCATCCGGGATTTCAAAGCCCTGACCGCAACCTTGCCGCGCAAGTTCCTGAAAGGGCAAAGCCCGCTCGAACGCTTCCCGCGCTGGGAGGACTAGGCTCCGTACTCAATCAGATTGCATGCGAGGTGATGTTCTGATTCAAGGCTTCTGCTGATGTGGAGGTGTTGATGGGCAAGTCACTGACCTGGTTGAGCGATGCGGAGTGGGCACGGATCGAGCCCTTGCTGCCAAGCG
>JANPMA010000220.1:0-13088 GCA_031422595.1 Novosphingobium sp. | reverse complement strand
CCCCGTGCCGGGGAGAATTTGCTCGCCCGCCACTACCCCAACGACCTGCTCGTCTCCGGGTTCGACATCCTGTTCTTCTGGGACGCGCGGATGATGATGATGGGGCAGGCGATGACCGGGCAGAACCCGTGGCCGCGGCTCGACCTGCATGGGCTGGGGCGCGCACCGGACGGGCAGAAGATGTCCAAGAGCACGGGCAACGTGATCGACCCGCTGGGCCTGATCGACAAGTTCGGCGCCGATGCGCTGCGCTTTTTCATGGCGGCGATGGAAAGCCAGGGCCGCGATATCAAGATGGATGAGAAGCGGGTCGAGGGTTACCGCAACTTCGCCACCAAGCTGTGGAACGCCGCGCGGTTCTGTCAGAGCAACGGAATTGCTGCATCCAGTTCGCTGGCTGCGCCTGCAGCAAAGAGTGCGGTAAACCGCTGGATTATCGGCGAAACTGTCGAGACTCTCGCGGCGCTGGATCAGGCCATGGCCGACCTGCGCTTCGACGCCGCAGCAAACGCGATCTATCACTTCGTCTGGGACCAGTTCTGCGATTGGTACATCGAGCTGATCAAGGGTTCGTTCGACGCGGAAACCAAAGCCGTGGCCGGCTGGGTGCTCGACCAGATCCTGGTCATGCTGCACCCCTTCATGCCGTTCGTGACCGAGGAGCTGTGGTCCAAGCTGGGCGATCGGCCGGGCTATCCGCTGATCACCGCGAAGTGGCCCGAGCCGGGGGCGATGGTGGATGCTGAGGCGAAGGCTGAGGTTGAGTGGCTGATTGCCCTTGTTGGCAACTTGCGCACCGCCAAGAACGAACTCGGCATCGCGCCGGGGGCCAAGCTTGACGCTTTCCTGCCCGATCCCAGCGCCGCGACGCGGGGCATCATCGAGCGAAATCCCGGTGCGATCGAACGACTGGCGCGCTTGAACGGAATTCGCTTTGAAGGCCCGCCCGTTGGCGCGGCCATGCAGATAGGCGCTGGCGATGCCAACATCGTGGTGCCGCTCGAAGGCGTGATCGACATCGCCGCTGAAAAGGCCCGCCTCGCCAAGGCGCTCGAAGCCGCAACCAAGGAAGCCAAGAGCCTAGAAGGCCGCCTCTCGAACGCGGCCTTTGTCGAAAAGGCCAAGCCCGAAGCAGTCGAAAAGGCCCGCGCCGATCATGCCATGCATGCGGCCGAGGCCGAGCGACTTGCGGCGGCGCTGGCGCGGTTGGGGTGACCAGGCGCAACGCATTCCTCCCCGGCACGGGGAGGGGGACCATGCGCAGCATGGTGGAGGGGTACGTGCGAGTGATCCTGAGGTGTCGGGACCACCGGCACGTACCCCTCCACCAGCTTCGCTGGTCCCCCTCCCCCAAGGGGGAGGATTTATGCTGACCCTCGCCACCATCACCCCCGGCGAGCCCGAAATCTTCGCCTCACTGCAAGGCGAAGGGCGCAGCACGGGCCTGCCCTGCACCTTCGTGCGCCTCAGCCGCTGCAACCTCGCCTGCACATGGTGCGATACCGCCTACACCTGGCGGTTCGAGGGCGACGCCAGCCTCTCTTGGCGCCCGCACCGCGATGGCACCGCCTTTGAGCGCAAGGCCAACCAGGTGACGCTGAGCGAGGAAGAGGTCGCCGCGCGGATCATGGCGCTGGGCGGAAACCGGCTGGTGATCACCGGGGGCGAGCCCTTGCTGCAAGGCGCGGCCTTGGCGCGGATGGTGGCGCTGCTGGAAGGGCACGCGGTCGAAATCGAGACCAACGGCACCGTGCCCCCCCATCCCGCGCTCGACGGCCGAGTCAGCCAGTACAACGTCAGCCCCAAGCTGGCCCATTCGGGCAACCCGGCCGAACTGGCTTTGATCCCCGAGCGGCTCGCGGCCTGGGCCGCCGATCCGCGCGCCTGGTTCAAGTTCGTGGTCGCCAGCCCCGCCGATCTGGATGAAGTCGAAGCGCTGATAAACACCCACGCCCTGCCGCGCGAGCGGGTGCAGGTGATGCCCGAAGGCACCACCAGCGCCATGCTGCGCGAACGCGAGAGTTGGCTGGCGCAGCTATGCCTAGAGCACGGTTTCGGCCTCAGCGACCGGCTGCATATCCACCTCTACGGCGATACGCGCGGAACTTGAGTGATTTAGCGCCCCTGGGCGCGCCAGCGCTGGACGGTGCGCTGGACCATTTCCTCTTCGCCGCCCGATGCGTTCCACAGGTCGGTGAAGCTGGGGTCGGCCGAGGCCGGGCGCTTCATTTCCTCGAGCTCGTCAAAGGCGACGCGGATCGGGATCGAAACGCCCTCGCCGCAGATGATGCATTCGCGGTTGCGCAGGGCGGGAATCGAATCGAGGAACCCGCGAGCGCCTTCGGGCATCGCGGCTTTGACAAAGGCCTGGTCGCGGTCGTTGTTGAGGCGCATCGAGATGATCGTGCCGCACTGCGACAGCACGCCTTCGGCAAGGTCGGACGGGCGCTGGGTAATCAGGCCCAGCGAAACGCCGTACTTGCGCCCTTCCTTGGCGATCCGGCTGAGAATCCGGCCAACCGAAGAGCCATCGGCGTTCTTTTCGTTGGGAACATAGCGGTGGGCTTCTTCGCAGACCAGCAGCACAGGGCGGGTCTTTTCATCGCGCGACCAGATCGCGAAATCGAACACCATCCGGCTGAGCACCGCGACCACCGTGCTGGTGATGTCCGACGGCACGCCCGAGACGTCGATGATCGAGATCGGCTTGCCCTTGCTGGGCATACGGAAAATCTTGGCGATGAATTCGGCCATGGTATCGCCGACCAGCATCCCGGAAAACATGAACTGGAAGCGCGGATCGGCCTTGAGCTCGTCGATCTTGGTCCTGATCCGCATGAACGGTGCCGAGCTGGTCGCCTTGTCGAGCTTGCCCATTTCGGTCTGGATCATGTTGGTCAGATCCGACAGCAGGTAGGGGATCGGGCTGTCGACGGTGATCTTGCCCATGGTTTCGGCCAGCCGGTTCTTCGAACGCGCGGCAAGCAGGCATTTGGAGAGGATGTCCATATCCTCTTGCCGGTCGTTGCCGCTGGAGGTCAGGAACACTTCGCAGTGCTCCTCGAAATTCATCAGCCAGTAGGGCATCTGCAAGTTCGACACGTCGAAGATCATGCCGGTGGTCTTGAACGCCGCCGAATATTCGCCGTGCGGGTCGATCATCACGATATGGCCTTCGGGCGCAGCTTCGCAGATCCGGTGGAGGATCAGCGCGGCGCTGGTCGATTTGCCGGTACCGGTCGAGCCGAGCAACGCGAAGTGCTTGCCCAGCATGGCGTCGATATAGAGCCCGGCGCGGATATCGCGGGTCGGGAAGACGGTGCCGACCTGGATGCTCGTGCGGCCGTCGCTGGCGTAGATTTGCTTGAGGTCGTTGCTGGTCGCAGGGAAAATCAGCGCGCCCGGAATCGGGTAGCGGGTCACACCGCGGCGGAACGAGTGGATTCGCCCGGTCAGGCGCTCCTCGTCACCTTCGCCCAGGAAGTCGATCTGGGCCATGATCCCGCCGGGGGTCTTGGCATCCTGGCGCTGGGTCCGCACCGAGGCGAGCAGCCAGCCCTTGCCGACCCGGATCTTGATCTGGCTGCCGACTTGCCCGGCCAGCGCGATCGAGGGATCCTGATCACCGGCGCATTCCTGGAGGCGTTGCAGATCGAGCGCGATCGCCGAGCCGGAGCCGGCGATTTCGAGCACGATCCCGATCGGTTCGCGGGCATTGTCGAAGTCCGGCGCGCTGGCAACCGCTTCCGCCGCATCCGCCGGAACTTCCGCAGCCTGCGCGGGGCGTGCCCCACCAAAACCCTGCCCACCCATATCGTTCATCGTCTTGCAAACCCCTGCCGCCAGCGTCGATTGCTGGCTAAGGTTGGGTAAGCGAAAGGTGTTAATTTAGGCCTAAATCCGCAGATTTTTGGAGAAATCAGACCAGCGCAAACAGGCGTCCGGCGAGGAACCCCATCCCGACCGAGAGCATGACCGCGAGCAAGCCGTACAAGAACCCGTTGGTCTGCGCGAACTGGGCCACCGCTCTTTCAAAGCCCTGCTTTTGCACCTCAACCCGGCTGATCGCCGAGGCAACCACCCGGCCGCGGCTGATCGCGAAGGTTTCGGCGGTATAGGTCCCGGTCTGAACGCTGGAAGGCAGCCCGATACGCGCCTGGTAGAGCACTTGCTGGCTGACCTTAACGCCCTTGGTATCCTGCCGATAAAGCCCTTCGCGGCTGAGCAGATCGACCAGCCCGGCCGACATCCGGGCCTGTTCCTTGGGATCATAGGAGCCGATTGGCGACAATTGCAGCCAGGGCAGGCCCAGCTCGTAAATCGCGGCAGTCTTGTCATCGACGATCTTGTTGATCGGCTTGGACGAAGCGACCGCGAAATAGGTTGGGGCGGAACGGAACTCGACGCTTTCGGCATTGATCCAGATCCCGGCGATCCGCTGCTTCTCGCGCAGCACGATCGATTGGGTCGGACCCTTGAGCACCACAACTATGTCATAGTCCTGCCCGGCCCGCGTCCCATCGGGCGCCAGGATCGCGCCAAACAGCAGCAATTCGGTGCCGCGAAAGCCCTGGCGGACTTGAACCTCGTGCTGCGAAATCTCGGGCACCAGGATCGGATCGCGCGCAGCGCCCAACAGCAAGAAAGCAAGCAAGAGGAACCACCGCTTCACGACGGGGTTACCGTGTAAATCTCGTCAGGCTGCCAGCCCAGGCCCAAGGCCATCCGCAAAGCAACCACCAGCACGATCGCTGCCAGCGCAAGACGCAGCCATACGGCGGGAAATTTCTGCGCCATTTGCGCCCCGATCTGCGCGCCCGAAACCGAGCCGATCAGGAGCAAGGCGGCGAGCACGATATCGACCGCGCGAGTGGTCAATGAGTGCATCATGGTGGTGGCCATGGTCACAAACAGGATCTGGAAAAGCGAGGTGCCGACCACCACGTTGGCGCTCATCCCCAGGATGTAGAGCATCGCCGGAACCAGCACGAAGCCGCCACCGATCCCCATCAACATGGTCAAGATTCCGGTCAGGATCCCCAGGATCAACGGGGCGAGCGGCGAGATGTAGAGCCCCGAGCGATAGAAGCGCCAGCGCATCGGCAGGCTGGCGACCATCGGGTGATGCCGCCGCTTGCGGGCAGGCAGTGGCACGCCGGTTTTCTGGGCTTGCAGCGTCTGCCAGCTTTCGCGTGCCATGATCCCGCCAATCGAACCCAGCAGCAGGACGTAGAGCAGGTTGATGACGATATCGATCTGGCCCAGCGCCTGCAGCAGGCTGAACAGTGCGGCCCCGATCACGATGCCAATGATCCCACCCGCTACCATCACCCCGCCCATTTGGTAATCGACCCCGCCAC
This sequence comes from Novosphingobium sp., assembly GCA_031422595.1. Taxonomy (GTDB): domain Bacteria; phylum Pseudomonadota; class Alphaproteobacteria; order Sphingomonadales; family Sphingomonadaceae; genus Novosphingobium. Next base: position 7,728 of record JANPMA010000220.1, on the reverse strand, counting down.
GCCGGGTATGGGCGAAAACCCCCGAAACGCTGGCTCCGGTCACCTGGCTGGCGGCCGATGCCGCGGCCACCGTCGGCGGGATTCCATAGAAGATCATCAAGGGTGTGGTCAGGAAGCCACCACCCACGCCGAACATGCCCGAGAGGATCCCCGTCGTTGCGCCAAGCAAGACGATGACGAGGCCGTTGACCGAAAGGTTGGCGATGGGAAGGTAAACGTCCATGCTTGGCCCCGAGGCCTAGCCCAGCCATATGGCCAAAGGAAGGCCGCGCGGCCTAGAAACCCACCGAAACCGTCACTGCCGGCCCCGAATCCGGTGCCGCACCCCCGGCCACGCGAAAGCGGTAGTCGGCCGAGAGCCGCGAAGTGGCCGGGCCGAGGGGAATCTCAAGCGTCGCGGTCGGTCCAAGATCAAGCCGCCTGGCCCCGCGCTGGGCCCCGCCCCAGGCTCCGCCGCCGACCCGCAACCGGAAGGTGCCGAGCCTGGCCAGCGGCTTTTCGATCCTGGCCTGACCATCGACAAAGGCGGTCGCGCCGCGTCCGCCAACATAGCCGGCCTGCAGGTAGGCTTCCCCACGGGCTCCCAGCGGCAGCTGGAACGGCGCAAGTTCGGTGACCAGGGCCGCGGCCGGGCGCACAATGGTCCCGGTTGTGGTCCGGGTTGCGCGGCCTTCGATCATTGCCGCAACCGGCACCCTGGGCAGCGGCCGGAAGGCAAAGCCCAGCGCCGCTTCCTCGCCGCGCGGCTTCTCGATCCCGCTGGCCGCGCGCAGATACAGCGCCGGACGCCAGTTGCTGTCCGGGGCCAGGCGATAGCGCAGCACCATCCCGGCCTGGCTGCCGCCGTAAAAGCCCGCCGGAACGATCGCTCCGGGTAGACCCGCACCGGGCGCGTTGAAGCCATTTCCGCCCTCGCGCAGCAGCAGCCAGGCATCGCCGGACCAGCGCGGCAAGCCTTGCGGATCGGCTTGTCGGGGTGCAACCGGAGCCGTGCTGGCGGGGGCTGCAAGCATGGCCGGAATTGCCAAAGGCGAGGCAGGCTTGGCGATATTGGCCTCTGGCTCGGTCAGCGGCATCTGGCCGGCCATCAGCAACAGCTGGTAGTGTGCCTCGGATTCCTTGATCACTTCAAGCTGGCGCTGCGCCTTGGCCGGATCGGGCGGCGGCACGGCATTGAAAGTCGGCAAGGGCTTGGGCACGGGGGCCGGCGCCAGCCTGGGCATCGGCGCTGGTTCGAACGAGGTCCCGTGATTAGGGGCCAGCCCGGAGCGTTTGGCTGACTTGTTGGCAGGCGCTCTGCTTTGCTCAGGCCTGGCAGCCGGTTCCACTTGAGGCGCTTCCCACAGCGCGGCGCGCGCACCGACCCAGCTGACCATCAGCAGGGCCAGCGCCACCAAGGGCTGTCCGCGCGGCCTGACCAGACGCCGCTGGCGCGGGGTACGTTGCGGCGGCTGGTTCATGCCTGCACCTGGCGCGGCTGGGCCAGCGCGGGATGCTGTTCGTGCGCGGTCTTTTCCCAGGTGACCCGGCCATCCTGGAGCGAGCGGAAATAGGCCACCAGCGCCCGGCGCCCGGCCATGATCGCGATGACATTGGCAACCGGGATTCGCAGCACCGAGCGTAGCCCCTCGCGCCAGCCGTATTCGCGGCCGGTAAACACTGCCCGGGCACCAGCACGCCACAGGAACCCGGCAAAACTGGCCAGCAGCATCGCCTTGAGCGGCCACGACAAGGCCAGCAAGTCGACCTTGCCCAACCAGTGCAGCACCAGCAGCGCAGCGTCGAGCAGCAGCAGCAGATAGGCTGCGGCCAGGACCAGCGCGGTCAGCGGGCCGCGCCGGTCGCGCAGCGTCATCCAGATATCGATCGGGTGAAAGCGCCAACCCATCCGGTCCCAGCCCTGAAAGGCGATGCCGTGGACCCAGCGGGTCTTCTGGCGCACCGCCGCGTCAAGCCGGTCGGGGAAATAGCTGCGGGTCGCGACCAGGTGCCCGGCCTCGTCGCGCAGCCTGAGGAAGGCGCTGCCCCGCCCTTCGCGCGAGAGCTCCATTCCCAGCTCGTAATCCTCGGTCAGGCATTCGGGCGCGAACGGCCCGAACTCGCCTTCGGCGGCGCGGCGATCGGCCAACCGGCCCAGCGCGGCGCGGGAAAAGCCGCAGCCGACCCCGGCAGCGGGGATCGATGCTCCCAGCGCGGCGCGTACCACCATGCCCTTGGCGTGGTTCTCGGCGAATTCGTCGGAATAGTGGCCGGCGATCCAGCGCGAATGCTCTTGCGGTTCGGGCCGGACCGGCAATTGCACGAAATCGCGCATCACCAGCGCGGCATCGATCGCCTGGAGCGCGCAGGGGTGCACCATGTCCTCTGCATCGTGAAGCAATACGCTGGAAAACCGAAAACTCTGGCGCTTCTCATCGGCAACCAGCGCGCCGTAGAGCCGGTTGAGGCAATCGGCCTTGGTGGTTGGCCCATTGCTGCCCAGCAGCACCAGCCGCACCCGCGGATCGCTGTCCGTCGCCGCCATGGCCGCGGCCAAAGTGGCGGGATCGTTGCGATAACACCCGACATAGATTGCCAGATCTCGCTGCGGCCAGGATGCCAGCATGTGGCCGATCGTTGCGCCGATCACCTGACTTTCGCGGAAGGCCGGGATCATCACCGCGCAGGCCCCCGACAATGGCTCTGCGCCATAGCCGACCGGCAGGCGCGGTGTGGTGATCCCGCCCTTCAGCCGCAGACCCAAGTAGGCTGCATCGATCGCGAATTCATCGAGCAGGCCGATGCAGAACCAGAACGCGGAAAAAGCCAACAGCTCGCGTTCGACCAGCAACAGCCAGTCCAGCATCGCCAAAGTTCCGCCCCCTGCCTCGATCATTTCCGATTCGCTTGCCCCGGATGCCCCAAAGAATTGGAAGCTATCACAATAGATAACCCGCGCAACGCGCGCGCACCTGCAAGCGGCTTACAGGTAACTGGCAGCAGGTTCGGTTCGCCGCTTGGCCTGATCCGAACTTCGGGTTCACCTCTTCTTGATGATGTTCTTGTTCGCCGCAGCCACCTACGTCCGCAGTAGCCTAACCCAACAGCGCGGTCTGGCCGATATAGACCGCCGCCCCCGCGAAATAGCCCCCGAGCGCCAGCAGGCTGAATTTCCTGAGGTACCAGAAGAACTCGATCTTCTCGATGCTCATCGCCGCCACCCCGGCGGCCGAACCGATCACCAGGATCGAACCGCCTGTACCGGCGCAATAGGCCATGAATTCCCACATGAAGCTGTCGGTCGGGTATTGCTCCAGCGGGTACATTCCGATCGCTGCGGCAACCATCGGTACGTTATCGACCACTGCCGAAAGCAGCCCGAACAGCACCACGATCACATCGGTCCGCCCGATGCTGAGATCAAGCCAACCGGCCAGCGCTGCCAGTAGCCCGGCATGTTCGAGCACGCCCACCGCCAGCAGGATACCGGTAAAGAAGATGATCGCACCCAGGTCGATCCGGGTCAGCGCGTGGGCGATTACCATCCGCTGGCGCAGTTCCACTTCCTTGTCGCGGTGGATCAGGTCGGCCACCGCCCACAGCAAGCCCAGCCCGAACAGGATTCCCAGCCACGGCGGCAGGTGCGTGATCGCCTTGAATGCCGGAACTGCCAACAGCACGCCCAGCCCAAGCACGAAAATCAGGTTGCGCTCAAACGCGGTGGTGTGGTCGGCGCGATGATCATGACGCTCGGCCGGAACCAGCTCGCGGCCGCGCAGCGTCCAACTGACAATGGCCAGCGGAACCGCCAGGTTGACCATTGAAGGCAGGATCAGCCCCTTGATGATCGCCAGGCTAGTCACCTGCCCGCCGATCCACAGCATGGTGGTGGTGACGTCGCCCATCGGCGACCAGGCTCCCCCCGAATTGGCAGCGATCACCACCAGTCCGGCCAGGTACAGCCGATCCTCACGCCGCCCGACGAGCTGGCGGACCAGCGCGATCATCACGATTGTGGTGGTCAGATTGTCAAGGATCGCGGACAGGAAAAAGGTTACCCCACAAACCATCCAGATCAGGCCGACCAGGCTTTTGGCCTTGATCCGGTTGGTCACCACTTCGAATCCGCCGTGGGTATCGATCACTTCGACCACAGTCATCGCCCCCATCAGGAAGAACGCGATTTCCGCCGTGGTCGTCAGTGAATGGGCCAGTTGCTCGTCCACCGGGCCGTGCCCGTCGCCGCCCAGCGCCCACAACGTCCACAGCAGCCCCGCGCCAAGCAGCGCGGCGGCGGCCTTGTTGATCCGCAGCGGCTCTTCGAAGGCAATCGCGGCATAAGTGATGACGAAAATGGCGATCAACAGCGCAGTCATACTGTGCCCCTACCAGGTGCCGGTGTTGGGCATGCTCAGCCAGGGTTCGGCCGGGGGGAGGCTCCCCTCCTGCAGCAGTTCGACCGAGACTCCGTCGGGAGTCTTGACGAAAGCCATGTGCCCGTCGCGCGGTGGACGGTGCACGTTGTGGCCCGCCGCCAGCAGCGCGGCGCAAGTCTCGTAGACATTCTCAACCCGGTAGGCGAGGTGCCCGAAATTGCGGCCGCCGTCATAGTCCTGCGGATCCCAGTTATGGGTCAACTCGACTTCGGCGACGCCTTCTTCACCCGGCGCGGCCAGGAAGATCAGTGTGAAGCGGCCCTGCTCGCTGTCAAAGCGGCGCACTTCGTCCAGCCCGATCAGCTTGAAGAAGGCGATCGTCGCATCCGGATCGGTGACGCGGAGCATGGCATGGAGGAATTTGGTCATGGCCCCTTGGTAGGGCCAAAGGCCCGCCCCGGACAAGCCGGAACGAGCCCTTGCAATACGATTTTCGAGAGGGTCAGAACGCCAGCTTGATCGAGCCGACCACGGTGTCGTCCGAGAAGCCGTCGATCGAGTTTCCGTCGACTCCGATGTAGCTGACCCCGACCGAGAGGTTCTTGGTCACGTTGGCAGTGGCGCCGACCGAATAGTCGAAACCGCCATCGGTGCTGGCCAGCGTCAGCAGCTTGGGTGAGAGTGCCCCCGATGTGTATCCCAGGTGCGCGTTGAGTGACACTGGTGTGCTGGGGATCCCGGTGCTGAGGTCACCGTAAAGGTACAGGTTGTCATCCCCGCCCAGCGCATCCTGCTTCCAGGCATAGTTGACCCCGGCCTTGGCGGTGACCGGCCCCAGAGTGGTCGAAAGCGAGGCATAGGGCTCAAGGTAGTTGGCCTTGCCGAAGCTGCCGTTGGGATAGGTATACCAGGTCACACCGGCATCGGCGGTCAGGCCGCTGCTGATCTCGCCGGTCCAGCCGGCATAGACATCGATTTCGGCCGAACCATAGATATCAAGAGGATCCTGCTCGAGGCTGGAGCCCCAGGTGCCGACATAGAACCCGCTGGAATGGTTGACCTGGATCGACCCCTGGACCGCGAGATCGCCGCCCGAATAGGACAGCCCTCGCCAGCGATAGTCGGTCACCCCGGTGACATTGCCAGTGACGGTCAAATCGGCCGGCGGATCGGTTTCATCGGCAAAAGCGGGAGCGGCGACACAGGCGCCGACAAACAGTGAAGCGGCGATAAGGCCGCGGATGGACGTGAGCATATCAATCTTCCCTTGAACGATTGTACAGGCTTCGTCCCACCTGCACGCGCCCTTTGCTTCTCGTCGTTCGGAAACATTCGGATCGCGCAAGACCTCGACTGCACAATCTTGCTGCACTGCACAAGAGCAAATCGGTGCTTATTTTGCGTTAAGCATGCGATGTGTGGTTTTGTCGCCACGCCTGACCGGAGCCATTGCGGCAGCGCCATTGTTCGTTAAGTCTCGCGCCGCTATAGGCGCCCCAGAGAATTCCTCCTCATGCTCAAGTCCTTGCGCACCCTGTTCGGCCCCCGCGAGCGCGGCCCAGCCCCGGCGATCCCGGCCGGGCAGCGCGTCTATGCGGTTGGCGATGTCCATGGGCGGCTTGACCTGTTCGAGGTGCTGGTCGAAGCAATCGAGGCCGACGATGCGCAGCTTGGCTCAGCCGACACGACCATCGTCCTGCTGGGCGACCTGGTCGATCGCGGCCCGGACAGCGCCGGGGTGATCCGCGCCGCACGCAATTTGGGCGCGCGCCGTAAGGTTCGCACCCTGCTGGGCAACCATGAAGAGATGTTCCTTGACGCGCTAGAGAGCGAAGAGGTGCTCAAACACTTCCTGCGCTATGGCGGGCGCGAGACGGTGCTGTCTTACCCGGTCGACCCCGATGCCTACCACCGCGCCGAGCTGGACGAGACGCTTCGGCTGATGCGTACCGCGGTTCCCCAGGAAGACATTGCGTTCTTGCGCGCTTTCGAAGACCAGATCGCCATCGGTGACTACCTGTTCGTCCACGCGGGAATTCGGCCTGGAGTGCCACTGGAACAACAGCGCGTGGCAGACCTGCGCTGGATTCGTGAACCTTTCCTGTCGCACCGCGAAAGCTTCGGCCCGGTAGTAGTGCACGGCCATACCATTTTCGACGAAGTCGATTTCGCGCCCAATCGGATCGGGATCGATACCGGGGCCTACCGGACCGGGCGGTTGACCGCGCTGGGACTTGAAGGCACGCAGCGCTGGCTGATCGAGGCGCTAGACGATGGAACGGGCGCGATAAGCGTCACGCAGAGGAGTGCAGCATGAAGATCGCAATGGTCGGCTCGGGCTATGTCGGGCTGGTATCGGGCGCCTGTTTCGCCGATTTCGGCCACGACGTGGTCTGCATCGACAAGGACCCGGCCAAGATCGAAAGCCTGCAGGCCGGGATCATGCCAATCTATGAGCCGGGGCTGGCCGAGCTGGTGACTTCAAATGCCAAGTCTGGGCGTCTCTCGTTCACCACCGACTTGGCCGAAGGGATCGCGGGCGCCGCTGCCATTTTCATTGCGGTCGGCACCCCCAGCCGCCGCGGCGATGGCCATGCCGACTTGAGCTTCGTCTATGCCGTGGCCGAGGAAGTGGGCGCTAACCTCAAGAACGATGCCGTGGTGGTGACCAAGTCGACCGTCCCGGTGGGCACCGGTGATGAGGTCGAGCGGATCCTCTCCGAGGCCGGGCTGAAGGTGAAGTTCGCGGTCGCCTCCAATCCCGAGTTCCTGCGCGAAGGCGCGGCGATCAGCGATTTCAAGCACCCGGACCGGATCGTGGTCGGCACCGAAGACCCCTGGGCGCGCAGCGTGATGAACGAGGTCTACCGCCCGCTATTCCTCAACAAGAGCCCGATCCTGTTCACTTCGCGCCGCACCAGCGAGCTGATCAAGTACGCCGCCAACGCCTTCCTCGCGGTCAAGATCACCTTCATCAACGAGATGGCGGACCTGTGCGAAAAGGTCGGCGCGGACATCCAGGACGTCAGCCGCGGGATCGGGATGGACGGGCGGATCGGCTCCAAGTTCCTCCACGCCGGCCCAGGCTATGGCGGATCGTGCTTCCCCAAGGACACGCTGGCGCTGCTCAAGACCGCCGAAGACTATGAAGCCCCGACCCGGATCGTTGAAGCGGTGGTCAAGGTCAACGATGCCCGCAAGCGCGCGATGGGCCGCAAGGTGGTCGAGGCCTTGGGCGGGATCGACGCCGCCCGCGGCAAGAAGGTCGCCATGCTTGGCCTGACCTTCAAGCCCAACACCGATGACATGCGCGACAGCCCGGCAATCGCCGTGGCCCAGACGCTGATGGACGCCGGGGTAGAAGTGGCCGCCT
>JANPMA010000219.1:0-1781 GCA_031422595.1 Novosphingobium sp. | reverse complement strand
GCCAGCCGCCCGATCGATCCCAAGCTGAGCGGGATCCAGGCCTATTCGGCCTGGGCCAATGGCTGGCCGATCACGCCCAAGCTGGGCTATTATGACCTCAAGGCCTATTTCAACCTCGATAACGGCGGCGGCAAGATCCGCGGGATCTTTGCCGAGGGCAACCTGGCGGCCGAAGGCATGCTGGGCAAATGGCTCAAGCCCTTTGCCGCGATGGGCGCAGGGCGCGTGGTGACCGGCAAGACCGGCGGCACCGACCATGTCTTCATGCAGGCGATCGGGCTGCCCGGATACCAGTTCATCCAGGACCCGCTCGACTATGACAGCCGGGTCCACCACACCAGCATCGACACGCTCGATCACCTGCGCGGCGACGACTTGCGCCAGGCCGCGACGATCATGGCGGCCACGCTGCTGCAGGCCGCCAACAGCGACAAGGACCTGCCGCGCATGCCGCTGCCCACCAAGCCGGTGCCGACCGACCCGTTCAAGGTCCGCGATCCCGATGAGTAAGAGATTCTGGGGCGACTCATCGGTTGACTTCGCGATGAGTCGCCCTTAACGGCGCACCTTCAATTTCAGCGGCCCCGAGCCGCACCCGAGGACAACATGAAGATTCGCAACAGCCTCAAGTCGCTCAAGGGCCGCCACCGGGACAACCGCGTGATCCGCCGCCGCGGGCGCACTTATGTGATCAACAAGACCAACCGCCGCTTCAAGGCGCGCCAGGGCTAAAGCCCTGTTGGCAGGAGCCGCCCGAGCGGCCCCGGCACTTCAAACGGCCCGCCTCCCCAACGGAGCGCGGGCCGAAGTTGTTTCAATCTGCGGAGATTTCACAAGTGACAGCGCGAATCGAAGCCGTGGTGTTCGATGTCGGCAATGTGCTGGTCCGCTGGAACCGGCGGCTGCCCTTTGCTGACCACTTCGACGATCCGGCCGAGCTTGACCACTTCATGGACGAGGTGATCCCGCTGGCCTGGCATGCCGAGCACGATGCCGGACGCCCGGCGGCCGAACTGGTGGCCGAACGCTCGGCGCTGTTCCCGCACTATGCCCCGCTGATCCAAGACTGGTTCGCGCGGTTCAACGAATCGATTCCCGGCCCGGTCGAAGGCAGCGAGCCACTGGTCGAGGAACTGCACCTGGCCGGCGTTCCGCTTTACGCGATCACCAATTTCGGCGCCGATACCTGGAGCGGCTTCCTGCCGATCTTCCCGCTGGCCGAGCGCTTTCGCGACATCGTGGTCTCAGGCGTCGAGAAGCTCGCCAAGCCGGACCCGGCAATCTACGCGCTGGCGGCGGCACGGTTCGGCCATGCCCCCGAAGCAATGCTGTTCATCGATGACAGCCTGCCCAACGTCGAGTCGGCCCGCGAGTGCGGCTGGAACGCACATCACTTTGTCGATTCGCAAGGCTTGCGAATGGAACTGATGGAGCGTGGGCTGCTGGGTTGAAAGGGTTCACACGAAGACACGAAGATGTCGTGTCCGCCGCAGGTGGTCTGAATCGCTCCAATGCCGAACCATAACCACCGGACGAAACCGAAGGCGGCTTCGCCGATAGCGAAACATCTTCGTGTCTTCGTGTGAACCAAAAAAAGGCCCCCGTTCTTGCGAACGGAGGCCTGGAGGGGGGCTGTTATGTGCCTGGGGTCCGGAGGGGATGGACCCTGTCGCGGTCAGGCAGCCGCGTTGCAGCGCTGAAGGTCTTCGGCGCTGAATTCACCCTTCGGGCTGGTGAATGAGGAAAGCTGGCCAAAATTCTTGGCGATCTTGACGCAGACG
>JANPMA010000218.1:0-4394 GCA_031422595.1 Novosphingobium sp. | reverse complement strand
CTGGCGGGCCAGCCGCGGGTCGTCTCGCAGACCGGGATCACCGACGCGAACCGTCCGCAGGCCAAGCGCCACCAGGAACAGGCGCTGAAGGCGGTGCGACTGGCCGCGCCCTTCACCACCTTGCCGCCGCAGTACTATTCCGCGTGGAAGACGCTGCGCTTCACATTCGACTGGAAGATCAACCAATGAAGCTGACCCATCTGCTTGCCGCCGCCGCGCTGGTCGCTGTGCCGGCCATGCTGACCGCCCAGGTCGCCCCGCAGAGTTCCTCCAGTCCGGCCGCGCAGGATGAAGTTCTGACCGGGACGGTCAGCGGCGAGGGCGACTGGCAGAACCAGTCCATCGCCATCCCCGCTTTCGCGACCAATGCCGATGTCCCGACCCAGACCAGCGCGGGCAGCACCGCGGCTTTGGGCTTTTCGCTGGCCTCGGTGATCTACAGCGATTTGCGCAACAACGGCCTGTTCAAGCCGACCGGCCCGGGCAGTCTGCCGAGGCCCGCGCTCAGCCAGGTCCAGTCGCCGGATTATGGCGGCTGGCAATCGCGCGGGACCGACATGCTGTTGCAGGGCTATGTCCGCGGCGAGGCGGACGGCAATGTCACTGTGGGGTGCTATCTCTATGACGTGTCGCTGAGCCAGCAACTGGCCAAGGCGGGCTGGACCGTGCCGCCCGGCGAATGGCGCCGCGCCGCTCACAAATGCGCTGACCTGGCCTATTCGCGGCTGTCGGGCGAGAACCCGTTCTTCGACAGCCGGATCGCCTATATCGCCGAATCCGGACCCAAGGACCGGCGGATGAAGCGCCTCGCAGTGATGGATTCGGATGGGGCCAACCACCGCTATCTGACCACCGGGCAAACCATGGCGCTGACCCCGCGCTATTCGCCCGATTACCGCCAGATCCTTTACCTCAGCTATTTCAACGGAAGCCCGCGGATCTACATCTATGACCTTGGCACCAACACCCAGCGGTTGCTGCTGCAATCGAAGCACCCGCTGTTCGCGCCGCGCTGGTCGCCCGATGGCAAATGGGTGCTCTATTCGATGGCGATCGCCGGCAATACCGACATCTACAAGATGCCGGCCAAGGGCGGCAGCGCGGTCAAGCTGACTGACAGCCCCGGGATCGACATCGGCGGCAGCTTTTCGCCCGATGGCGGCCGGATCGTGTTCGAAAGCGATCGTAGCGGCAGTCAGCAGGTCTATGTGATGCAGGCCGACGGCACCGGGCAAAAGCGGATCAGCTTCTTCGGCGGACGCAGCGCGACCCCTGAATGGAGCCCGCGCGGTGACCAGATCGCCTTCACCCACATCGCCGGGAATTTCCGCATCGCGGTGATGGATCCGGCGGGCGGCGGTCTGCGCTATCTGACCGATAGCTGGCAAGACGAAGCGCCGACCTGGGCCCCCAACGGCCGCGTCCTGCAGTTTTTCCGGACCACCCGCGGCAGCGGCAAGGCCGGGGTCTGGCAGGTCGATATCACCGGCAAGAACGAGCGCAAGCTCGAAACCCCGGGCGATGGCAGCGACCCCGCCTGGGGACCGCTTCGTCCCTGAACTGGATTGACTCGATCGGGCAAACAGGAAAACCTGACGCTCAAAGGAGATACCGATGAACACTCGCTCCACACTGACCCTGGCCTTGCTCGCCGGCAGCCTGGCGGTCTCCGCCTGTTCGAAAAAGCCGCCGAAGATTCTCCCCCCCGATCCGGGCGGCGCGGTTTCGACCGATAGCTCGGGCCAGAACCAGGGGCCGGTGGCGGGCAGCCAGGCCGATTTCGTGGCCCAGTTGATGGGCCAGGACACGGTCTATTTCGATACCGATCGCTACAACATCGACGGCCAGGACCAGCAGGCACTGGCCGCGCAGGCGGTCTGGCTGGCGAAGTACCCGGCCAAGCGGATCACCATCGAAGGCCATTGCGACGAACGCGGCACCCGCGAATACAACCTCGCGCTGGGCGAACGCCGGGCCAATGCGGCCAAGAACTATCTGGTCAGCCTGGGAATCGACGCGGGGCGGATTGGCACCGTCAGCCACGGCAGGGAAAAGCCGCTGGCGTTGGGCTCGAACGAGGAAAGCTGGTCCAGGAACCGCCGCGCGGTAACGGTGACTGTTGATTAGCCCGCACTCTCTCCCCATCAAGGGGAGAGGGCTATTTCAACTTACCCGCCGATCAGCGGCTGGGTGGCAACCGCGCCGCCCAGCTGCGAGAGCAGCGCGAAGCCGCTCATCAGTATCAGCGAAAGCGTGGCAGAAATCTTGAGTTGCGTGCTCATGGTCTTGGTATCCTGGGGAGGGCTGCGATCCAGATAGCGTCAGCCGACGAATATTGCAATGCAACATTGCAAAACAAAACTTAAAATATCGTTGACCTGCCAGTTTGGCTTGCGCCCGGGCCGGGCAAGCGACTATCGCTGGAACCGATGAGCCGCGCACGCAGATCAGACAATTGGGGCTTTCCCCGCTGGGGTGGCTATGGCAGCAGCCGCGATGCCGTCGAGGTCCGGCTGTGCGACCGCCATGGCTGCAACGACGCCGGGACCTGTCCTGCCCCCAAAAGCCCCAACAGCCCCGAACGCTGGATGTTCTGCCAGGCCCACGCCGCCGAATACAACCAGGGCTGGGACTATTTCGAAGGGCTCAACAAGGAAGAGGCCGCCCAGCGCGAGGCAGACGAAAACCGCGACAATTCCGGCTACCACGAATCCGCGCACTATGGCTGGGCGAGTTCGGGCGACGGCACCCGCAGCCGCGACGAACTGCGCGCGCTCGATCTGCTCGAGCTGACCCCTGACGCCGATTTCGAAGCGATCAAGAAAGCCTACCGCGCCAAGGCCAAAGTGGTCCACCCCGACTTGCGCCCCGGCGACGAGGACGCCGCCAAGGCCTTCCAGGCGCTGCAATTGGCCTATGAAGTGCTACGGGCAGCGGAGGAACGACGCGAGTGGAAGGGGTAATTCCTCCCCCTCCTCTGAAGAGGAAGGGGTCGGGGGATGGTGAAGCGACCTGAGTCGCTTCGCGAGAGCGCAGCTCGCGCACCGCCACCACCCCCAACCCCCTCCTCTGAAGAAAAGGGGGCTTTGGATATCAGCCCCGCTTCTTCAGCTTCTTGATCGTTGCCGAAAAGCTCAGCACCGGGCGGCCCTCGTCGTCAATCATCCCGCGCACGAAAATGATCGAAAACCCCGCGCGGACAATCTCCCCGCGCCCGGTCAACAAACGCCCCGGCTCAGCCGCGCCGATGAACTCCGAATTCATCGTCAGCGTCACCCCATGCAGGTCGGCGTCAGCGCCAAATGCGGTCATGAACAGCACATAGTCGGCAAATGTCATCAAGGCCCCGCCGTGAATATTTCCGCCGCCGTTGCGGTTCTTGGCATCGGGGCGGAAGCCGCAGAGCATGCCTGTCGCGTCAGGCTTGCAATAGAACGGGCCGGAATGCTCCTCGAAGTCGTCAACCGGCTCCCAGTGGTACCAGCCTTGCCAAGGGCCCTCGGTCACCTCGGCGAGCCGCGAGGGTGCGGGAGTGTCGGTGTCGGATTGGAGCTTGTCGTGCGGTTCGTGGGTCATGGTTCTTGGCAAAGCAGAACCGGGGCGGCGGGGCAAGGGAGTGAATGGGTTTCACGCGAAGGCGCGAAGGGAGCGAAGCCGCGAAGGGATCAGTTCAGGCCGCAGGCCTCCGTTAACGCATCGAGGGTGCGCATTGCCTGACCGCATGAGTTGAAGGCGGCTGCGCTGCAAGCGTGACATCTTCGCGCCTTTGCTTCCTTCGCGTGAACCCTTCTACCCTCTCAAACCGCCGCCAGTGCTTGCTCGAAATCGGCGATCAGATCGTCCGCGTCCTCGATCCCGATGGAGACCCGCACCAGATTGTCGGTGATCCCGAGCTGCGCCTTGCGTTCATCGGGTACCGACAAATGGGTCATCGCCGCCGGCAGGCTGGCGAGTGTTTCGGTGCCGCCCAGGCTGACCGCCAGCTTGGCGATCCTGAGGTTGTCGAGAAAGCGGAAGGCCTCGGCCTCGCCGCCCTTGATATAGAGCGAGAAGGTGCTGCCCGCGCCGCTGCAGTGGCGATTGAAGATGTCCTGCTGGCGCGGATCGTCGATCATGCCCAGATAGCCGAGCTTTTCGACCTTGGGGTGCCCGGCCAGCCACTTGCAGACCTTGGCCGCGTTCTCACCCGCGCGGGTCATGCGCAGTTCGACTGTCTCGAGACTGCGCATCAGCATCCAGGCGGTGTTGGGATCGGCGATCCCGCCCATGGTGTTGCGCAGCATCCGCACCGGATCAATCCAGCGCTTGGCGCCAGAGATCGAACCCGCGACCAGATCGGAATGGCCGCCAACATATTTGGTCAGCGAATAGACCACGATATCGGCGCCCTGATC
>JANPMA010000217.1:0-1653 GCA_031422595.1 Novosphingobium sp. | reverse complement strand
CCCAGTTGGCATCTTCGCCGGCAATCGCGGTCTTGACCAAGGGCGAGTTGGCCACGCTGAGGCCGACCTTGCGGGCGCTCTCATCGCTGACCGCGCCACTGACTGTGACCGCGATAAATTTCTGCGCGCCTTCGCCGTCGCGCACCACCAGATGGGCAAGCTGACGGCAGACATCCTCCAGCGCGGCGGCAAAGGCATCGGCGCCGGGGCTGTCAAAGCCGGTGAGCGGTTCGTTACCCGCCGCGCCGGTGGCAAAGGCCAGCACGGTGTCGCTGGTCGAGGTGTCGCTGTCGACCGTGATGCAGCTGAAGGTGCGCTGATTGGATACGCTCAGCAGTTCCTGCAGGAAGGCGGGGGCAATCGCGCAATCGGTGAATATGTAGCCCAGCATGGTCGCCATATCGGGGGCGATCATGCCGCTGCCCTTGATGATCGCGGTGAGCGTCACGGTCTTGCCGCCGACCACTGCCTGTGCGGTCGCGCCTTTGGCAAAAGTGTCGGTAGTGCCGATGGTATTGGCGGCCTCTTCCCAGCTGCAGGCCTCTGCAGCCAGCGCGGCACGCACCCCGGCCTCGGCCTTGTCCTTGGGCAGTGGCACGCCGATCACCCCGGTGGACGAGACGAAGACCTGCTCTTGCCCGCAGCCCAGGTGAGCGGCCGCTTGCGCCATGATTCCCTCAACCGCCTCGCGCCCACGATAGCCGGTGAAGGCGTTGGAATTGCCCGCATTGACCACCAGCGCCCGCGCGCGGCCCTGCGCTACATTGGCGCGGCCCAGCTCGACCTCGCTCGAACAGCAGACGTTGCGGGTGAACACCCCAGCCACCGCTGTGCCTTCGGCCAGCTCGACATAAGTGAGATCGCAGCGTTCCTGTCCCTTGGCCCAATCCTTGTAACCAGCCCGCGCCACACGCAGCGTCACGCCGCCGATGGCGGGCATCGCGGGGAAGGGGCGGGCGAGGGGGGAGACGGGGTGGGCCATGGGCCAGCGCCTTAGAATTCGCTGGCCCGGTGAGCAAGACCCTTGCTGGCCGGGGTTACTTCCCCAGCCCGATCAGCGCATAGGGCGCGATCGGGTTGTGGCCCGACACGTCCCAGTCGAGCTGCTTGCCGGTCGGCACGGCCTTGGCACCCTTTTCGGTGTTGTTGGCCAGAATCACTCCGTCGGTGGTCAGCGTGAAGGTGCCATTGGCCATCGGGAACTGCGGCAGCTCTCCATCCGGGCCTTTGGGCATCCGCGATTGGGCGGCGGTCTGCACTGCATTGCCCATCGGCATGCCCAGCGAGGCGGCTTGCATGATCGGCGAATCGATCCGCACTTCGCCATTGGCGCGGCGGTTGGCGACCAGGAAGGCGGTGACGCCGGGCATCCGCTCGATCGTCGGGAAGGTGAAGTCATGGTCCATGCGCCCGCTGATCGCGATATCGACTTCGTAAGTGCCGTTGCCCTTGTAGACCACGCTCCTCCAGCCATGCTGGCCGCGCATCCGGGCGGCGATTTCCTCGGCCGCCTTGGGGTCGTTGGGATCGATCCCGCCGAACATCTGCTTGAACGATTCCAGCTCTTTGGCTTCCTTTTCGGCCTTGGCCTTCTGGGCGACTTCCCAATCGGTTTTCTGTTGGGCCAGTTCGGCCTTGGTGCAGGTACGCTCG
>JANPMA010000216.1:0-2526 GCA_031422595.1 Novosphingobium sp. | reverse complement strand
CCATAACCCCAAAACGTTTGGCCCCTCGCGATGTGGGGGGGCGGCTTGAATGGCTGACCGTCGAGTTCGGTGGGGACGAACGGGTTTATTTGACTGGGAAACTGACCTAGGGGCAACTCGATGGACACCGACCGCGACCTGTTGCCCGAAGGCCTTGAAGACCGTCTGCCGCCCAGCGCCGCCGCTGCAGCGCGGGTGACGCGCAGCGTGCTCGATGTGCTCGATGGCCACGGCTACGAGCGCGTCCAGCCGCCGATGATCGAGTTCGAGAATTCGCTGGCCAGCCGCATGGCCGGGATCCGCCTGCGCAGGATGTTCCGTTTCGTCGATCCGGCGAGCCTGCGGACTTTGGCGCTGCGCAGCGACATGACCCCGCAACTCGGCCGGATCGCTTCGACCAGCCTGGCCGCTTCCGCGCGGCCGCTGCGGCTGTGCTATGCCGGGCAGGTGGTGACGATCAAGGGCGATGGGCTGGATCCCACCCGCGAGCGCTTGCAGTTGGGCGCCGAGCTTATCGGGATCGACAGCGTGGCCGCCGCCGGCGAAGTGGTAGCCGCTGCGATCGAGGCATTGAGCGCGGCGGGGGCCACGGGCCTGTCGGTTGATTTCACGCTGCCCGATCTGGTCGATACCCTGGCCGCCAAGGCCCTGCCGCTGCCCGCCGACCGGATTGAAGCGGTGCGGGCCGAACTCGATGCCAAGAATGCCGGGGCGCTGGTTGCCGCGGGCGGCGAGGCTTACCTGCCGCTGCTCACCGCGATCGGCCCGTTCGATGCGGCGATCGAGCGGCTGGCGGCGATCGATGCCGGCGGTGCGCTGGCCAGCCGGATCGCAGCGCTGCGCCAGGTAGCCGCGCGGTTGGAGGGCAAGGCCCGCCTGACGCTTGATCCCAGCGAGCGTCACGGCTTCGAATACCAGTCATGGTTGGGCTTTTCGATCTATGCCGAAGGGCTGGGGGGAACTCTGGGGCGCGGCGGCAGCTATACCATCAAGTCGAACGGCGAACGGGCGGACGAACCGGCGATCGGGTTTTCGCTCTATCCCGATGCCTTGATCGACGTGCTGGCGGCAAGCGAACCGCCGCGCGACACCCTGTTCCTGCCGCTGGGCCACGATCCGGTCCACGCGGCACGCCTGCGCGCGATCGGCTGGCGCACCGTGGCGGCGCTGGGCGAGTGCTGTGATGCGAAAGCGCTGGGCTGCACCCATGTGTTGCAGGATGGGCAAGCGGTGAAAGTCGACTAGATCCTCCCCGGAACGGGGAGGGGGACCACCGAAGGTGGTGGAGGGGTACGTGTGAGTGATCCCGAGTTGTCCGGCAAGGTCGTGACCACTTGCACGTACCCCTCCACCATGCTTCGCATGGTCCCCCTCCCCCAAGGGGGAGGATTAAGCCCCGAACACCCGTTTCAACCACGCATCCACCACCGAGGTTGCGGCATAGGCCGGATCGCCCAGGCTGCGGTTGATTTCGGCGTGGCCTGTGAGCCCATGGCCCGGGAATTCGCGCCGCTCGACCGCGGTCCAACCCCCCTTGCGCAACACGGCTTCCAGCTCTTTCGATTGCGCCACGCCGTCCTTGCGCTGAACGTGGATGATCAGGAAAGCGGGGGCATTGGGCGCCGCGGCGTGGTGCGTCGGTGAAAGTGCGCGCTGGCGGGCCGGGTCGGTACCGAAGGCCTGGACGTAAGTGTCCGACATGAACTTGCCGCCCTCGGCCATCTGGCGCGGCACGTCATAGGCCGCACCGTCGATCGGCAGCACCCCGTCGATGCTGGCAAAGTTGAGGCCCGCGGCCTTGAGGTACTGCTCATCGGTCCCGACCAGCGCGACCAGGTGCGCGCCTGCGCTGTGGCCCATGATCACGATCCGGCCGGGATCGAACCCCAGCTTCGCGGCATTGTCGATCAGGTAGCGGATCGAGGCGGCGAGGTCGGCGGCCTGCTGTTCAACCGTGGCCGCAGGGACCAGCCGGTAGTTGATCGAGGCATAGGCATAGCCTGCCTGCGTATAATGCGGCGCCTTCCACGGGCCCGAGGCATTGTCCTTGCTCCCGCGTTTCCAGCCGCCACCGTGGACGAACAGCACCAGCGGCGCGCGCTTGTTGCCGCTCTGCGCGGGGTAGAAGTCGAGCTGCTGCAAGGCATCGGACCCATAGGCCAGCGTCTGCTTGCCCGGAGCGGACGCCACCTGGGCGCGGCCTTGCCCGCCGCCAAGGCGTTCGCGCAGCCGGTCGCCGGGGCGAGCCTGGGCCAGGGTTCCAGCGATCAGGGCACCGGCAGCGAGGGTCAGGATCAGGGTTCTTTTCATGGCAATTCTCCGCTTGCAGCAAAGACTATTGCCACAAGGTTTCAAGACCAGTCCCAAATTGTCGCGGATTGTCGTCCAAATCGGGCAGGCTTGCCTTGCCCTTGGCCTGCGCTTCCCCTAGGGCGCGGCACGGTTTCCACCTGCAAGGAAAGGCCTGTGAATTGGCCAACGTAACCGTGATCGGCGCCCAGTGGGGCGATGAGGGCAAAGGCAAGA
>JANPMA010000215.1:0-1514 GCA_031422595.1 Novosphingobium sp. | reverse complement strand
GAAGCTGCCCCCGGCCGCCTGCACTTCGCCGCGCACAGCCACCACTTGTGGCCCGATGCCAGCTTCGCCGGCCAGCTCCAGGCCTGGAACGAGGCCGCGCTGCTGGCCGATCACAAGTGGGACAAGGTCTTCGCCGAAGTGATCCCCGAGGCCCAGCGGCACATCGCCGCCGAACTGGCGCTGCCCGATCCGAACACGATCGCCTTTTCGCCCAACACCCATGATTTCATAGTGCGGATTGTCTCCGCCCTGCCGATAGAGCGCCCGCGCGTGCTGGCGAGCGACGGCGAGTTCCACTCGTTCCGCCGCCAGTCGTTGCGCTGGACCGAGGCCGGGCGGATCGACCTGACCACGGTGCCGCTGGACCAACTGGTCGAGACCGCGGAAGGCGGGGCGTTCGACCTGGTGTTCACCAGCCAGGTCCAGTTCAACGCAGGCCGCGTGCTTGAAGGGATCGAACGGCTGGCCGCCCTTGCCCGGCCCGAAGGCCCGTGGGTGGTGGTGGACGGCTATCACGGCTTCATGGCCACCCCGACCGACTTGTCCGCCGCGGCGGGCAGCGTGTTCTACCTCGGCGGCGGCTACAAATACGCGATGGCCGGCGAGGGGGTCTGTTTCCTCCACGCCCCGCCGGGCTTTGGCCCCCGGCCCGAGATCACCGGCTGGTACGCCGCCTTCGACGACCTTGCCGCGCAGCAAGGCGGGCTGGGCTACGCCCCCGACGGGCGGCGGTTCCTGGGCAGCACTTTCGATGCCTCTGGGCTCTATCGCTACAATGCGGTGCAGCGGATGCTGAAAGCCGAGGGGCTGACAACTGCGGCGATTTCGGCGCATTGCGACGCGCTAAAAGCCCGCTTCCTCGCCGCCGATCCGTTGCCCGGCCTGGCGCTGATCAGCCAGCCGCAAGCGCGGTTCCTGGCCTTCCAGGGCGAGGCCGCACCCGAACTCCATGCCGCACTCGATGCCAAAGGCGTGGTCACCGACCTGCGCGGCGATGTGCTGCGGATCGGCTTTGCGCTCTATCACGATGCGGCCGATATCGATGCACTGCTGACCCTAATTAGGGACAGTCCCTAATTAGCCCCCTAATTAGGGACTGTCCCTAATTAGCCCCGTCCGCGGTAGCTTGCTACGCCCTGATCCGGCACCCACAGACCCTCTGGCGCGGGGCCGCTTTGCCAGAAGACGTCGATCGGGATGCCGCCGCGCGGGTACCAGTAGCCGCCGATCCGCAGCCAGCGCGGCTTCATCTCATCGAACAGGCGCTGGCCAATGCCCACGGTAACGTCCTCGTGGAAGCCCGCATGGTTGCGGAATGAGCCAAGGAACAGCTTGAGGCTCTTCGATTCGACGATCGTCTCACCCGGCGCATGGTCGATCACCAGGTGCGCGAAATCGGGCTGGCCGGTGACCGGGCACAGCGAGGTGAATTCCGGCACGGCGAAGCGGACCAGATAGAGCGATCCGGCCCGCGGATTGGGCACATAATCGAGCACTGCGGCCTCGGGCGAGGC
>JANPMA010000214.1:0-1666 GCA_031422595.1 Novosphingobium sp. | reverse complement strand
ACGGCAACTGCCGATGATGCAGCGCGGCGCGACATAGTCCAAAGACTGTTCGGCGGGGAGGCACAGGTGCATGTTTCGGGTTTTGACCGGCCAAACATCGGTGGTGGTGCAAAGTCCGCTCAGGTCGGCGATCGCGTCTTCGCGCGTTTCTCCGTGGACAATAAGCTTGGCGATCATCGGGTAATAAACGGCGAAATCTCGTCGCCCTCCACTACCCCTGTTTCAACGCGAATGTATTGTGAGTGGAGATGATCCAAGCTGAAATATTCAAGCGACCCGATGCTAGGCAAAAATCCCGTCGTAGGATCCTCCGCATAAAGTCGCGCTTCCATCGCCCAGCCGTTGATGGAGAGTTCCTCCTGCCGCTTCGGCAAAGCCTCCCCCGCTGCCACGCGCAATTGCCACTCCACCAAATCAACCCCGGTGATCTCCTCGGTCACCGGGTGTTCAACCTGCAGCCGGGTGTTCATTTCCATGAACCAGATGCGGTCCGCCCTTAGCCCTTCGGAGGCGTCGGCGATGAATTCGATCGTGCCTGCGCCGACGTAGTCGACGGCCTTGGCCGCCTTGACCGCCGCCGCGCACAGTTCCGCGCGGGTCGCCTCATCCATCCCCGGCGCGGGGGCTTCTTCGATCACCTTCTGATGCCGCCGCTGGAGGCTGCAATCGCGTTCGAACAGGTGGACGACATTGCCGTGGGTGTCGCCGAACACCTGTACCTCGATATGGCGCGGGCGCTGAATGTACTTTTCGATCAGCACATGGGCGTTGCCGAACGAGCTCGCCGCCTCGCGCTGGCACGATTGCAGGCTATCTGCAAAGTCCCCGGCCGCCTCGACCAGCCGCATCCCCTTGCCGCCGCCGCCTGCGACCGCCTTGATCAGCACCGGATAGCCGATCTTCGCGGCCTCGCGCGCCAGATGCGCGGGCGCTTGATCTTCGCCCAGATAGCCCGGCGTCACCGGCACCCCCGCTGCGGCCATCAGCTTCTTCGCCGCGTCCTTCAGCCCCATCGCGGTGATGCTCGCAGGCCTCGGCCCGACCCAGATCAGCCCGGCATCGATCACGGCTTGGGCGAATTCGGCATTTTCCGAGAGGAAGCCATAGCCTGGATGTATCGCCTCAGCCCCGGTGGCCTTGGCGGCGGCGATGATCTTCGCGCCCATCAGATATGATTCGCGCGCGGGCGAGGCCCCGATATGCACCGCCTCATCAGCAGACCGCACATGCAGCGCCTTGGCATCGGCATCGGAATAGACCGCGACGGTGGCAATCCCCATCGCCCGCGCGGTGCGGATGATGCGGCAGGCGATTTCGCCGCGATTGGCGATCAGCAGCTTGGAAAACATGCGCTATCGCTAGGCTGCTTCGCCGCCCCCCGCAATGCCCCTTGCACTCCGCCCGGTGCAACACTAGAGCGACGCGCAAACCTATCTGCGCACATCCCAACGGGGCATTTCCATGGAAGATCGCTTCAATACCATCGCTGGCTGGACCCTGTTTGCCGGGATCGTCGGGCTCGGCCTGTCCAGCCTGTCAGGCCACTACTTCAGCGCGGACAAGCCGCATCGTCCGGACAAGCTGGGCTATGCGATCGAGGGTGTGGTTGAAGAAGGCGGCGAAACCGCTGCGGTCGTACCGATTGAAACGCTGCTGGCGAGTGCCG
>JANPMA010000213.1:0-2256 GCA_031422595.1 Novosphingobium sp. | reverse complement strand
GGTGATCGTGCATTCATGGATCGAAGGCCCATGCTCGACCGGAATTTCCAGCTCGCGTACGACCTTGCCTTCGGGGGATAACACGACATGCCAGACCCGGTCCGGGGTCATCGCATCATAGGTGATCGCGTGAAATTCGCCGGTCAGCGGATCCTCGTGCGGGTGCGCGGTGAACGGGGCGGTCAGGGTCCCGCCGAAATCGGTATAGGCCACCGTCTCAAGATTGTCGTCGAGCTGGGCCGGCGAGGATCCTGCCTCGACAATCGCGGTGATCTTGCCGGCGATCTTGACCACATTGGTGTTGACCCCGTCGCGCTGCGAGCGCCGCGGCCCGGGCGCGGCCTTGGTGCCGCCGACCGCTTCGAGCACCTGGCTGCGGATATAGCGGTTGCGATACCATTCGGCCTTGCCGTCCGTCAGACGCACGCCGTGGACCATACCATCGCCAATGAACCAGTGATGCCCGCGCGGATCGGGCTTGAACGGGTTGGGCCCGATCCGCACATATCGCCCGGCCAGCCCGGCCGGGATCTGTCCGGTTACCTTGAGGTCGGTGATGGTCCGCTCATCGTGGAGCGGCGCATGGATTCCGGTCAGGAACGGGTGGTCCTGCCCGGCATCTTGCCGGTTGCGGTTGAATGATGCGACGGCATTGATGCCTTTGGTCACCACTCCGCGGATTGCACTTTCGACTGCGCTTGCCATGAGACGAATCTCCCCTTAATGTTTCTGCTGTAAACATAGAGGCCATGGTAACAGTGTCAACATCGAAATCGTATCACCACGGCGATCTCCGCGCAGCACTGGTCGAAGCGGGACTCACCGCGCTCGAATCGGGCGATATCGGCGATCTGTCGCTACGCCAGCTGGCGCGCGAAGTTGGGGTATCCCCCACCGCGGTATATCGCCATTTCCCTGACAAGGAGGCGCTGATGGCGGCCTTGGCCCAAGCCGGGATCGAGCAGATGGCGGCCTGGCAGAAGGCCGCAGCTGAAGCCACCGGGCAGGACGACGCCTTTGCCGCAACCGGCCGCGCCTATGTCCGCTGGGCGCTGGCCAACCCGGCGCTGTTCAGGTTGGTCTTCGGCAAGTGCGATACTGTCGGTGCAACGGTGTTCGGCGACAACGCGGCAGCGCAGCTGCTGCGCAGCTATGCCGTGACCTTCACCGGCAACGAAGCAGGTGCGCAGCGTTTCATGCTTCAGGCCTGGGCAGTGGTCCACGGCCTCGCCATGCTGATGCTCGACGGCCAGCTCCCGCGCGACGAGGCACTGATCGACCGCGTGATCGACGCGAAGACGCTGTTCAGGGCCTAGGGCAGCAGCAGCGACGAATCCCCATAGCTGTAGAACCGGTACCCTCGCGTGATCGCATGGGCATAGGCCGCCTGCATCCGCTCGCGCCCGATCAGTGCCGAAACCAGCATGAACAAAGTCGATTTGGGCAGGTGGAAGTTGGTCATCAGTCCGTCGATGCCTTTGAAGCGGTAGCCGGGGGTGATGAAGATCGCGGTGTCGCCGCTGAACGGCTGGAACTGCCCGTCTTCGCTTGCCGCGCTTTCGAGCAGGCGCAGCGAGGTGGTGCCGACCGCGATCACCCTGCCCCCTTTGGCACGCACCGCGTTGAGCCGGGCGGCCACTTGCGGCGAAACGGTACCCCATTCGGCGTGCATTGTGTGGTCCGCGGTGTCTTGGACCTTGACCGGCAGAAAGGTGCCCGCCCCCACATGCAGCGTCACCCTTTCATGGCCAATCCCCGCCCCGGCCAGCGCGGCCATCAGTTCGGGCGTAAAGTGCAGCGCGGCGGTGGGCGCGGCCACCGCGCCGTCCTGCGCGGCGAACATGGTCTGATAGTCGGCCTTGTCGGCCTCGTCGGTGGGGCGCTTGCCGGCGATGTAGGGCGGCAGCGGCATCTGTCCAGCACGCTCAAGCAGCACCTCGACCGGCTCGTCGCCTGCGAAAGCCAGCACCCAGCTGCCGTCATCCAGCCGCGCTTCGGCGCAGGCCGTCACGCCATTGGCGAATTCCACGCTGTCGCCCGCGCGCAGCCGCCTGGCATTGCGGACAAAGGCCAGCCAGCGGCGCGGGTCGATCCGCTTGTGCAGCGTCGCGCCGATCCGTGCCTCCCCCCGGCGTCCTTCGAGCTGCGCGGGGATCACGCGGGTATCGTTGAACACCAGCACGTCGCCCGCGCGCAGCAGGCTGGGCAGGTCGCGCACGGTCAGGTCCTGGAACCCGCCCTCGCCCGGCACCAGCA
>JANPMA010000212.1:0-6807 GCA_031422595.1 Novosphingobium sp. | reverse complement strand
CCGGCCGAGCTGGTGCGGGGTTCGCTGGTCGTGGCCTGCGCGCTGGCCTTGATCCTGGCCGGGCCGTTCTGGCCCTCAGGCCTGTAACAGCTTCAGCAACGCGGCCAGCGCCGCAAGCCCCAGTACCCCGCCGGTAAAACTGCGCCAGGCCGCATCGCTGACTTTGCCGAAAGCCAGCGTCCCCAGCCAATTGCCCAAGAGCACCGCCGGGAACAGCACGGCGGCCAGCATGGGCTCGCGCACCGTCGCCACTCCCAGCGCATAGGCCGAGACAACTCCCGCGAAGGAAGTCGCCAGGAAGATCGTCATCATCGAGGCGCGGGCGAGCTGCGCCGGGATTTCGCGCCGCAGGTAATAGGGCACCACCGGCGGCCCGGGCATGCCCGCAAAGCCGGTCAGCACACCCGAAAGCAGCCCGGTCCCCCCGGTCTCAGGCAGGCTGGGGGCATAGTGCGCGGGCTTCTTGGGCAGCAGCACCAGCAGGAACGCTCCGAAGGCGATCAGCGCGATCAAGAGCCGGGCCAGCGCCGGATCGGCGAGCGACAGCAGCCAGACCCCCAGCGGCGTTGCCAGCATGGCCACGGCCGAGATCTGGAACGCGGACTTCTCGCTGGCGTGGAGGATCTTCTTGAGGCCAACCAGCCCGATCAGCATGGCCAGCCAGTTGGCCACCACCACCGCCTCGCTCGGCGGGATGGCGAGGCCCAGCATCGGCACCAACAGGATCGCCATGCCAAAGCCCGCGAGCCCGCGCACGAACGCCGCGCCCAGCGCCGCCGCAATGGCGACGGCGATCTGGACTTCGGTAAGGCCTCCCAGCAAGCTCAGCGCAAGTCCGGCGGAGTAGCTTCAGCCTTCAACATCGCGATCGCGTCGGCCAGCGGCATCACCTTCTGGTGCTCGGCCCCCAGCGTGCGCAGCGCGACGGTGCCCTCTTCGGCCTCGCGCTTGCCCACCACCAGCAAGTGCGGGACTTTCTTGAGGCTATGGTCGCGGACCTTGTAGTTGATCTTCTCGTTGCGCAGGTCGCTCTCGACGCGAATTCCGGCTGCGGCAAGTTGCGCCGTCACTTCGCCGGCATAGTCATCCGCATCCGAAACGATCGTCGCCACCACCGCCTGGACCGGGGCCAGCCAGACCGGCAGCTTGCCGGCATAGTGCTCGATCAGGATACCGATGAAGCGCTCGTATGAGCCGAAGATCGCGCGGTGCAGCATCACCGGGCGGTGGCGTGTCCCGTCCTCGCCAACATAGCTGGCGTCGAGCCGCTCGGGCAGCACGCGGTCGGACTGGATCGTGCCGACCTGCCAGGTCCGGCCGATCGCGTCGGTCAGGTGCCATTCGAGTTTGGGGGCATAGAACGCGCCTTCACCGGGCAGTTCCTCCCAGCCGTACTCCTCGGTCGCGAGGCCGGCATCGATCACCGCCTGGCGCAGTTCCTGCTCGGCCTTGTCCCAGTCCGAATCCGAGCCGAACCGCGCTTCGGGGCGCAGCGCCAGCTTGACCGCATATGTGAACCCGAAGTCGCGATAGACCCGGTCGGCCAGCGCGCAGAAGCTGCGCACTTCTTCGACGATCTGGTCTTCGCGGCAGAAGATGTGGCCGTCGTCCTGGGTGAACTGGCGCACCCGCATCAGCCCGTGCAAGGCGCCGTGCGGTTCGTTGCGGTGGCAGCAGCCGTTTTCGACCAGCCGCAGCGGCAGGTCGCGGTAGCTCTTGATCCCCTGGCGAAAGATCAGCACGTGCGCCGGGCAGTTCATCGGCTTCAAGGCCATCCATTCGGCATCGCCGCTGATCACCGGGCCCTCGTCCTCGGTGTTCGGAACCTCGTCGGGGATCACGAACATGTTGGCGCGGTACTTGCCCCAGTGGCCCGATTGCTCCCACTGGCGCGCGTCCATGACCTGCGGGGTTTTGACTTCGAGGCAGTCCGCTCCTTGCACGGCGCGGCGGATGTAGTCTTCAAGCGCGCGGTAAATGACATAGCCCTTGGGGTGCCAGAACACGCTGCCGTGGGCCTCGCTCTGCAGGTGGAACAGGTCCATCTCCTGCCCCAGCTTGCGGTGATCGCGCTTGGCGGCTTCTTCCAGCCGGGTCAGGTGCGCGTCGAGCTGCTTCTTGTTGAGCCAGCCGGTGCCGTAAATGCGCGTCAGCTGCGCATTCTTCTGGTCGCCGCGCCAATAGGCCCCGGCCACCCGCATCAGCTTGAACGCTGCCGGATCGAGCTTGCCGGTCGACGGCAAGTGCGGCCCGCGGCACATGTCGAGCCAATCATCGCCAGACCAATAAACCGTCAGCTCCTCGCCCCCATCTTCGTCAACTTGCAGTTCCTGCGCCCATTCGGCCTTGAAGCTCTCGCCGTCGGCCGTCCACTTGTCGATCAGCTGCTGGCGGCTCCAGACCTCGCGGCGCAGCGGCTTGTCGGCGCGGATGATCGCGCGCATCGCCTCTTCGATCGCCGGCAAGTCGTCCATCGAGAACGGCTCGCGGCCCGCAGGCGCCATCACGTCGTAATAGAACCCGTCGTCGGTCGCCGGACCGAACGTGATCTGGGTGCCCGGGAACAACGTCTGCACCGCTTCGGCCAGCACGTGGGCAAAGTCATGCCGGGCGAGCTCCAGCGCATCGGCCTCATCGCGGCTGGTCACCAGCGCGAGCGCGGCATCGCCGGTGAATGGCCGGGTCAGATCCACCAGCTCGCCATCCACCCGCGCGGCCAGCGCGGCCTTGGCCAGCCCCGGGCCGATCGCCAGGGCTACGTCCGCAGGGGTGGAACCGGCCGGCATTTCACGCACGGAACCATCGGGCAGGCTGATTTTAAACTGTTGTGACATGCTGTACTCTCGTCGTCGTTGCCGGGCGCTTTGGCACAAGCCAGCGCGCACCGGAAGGGGCGGCGTTTGGAACATCAGCAGGTTCGGGAAGAAACGCCACCTACCCAAACCCGGGCGGCGGCGCGCCTTCGCTCAGGCGAAGGCGGCCAGCCCCGGGTGTGCCGGGGTGGTGGTAGTAGTCTGCAAGGCGCGGTGCTGCGTCATCATGGATGTGGATAGCAGGGAGAGTTTAAGGAAGCAATTGTTTGGCGGTTTGGCTAAATGGGGGACTGTTTTTCGGAGATGCTGGATCGAAAGCTGCCTGTCCGGAACCGACAACAAAGCGGACATTGGCCAGACTGGCATCCGAGCCGTTGGTCGGTTCAATCTCCGGTTGTCAGGGCAGGCGCTCTGCTGGATAGAGACGCGTTGACTTAGATCCGCAATGTCGTGCTGGGGGGAGCCTTCTTGTCTGCGCCAGATATCTTTCTGTCCTACAACCGCGAGGATCAGGCGATAGCCAAGCGCTACGCCGATGCCTTCGCGGCGGAGGGCCTCAACGTCTGGTGGGACACGGCACTGCGCTCGGGCGAGGCTTATGACGAGGTGACCGAGGCCGCCTTGCGCGGGGCGAAGGCGGTAGTGGTATTGTGGTCCCCGCGCTCGGTGGTCTCGCGCTGGGTCCGCGCCGAGGCGACGATTGCGGATCGCTGCAAGACTTTGGCGCCGGTAACGATCGAGCCCTGCGAGCGGCCGATCATGTTCGAGCTGACGCAGACGGCGGAGCTCTCGCACTGGACGGGCGCGGCTGACGACAAGGCCTGGCTGGCGTTTCTGGATGATGTGCGGCGGATGGCGGCAAAGGCGGTTGAGCCCATCCCGCAGGCCCCAACGACAACTGCAATGCCCCCGACGGTCGAGGAAACCCTGAAACCCGGCCAAAGCGGTTCTGCGCCATCGCTCGCGGTATTGCCCTTCACCAACCGCTCCGGCCTGTCCGAAGATGAAGTGTTTGCCGAGGGCATGGTGGAGGATGTGATCTCGGCGTTGTCACAGGGTGTCAACGTCCGGGTGTTGGGTTCAACCGCTACTGCCAACCTGTCGCGCGCGGCGATCATGGATATCCCGGCGTTGGGGCGTCAACTTGGCGTGCGCTATCTGCTCGAGGGAAACGTGCGACGCGTCGGCGCCAACCTTCGGGTCACGACCCAACTGATAGAGGCCGCGACCGGCGCAGTGATGTGGACCGGAAAGTTCGACCGTCCGCTCACGGAACTTGCTGAGCTTCAAGAGGATCTGGTGACAGACATTGCCGGTTGCCTCGAAACGCAGGTCTACAGCCAGGAAATGGAACGGGCCCTGAAGAAACCCAGCGACATCACCGCCTGGGAAGCGGTGGCGCGCAGTGTGTCCGTTTACCGCAGGACCGATCCGGCAGCCATTCGGCGCAGTATCGAGGAGGCGAGCTTCGCAGTCGCCACTGCGCCTGATTATGGGCCGGGTCATGCAATGCTCTCTAATTCATTGTCTGTGGCCTACTTCTTTTTCGCCAGCATTGCCGATCATGCAGAAGTCCAGCGGATCCGTGCAATCGCGGAGCACGCGTTGACACTGGCGTCGGACGATATCAGGGTTCTCGGCGACGTTGGCTTTGCGTTTTGTTTTCTGGGATATCCGGAGGAAGGCGAACGCTACATCGACCGGGCGCTGCGCAAGGCGCCAGGCATCGGCATGCTGCACTATCAGCGTGGCGTCGCCAGTGCGATGCTTAACCGGCCAGAGGAGGCGCTATCGCACCTCAAGACAGCCGAACGTTTGATGCAAGGCTCACCCCTCCTTTGGGCGGCCGTGACTTGGCAGTCCGGTCCCTATCGCGAGTTGGGCCGCTGGGCCGAAGCGGAGCTCGTTGTCGATGAGAGCATTGGCCGGAATCCGACCCACGTGTTCAACTATGTCCTTAAAGCTCATCTCTGCATGCAATCGGAACGGCAGGCCGAGGCATTCAGGCAAATCAATATTGTCCGCCGAATGGGCTGGGACCTTGCTCAGACGGAGCGTTTCTGGCGCCGGGCTTGGCCAAACAGCCCCAGAATAGACGAAGATTTCGTCATTCTGCGCACACTCTTCGCGGCAACGGAGACCGGGGCATGACCACCCCCGACATCTTCCTCTCCTACAACCGCGAGGACGCGGCCACGGCCAAGTGCTTCGCCGACGCGTTCGCAGCGGCAGGGCTAAACGTGTGGTGGGACGCCACCCTGCGTTCGGGCGAGGCCTATGACGAGGTGACCGAGGCGGCCTTGCGCGGGGCGAAGGCGGTGGTGGTGCTGTGGTCGCCCCGCTCGGTGGTCTCGCGCTGGGTGAGGGCCGAGGCGACGCTAGCGGATCGGGCCAAGACCTTGGTGCCGGTGACTATTGAGGCCTGCGAGCGGCCGATCATGTTCGAGTTGACGCAGACGGCTGACCTGTCGCACTGGACGGGTGATGCGGGGGACAGGGCCTGGCGGACATTCGTAGGCGATGTGCGGCAATTTGTTGGCCGGCCGAGTGAAGCCCCGGCGCCGCTATCCCAAATCACTCCAACCGAACCGGCAAAGCCTGGTAAGCGCGGCGAAGCGCCGTCGCTTGCCGTACTCCCATTCTCCAATCGTTCCGGCCTTCCCGAAGACGAGGTATTCGCCATAGGCATGGTCGAAGACCTTGTCGACGCACTGTCTCAGGGGGTTAATGTCCGCGTGCTGTCCAGCGCGTCAACCGCGCGCTTCCGCATCGGGGCGATGCCCGATCTTGAGATGGTGGGGCAACAATTGTCGGTCCGCTATTTCCTGGAAGGCAACGTGCGGCGTACCGGCTCCGATTTACGGGTCACGGCCCAGTTGGTTGAAGCCGCAGGCGGGGCGATCCTGTGGACACGCAAGTTTGAACGCCCGCTCGCGGAACTCGCAAATCTTCAAGAAGAACTAGTCATAGAGGTCGCCGCGCATCTGGGCGCTCAGGTCCATACTTTCGAAATGGCCCGCGCCCTGAAAAAGCCTGACGATCTGACAGCCTGGGAGGCGGTGAACCGGGCCTTCGCCACGTTTCGCCAGCTCGACCGGGAAAGCCTTGAGCGGGGGGTGGCCGAGGCAACGAAGGCCGTGGCCATCGCGCCGGATTTCGGAGTTGCCCATGCGATGTTGGCCGACACCACGGCGTTGCGCTATTTCATTTTGAGCCTGGATGACCCGACCGAGCTTCAGCGCATTACACAAAGTATTGAAAGAGCGTTGGCCATCGATCCCGAGAATCCGGCCGTACTGACCTATGTGGCCCAAGCGCTAAACTTCATCGGCCGATCGGATGAGGCCATACTGCATGTCGAGCGAGCGCTGCGGACATCACCAGGTTTCGGGTATGCGCATTTTGTCTGTGCCTATGCCTGCTTGCTGCTAGGGCGGTTTGAAGAGGCGTTGCGGCATCTGGATGACGACAAGAAGTGGTCGCCGGTCTCTCCCCTGGAATTTGCCAACTCATGGATTCGATCCCTAGCGCATTTCGGAGCCGAGCAATGGGACCTGGCGCTCGCCGCCATCGATGACACGATCGCCTTTGGCAATCCTAGCTTGAATCCGCACTTTATTAGAGCCTTGGTGCTCGACCGATTGGGACGCGACAAAGAAGCCTTGGATTCAATGCACCGCGGCCTTCTGGCTGAACCGAATAGCTCGCTTGACCAGTTGCATTGGAACTTTGGACGGTTGATGCCGAAGTATGCGGGGTTGAATGCCGTGCGGACTGACTTTCGCCGCATGTGGATAATGATGGAGACCCGGGCATGACCACCCAGCCAGATATCTTCCTCTCCTACAACCGCGAGGATCAGGCGGTGGCGAAGAGCCACAAAGAAGATTTGAATCCGAAGGCCTGACCCACTCTTCAATAGCGTGGCGGCAAGCGTCGTTGATTGCGCGAGTGGCTCACTTTCGTAGCAGACAGAAGGCTCCTGAACGTCCGC
>JANPMA010000211.1:0-37453 GCA_031422595.1 Novosphingobium sp. | reverse complement strand
GCGGCGAAGCAGCCAAGGCTGCACTGGCGCTGCTCGCGCTCAAGGAGAAGTTCGCATGAGCCGCCATCCCTCGCTTTCAGGCCTCAAGCTGGTGCTTGGCGGCAACGTCTTCGGCTGGACTGCCGATCAGGACACCAGCTTCGAGATCCTCGACGCGTTCTACGAAGCCGGCGGGCGGATGGTCGATACGGCCGAGGTCTATTCGGCCTGGGTTCCGGGCCACACTGGCGGCGAAAGCGAAAAGGTGATCGGCGCCTGGACGAAGGCGCGCGGCGTGCGCAAGGACATGCGGATCGCCACCAAAACCGGCTGGGGCATGGAACACGGCGATCTCAACCCCGCGACGCTGGGTGCGCGCCTGGCCAGTTCGCTCGAGCGGCTCCAGACCGACTATCTCGACCTCTACTATGCCCACCGCGACGATCCCAAGACCCCGCAGGACGAAGTGGTTGCTGGTTTCAGTGCGCTGATCGCCGAGGGCAAGGTGCGCGAAGCCGGGGTATCGCAGTTTGCCGAAGGTCGGTTGCGCTCGGCGATGGCAGCCGCCAAGGCGCAGGGCCTGCCCGGCTTCACCGTGCTGCAGAACCAGCACAACCTGCTCGAACGCGCCGATTTCGACGCCGACTACCAGAACTTCTGCGTCGCCAATGACATCGCGATGCTGCCCTTCTACGGTCTCGCCAACGGTTACCTGACCGGCAAATACCGCAAGCCTGCCGATTTCGACCGCTATGTCCGCGGCGCGCGAGTGAAGAAGTACCACGATGGCAACGGCCCCGCCCTGCTCGCAATCATGGACCGGATCGCCAAGGACTGCGAAGCGACCGTCGCCCAGGTCGCGCTGGCCTGGCTGCTCGACCAGCCCGGCGTGGCCGCCCCGATCGCCTCTGCGACCACCGCCGACCAGCTCGACGAACTGGTCGAAGCGATCGATATCGAACTGATGCCCGATCAACTGACTCTGCTGACAAAGACCATTTCGGCGGAGTGATCGCCACCGCCTCCGCGTTGATGCTCGCTTCGGGCGCGGCGCATGCCGTGGTCAATGCGATTGTCAAAAGCGGCGGCGACAAGATGTCGAGCCGGGCGTTGGTCGATGGATCGAGCGCGCTGCTGATCCTGCCGCTGGCCTTTGTGGTGCCCTTCCCGACAGCGGCCCTGCCCTGGCTGCTGGGTTCGTTCGCGGTGCACCTGGTCTACTTGATCTGCCTGATCAAGGCCTTCGAAAGTGC
The DNA here is from genome assembly GCA_031422595.1 of Novosphingobium sp. GTDB lineage: Bacteria > Pseudomonadota > Alphaproteobacteria > Sphingomonadales > Sphingomonadaceae > Novosphingobium. The sequence goes on along the minus strand of JANPMA010000211.1, from coordinate 36,221 downwards.
CGACATGAGCGCGGTTTATCCGGTTATGCGGGGCTCTGCGCCGGTGATCGCGGCGGCTGCGGCGGTGCTGTGGCTGCGCGATCCGATCACCCTGCCGGTGGTGCTGGGGACCACGCTCGTCAGCCTTGGCACTCTGGCGGTGGCCTGGTGGAACCCGCCGACAAAGCGGGCGCTGGGCTGGGCGCTGGCGACCGGGGTGACGATCGCGCTCTACACCGTGATCGATGCCAGGGGTGTCCGGGCTGCGCCTTCGGCGATCAGCTATGTCGTCTGGGTGTTCCTGCTGCTGGGCTTTGGAATCGGGGGACTGTTCGCGCTGTGGCGCGGCCCCCGGTTCCTGGCTGAGGCACGCAGCCAGTGGCAGCCGGGACTGGCGGCGGGTGCGCTCTCGCTGGTGACCTATGGGCTGGCGCTGTGGGCTTACCGGCTGGGCGATGTGCCCCGGCTGGCAGCCCTGCGCGAGACATCGATCCTGTTCGGGGTGGCCATCGCCTGGCTGTTTCTCAAGGAACGGATCGGCAAGGCACGGCTGGCCGGTGCGGGGCTGATTGCTGCGGGGTCTGCGGTGTTACTGGCACTGCGTTAAGCGTCACACCCAGTACACTCAAGGGCCACACCAGCAGCACTCAAGGTGCACCAAAGCGCACTTGGTTCCAGACAATACAGTTCGGCGCGGCGCCAAGGGCAAAGTTGCCCTTGTTGGAGTTCGATCACATCGATCACACTGAAATGTGATTCGTGTTGGATTTGCCGTTTAGCCCTTGATCGACTCACACTTGTCCGCCCGGCGAGCCTGGTTGGCAGCAGCGAACAGTTCGTCGTTGGCAGCCAGCCGCCGGTCGAGCACGATCCCGCGGTTCGATGGCGAGATCACCACTTTCTCGCCCGCCGGGGTCTTCTGCCCTTCGCGCGCCAGTACGAAGCGGATGCCCTGCGGCAATTGCGTGGTGTCGAACACCGCGACATTGTCGGTGTTGGCAGCAAAAACCGAAAGCGAGACATAGCCCTGCCCTGGCGTCGGCGCGGCTTCGACCAGCACCGGGCCGTCCGACAGGTCATAGACGCAGGTCGAATAGGCGAGATCGGGCGATGGGCGCACCACCCCGCGCGCGAGCTTGGTGGTGCGCGGGCCAAACTGGAACTGGTTGATCAGCTTGCCATCTTGCGACGCACGCTTCGTAACCACCCGCATCAGGGCATGCGGAGTGGCCATGACCAGCCCGACATGGCCGACGACGGCAGCAGCCGCGAACAGCAACGCGAGTTTGACCGGACGGTTCATGCCTGACCTCCACAACCGAGTTTGGTGACCTTGGGCATCGGGATCGAGGCAAAATCATCCTGCGCCCGTTTTTCGGGCTGGTAGATCCTGAGCGTGATGTCGAAATTCCCGGCCTTGTTGGTCGAGGCCCAGGCCTCGCCTTGCGGGCGGGTCGGGCTCAGTATCGCGCTCCACTGCCCCAGCGCGTCGGAGGCCACTTCGGTCGCATCGAACGACAGCGCATTGTCATCGTTGAGCGGCAGATAGTTGTCGGCCGCATAGACCGTGACCGACCACCATTTGCCCGGCAGTGCCCCGCCAGTGACCCGGTAGCGGCAGGCCTCGCGCAGCGGCTCGCCCGAATCGTCGGTCTTGCGGGTAAAATAGACTGCCTGGCTGCGGTTGAGCGCCAGCAGGCCGCTGATCGCCACGCGTGCGCGCAGCCACGGGCCGGCATCGGTCGATCCGGTTACCCGGCTGCCATACCAGCCCGAATAGCTCTCACCGCCCATCCCGCCAGTGATCGCCCACCAGCCACTGAGCAAGCCGGCGATCAGCCCGAGCGCGATCGTCGAAGCGGTCGTCAGGCGCGAAAGGGGGCGCTGGTCAGCCAAGGTCCATGTACTCCTTCAATCCCATCGGCGCGTAAGGGCCGATGATCAGCTGTTCGAACACGCCGAAGCCTGTCCCGTGCCTGTCGCTGGTGACCTTGCACGGCAGCTGGACGTGGTAGTTGTCCATCGATCCGGGATCGCACTGCGCCAGGCCAAAGTCCTCGCGCTCCACAGCCAGCGGGCCATGGTAAAGCCCGTGGTTCCATTTCGCCGAAGTATAGCCCAGCCCGCGCATCTGGAACCGGCCAAGCGGCTCGAGCGTCAGCGTTTCGGGGCCATCGGGGCCCTCGATCACCAGCTTGCCGTCAGTTGGCCAGCGCGTGCCTGGCGCCAGCGGCGAAGTCATTTCGCCATCGGTATCGAACAGCGCCTCAGCCCCGCCCCCATCGGGCGCGATCACCGCGCGGGTGTTCCAGCGGTTGCCCTTTGCGTCGGCATTGACGTGGAAGAACACGCTGCGATCGGCGAAGTTGAGCGGGGTCCATTGCCAGAAAAACCCCGGGATCACCCCGCTGCCGTGCGGCTGCTCGTCGCGCGTGCCCACGGGCCGCACGCCCCAGCTGCGGTCGCGCGTGCCCATGGTGCCGCTGGCACAAGCCTCGCGCACCCCGTCGATCTCGATCCAGCCGGTGTAGTGGCCGTTCTGGGTCAGCCGGGTATAGTCCATGAACGTGCGCGGGCCGATCCGGTGAATGAAGCGCGGCTCCTCGATCGGAAAGGCCCGGCCGGTAAAGGTCAGCTCGGCCTTGAGCCCTTCGCCATCGACCGTGACTTTCAGCTTGCTCAGCGGCTCGATCACCTCGATCCGGATCGGGCCGACCTGGGTATCCATCCGCTCCATCCCCAGCTCGCGGCTGGCGTGGACGTTGTACTGGACTCCGTCACGGATCGCCGAAAAGTGCGCGTCCATTACATTGAGGTGCGGATAGACCCCCAGCGCGGCGGCGAAAAAACCCGAGCCATCGGGGGCATAGCCGTTAAAGAAATAGCGGTCGTAGAAATTGCGGTCGGACCCGGCATAGGCCACCGGCTCCGGCGTCTGGTGCAGCGGATAGTCATCGCCTTTGGTCAGCATCGCAACTTGGGCCTTTCAGTATCGACGCCCCTCCCCGGCGGGGAGGGGTTGGGGTGGGGGAAGCACGCCAGCGTCGAACCCCCACCCCCGGCCCCTCCCCACTGGGGAGGGGAGAATTGGCTCACCCCTTCAACTTCGCCAAACTGCCATGCTCCAGCGCAAGCGCACAGCCGCCCCTTGCCATCGACAGGAAGTTGGCATCTCCGCGTGTCGTCCGTTCGACATAAGCGGCGCTGAACACTGCGGTGGAAATGCCATGAATTCCGCCCAGCACGTAATCGTCCCACACCGCCGCGCGGCTGAGCGGCACCCCGCGCGCGGTCATTTCGGCGCAGTAGAGGTCGAGCAACTCGCCCTCATGCGCCACGCGCAGCGCGTTACCGATCCCGGTGCCCATGAAATAGCCCACATCGGTCAGGGCATTGCCTAGCGCGGCGGTCTGCCAATCGAGCACCGCAATCGGCTCGGCCCCGCCCTGAATATCGAACAGCATGTTATCGAGCCGGAAATCGCCATGGATCAGGCATTTCGGCCCGTCATCCTGGGTAAACCAGGCATCGCGCATCTCGTTCAGCTCTTCGCAGATCGCCATGAATTCCGGCTCAAGACTGTCGGCATAGCGTTCGCGAAAGATCACCTGGGCATTGCCATAGAGTGCCTTGACCTGTTCGGCCTGGCCTTCCTTGGGTTGCAGCCAGTCGATCTGGGTGATCGCGGGGTTGTTCCAGCTGGGCGCGTGAAGCCCGGCCGCCTGACGCATCGCTTCGCGGGCATCATCCAGGCTGCAACTGTCCAGCTGATTGCCACCGCGAGCCGGGCCCAGGTCTTCGAAGATCAGCACGAAATCGACGCCGTCCTCGGCAATCTCAGCCACCAATGCGCTCGGTACGCGAATGTCGAGCCGCGGGGCAAGCTGGCGGTAGAAACCGACTTCCTTGGCATAGAGCCCGAATGCCGCCGCAGTACCGCGGCTCATCGCGTCGGCGGCAGGGAATTTGCCGGCCACGGTCGGGGGACCAGCGCCGGCGCGGTCATAGCTGAGATGAAACCGCGCAGAGTCGCCGACCTGGCCCGTGCCGATCGGCTCCCACCGCACCGCGGTGACTGCGGCATCGGCGATTGCGCCCGCCGCCAGCAGGCGTTCGGTCAACCATTCCGGCGAGACATCGGCCGGCTGGGTTGGAAACTGCGCCATGCCCTCTCCCTGCGGCCTAGTCTAATCGCACGATTAATCAGGCATTGCCGCGGAAGGCAACCGGCAATCGGAAGCAATTGTGGCGAATTCCTACAACTTTTTACTTCCGCACTCCGATAATTCACTAGCAAATCAATAAAATCGCGGATCGTCTGAAAATGAACAATTCGACATCGCCGGAATTCGACCTTGGCGACTGGATCCCGCGCCGCGCGATGTCGGTAAAGTTGCTCAGGCAGTTGATCGAACGCCACGCCCCGGTGATTCACTTTCACCCTGAGGAAACCTACTTTCCCTCGACTATCGAATGGTACCTTGAGCGCGCGTTGTTGATCGACGGAACCACCGGCGCGACAATCAAACGCCATCCCAAACCAGACGAACTTCCTGCTGGCCCCGCCGATCCGGGCAAACCGGAAGAGCTGTGGCTGACGCTCGATCCCGAAATCGCCGGACCCGAGCTTGAGCCGCCCCTGACCGCGCCGGACGACCCGCGCCGGGGCGATCTTGCCTCGGCCAAGGCCTATGTCCGCGCGGTCCACCATCCCAAGCTGGGGGCGACCGACCTGCAGTTCTGGATGTTCTATCCCTTCGATGGCCCCGGCCTGGTCCGGCTGCGCCCGTTTGCTTTCGGCGCCCGGCGTGCCGACCGGCTGCTCAGCCTGTGGCCCGGCGGAATGCACGAGGCCGACTGGGAACTGGCGGTGATCCGCATCGATCACGAAACCCTCGCCCCCCGCGCGGTGTTCCTTTCGCAGCACAAGGGCGGCGATGCCCACATGGGCGAAGAGGAAATGGACAAGCTGGAGCGCGATGCCGACGGGCGGATCCAGCTCTATGCCTCGCTCTATGGCCACGCCACCTATGCCCATGCGGATGAGCGCAAGCTGTCTTACCTGTGGCGTAGTATCGAGCTGTTCGGGCTGGAACTGGCACTGGTCGACCGGATCGAACGCCACACCAGCTGGAACCTGGGCGATCCCGACAACCATCTGCTGTTCTCTGCTTCGTGGAACGAACCCGCGCTGCCTGAACCGGCCTGGGTCCGCTATGGCTGGCGCTGGGGCCGCTTTGAACCCAAGGGCGGGCGCTTTACCCGCAAGTTCGTCGATGAGCTGACCACACTGCTCGAAACCCGCATGGCCACGCTGACGCTGATCCTGCACGTGGTGACGGTGGGCCTGTTCGCGCTGGCGCTGGCGCTGGCCTCGTGGTTCCTCGGCGGCAAACGCGGGAGCGGCCTGCTGGGCGAGCTGGCCGACAATTCGGGCCCGCGCGGCCCCCGCTGGCAGCAGCACAAATGGCACGCACTCTACGGCTTCACTCCGCCGCCGGCGGCCAAGGACTGGCAGCACGAAGGGCACGGCCTGGCCCACCGCATCGCCGAAGCGACCGACGGTCTGTGCCGCCCGCCGGTGCGCCTGCTGGGCAAGGCGCTGCGCTGGCTGTTCGGGCCGATCCTGCCGAAGGCTTAAAACGTCGCCGGATCACCTGAGCAAAGACCCAGAAAGCCCGCTCAGCCTGAGCTTGTCGAAGGCCCAGCGTTTTAAGCTACGGCATTTTAACAGGCAGGTGCTTCGACAGGCTCAGCATGAGCGGGTAAATTTGAAGCTGATCAAGCCAGCCGACCGAACGCCCCGGCCCCGGCGTAATGCGCCGCGCCGCCCAATTCTTCCTCGATCCGGATCAGCTGGTTGTATTTGGCGAGCCGGTCCGAGCGGGCCAGGCTGCCGGTCTTGATCTGGCCGCAGTTGGTGGCCACCGCGAGGTCGGCGATGGTCGCGTCTTCGGTTTCGCCCGAGCGGTGCGACATCACCGCGGTGTAGCCGTTGCGGTTGGCGATGGAGACCGCGTCGAGCGTTTCCGAAAGCGAGCCGATCTGGTTGACCTTGACCAGCAGCGAGTTCGCCAGCCCCATGTCGATCCCCATCTGCAGCCGCTTGGGATTGGTCACGAACAGATCGTCGCCGACCAGCTGGACCTTGTCACCGATCAGATCGGTGATCGCCTTCCAGCCTTCGAAATCGTCTTCACCCATGCCGTCCTCGATCGAGACGATCGGGTAATCCTGGCACAGCGCAGCCAGGTAATCGGCCATCTCGACCGGGCTCAGCGAAAGGCCCTCGCCGCTGATTTCGTACTTGCCGTTTTTGAAGAATTCGGTCGCCGCGCAATCAAGCGCCAGCTTGATCTCGGTCCCAGCCTTGAAGCCGGCCCTGGCGATCGATTCCATGATGAAGTCGAGCGCGGCGCGGGTGCTGGATAGGTTCGGCGCGAAGCCGCCTTCATCGCCCACGGCCGTGGCCAGGCCTTTGTCGTGGAGTCCCTTCTTGAGCGTATGGAACACTTCACTGCCCCAGCGCACGGCCTCGGCCAGGCTCTCGGCGCCGACCGGCATGATCATGAATTCCTGGAAGTCGATCGGGTTGTCGGCATGTTCGCCGCCGTTGATGATGTTCATCATCGGCACAGGGAGCACATGCGCCGAAACCCCGCCGATGTAGGAATAGAGCGGCAGTCCGCGCGCGTTGGCGGCAGCCTTGGCCACCGCCAGGCTGGTCCCCAGGATCGCGTTGGCGCCCAGGCGGGCCTTGTTGTCGGTTCCGTCAAGCGCGATCATGATCCCGTCAACATCGCGCTGATCCTCGGCATCGAAGCCCAGCAGCGCGTCGGAAATCTCGGTATTGACCGCGGTCACCGCCTTGAGCACGCCCTTGCCCAGGTACCGCGCCTTGTCGCCATCGCGCAGCTCAACCGCTTCGTGCGCGCCGGTCGAAGCGCCCGAGGGCACCGCCGCGCGGCCAAAGCTGCCATCGTCGAGCAAAACGTCGACTTCCACCGTCGGGTTGCCCCGGCTGTCGAGGATCTCGCGGGCGTGGATGTCAATGATCGCGGTCATGGCGGAACAAACTCCTCTGGGGCCAGTTTGGGGTTCCCTAAGCAGGCCGGCGCGAGGCTGCAAGTTGCAATGCAGCATGACAGCCCCTTGAAGGTGCACTATTAGGTATCCACATAGAAATTTGAGGCCCGGCGTGCGGGCAGCGAAAGGTAAGATCATGGCCAAGACCCCGACCAAGACCACCGCAGCCAAGAAGGCCCCGGTGAAGAAGGCAGCCGCCGCGCCCAAGGCCGAAGCCAAGGCCAAGTTCGCCAAGGCGATCGAGGAGGCCAAGGCCGGCGCCACCGCGCTGACCGACGAAGCCAGGGCCAAGGCCGGGGCCTACAAGGAACAGCTCAGCGCCAAGAGCGAAGACTGGGCCGCCGACGCCAAGGACCTGGCAGCACAGGCCAAGGACCGCGCCGCTGACCTCGCCAAGGAAGGCAAGGCCAAGACCAGCGACGCGATCTCCAGCCTGGGCAAGATCGTGTCCGAAAACGCCGGCGCGATCGATGAGAAGCTGGGTACCCGCTATGGCGACTATGCCCGCACCGCCGCGCGCTCGATGCAGGAAACCGCTGCCAAGATCGAAGCCAAGGAGCTGACCGAGCTGGGCGACGACGCCAAGCAGTTCGTCCGCAACAAGCCGGGCCTGGCGCTCGGGATTGCTGCGGTCGCCGGGTTCTTCCTGGCCCGCCTGTTCCGCGGCGGTTCTTCGGACGAAAGCTGAGCGGGCAAAGGTTGACAGAGCGCCGCCGCTTGCGTCTTGTCGCCACCAATGGACGATGAAGCCCCGCCCCTGATCGCGCCATCCCCGGCCGACGCAGCCGAGCGTTCGCTGGTCGATGATCTACGCCAGATGGTCGATGACGGACGCACACTGCTAGAGGCTGAGCTGGCCTACCAGAAAAGCCGCGCCCTGGTGGCCGGACAGGGTGCCAAGGGCATTGCCGGCTGGGGCGCGCTGGCACTGGCGCTGGTGTTCTTCGCCCTGATGGCGCTGGTGATGGGCTTGCTGCTGGCGCTGTCCGAGCTGGTCGGAGGCTGGATCGCCACGCTGGTTGTGGTGCTGGGTCTGCTGCTGGCGGCGGGGCTTGCGGCAATGGCAGCGGGCAAACGCTGGAAGCAGATGTCCACGCAGCTCTCCGATAACGAGCAGACGCCATGAACGAAGCTGAGAGCCGCCTCGCCGAAGACCGTGCCAACCGCAGGGCTGCGCGCGGGCTGTTCGGCGGCCGCCTGGCCCAGGTCAAGGCCGACCTGGCCGCGCGCAGCGTCCCCGGGCGGATCAAGGCCAAGGCCACCGACGAGGCCGCCAGGGCGATCGAACAGGGCGTTGCCGTCGCCAAGCAAAGCAAGGGCATCATCGCCGGCACCGCCGCCGCGCTGGCGCTGTGGTTTTTTCGTGAGCCTCTGCTGGCCTTGGGCAAGCGGCTGATCGCAGGCAAGCAAGACCCGGTTCAGGAACACACCGATAGAAACGCGGACCAAGACGAGGAGTCAGCCGACAGTGAGTGAAGTCGAACAACGCAGCGAACGGATCCGTCAGCGCATCGCCGCCTCACAAGGGCGGCTGGCGCGCGAGAGCGAGAGTCTGCCCGCCGTGCCGCAGCGCGAACGCCTGCCCGATGGCTATCCGCCCGAAGACTTTCGCAGCCTGGCCGCCGAATATCCGCTGCTGACCGTGGCTGCGGGCCTCGGCCTGGGGCTGCTGGTGGGCGCGCTGGTGCCGAAGGGCGTGGGCGGCAAGGCCGGGCGGCGGGCAATGGCTATTGCCGCCGCGGTCGCCGAACTGGGCCTGGCGCTGAGCAAGCAAGCGGCCGACAAGGCCGGTGACGCCGGCCGCGAAGGCTTGACCCGACTGGACGAAAGCACCGCCCCGCTGCGCCAGCGCGCCACCCGCGCGGGCAGCTCTGCGCGCAGCCAGGGCGTGCGCCTGGCCGGCGAAGCAATCAAGCTCGCCGCACGGCTGCGCAGGTAGGCTTGCTTACCCCATGGTCGGGGTTGCCTAACCATACCCGGGCTATTATGGGCGCGCATCCTCCTTCCCGGAAACAGCCCATGAGCGAACAGAAACTGCACCTTGTGATCGGCGGGCGCGTCAAGGACCCGCAGCACATCGAGTTCGTCAACCTCGACGAAATGGACTTTGTCGGGGTCTATGGCGACTATGCCAGCGCCGAAGAAGCCTGGCGCGGCGCGGCCCAGCGCACGGTTGACGATGCCGAAATGAAATATGTGGTGGTGCACCTGCACCGCCTGCTCGAGCCGGACATGCTGAAGCGGTAGTCGAGCCTGGGCGTGCGCAGCGGGGCCTTCGACAGGCTCAGGCTGAGCGGAAACTAGGGGCCATGCGCCCTGGCTCAGACAGCCTGAATGGAAACTCGGGTTAAACACAAAGGCCCGCTCTGGCTGAGCCTGTCGAAGCCCCCGCGCGGCGTCGGCAAAAAAGAGCTTAGATAAACTCGATCTTCTCAACCACATAGAACCGGTCACCGGCGGGCACCGAAACCTCGATCTCGTCCTCCACCCGGCGGCCGATCAGGGCCTTGCCCAGCGGCGAATTGTAGCTGATCCGGCCGATCTTGGCGTCCGCCTCATAGGGGCCGACGATCTGGTATTTCACCGGCTTGTCGGCATCGTCGAGCAGCGTGACGGTGGCCCCGAAGATGATCCGGTCACCCGAAAGCGTCACCGGATCGACGATCTGGGCGCGACTGACCTTGTCTTCCAGATCGGAGATCGACATTTCGACCTGGCCCTGCCGCTCCTTGGCGGCATGATACTCGGCGTTCTCGGAAAGGTCGCCGTGGGCGCGCGCTTCCTCGATCGCATCGACGATCAAAGGCCGCTCTTCGCGGAACGCGCGCAACTCGGCGATCAGGCGTTCATAGCCTTCAGCCAGCATCGGCAGCTTTTCAACACTTGCCATGACTTCCTTCCTTCTGCCGCCTTCCGCAGCGACTAAGCTCTTGTCCCGTGCCACGCTGGCAACGGAGCCGACTGGTCGCTTGTTAGGGAAAACCGCGAATAACTAGCTACTGTAATAGTCCTGCAACGAGCGGACTTCAAGTCTGGTGTGCCGCAGTGCAGCAATCGCCTCGGCAGCGGCCAGCGATGCCGCGGCGGTTGTGTAGTAGGCAACCTTGCCCGACAGCGCCGAAGCGCGGATCGATTGCGAGTCTTTCAGGCTCTGCCAACCCTCGGTGGTGTTGAAGATCAGGCTGACATCGCCGTCGATGATCTTGTCGACGATATGCGGGCGCCCTTCGGCCACCTTGTTGACCCGCTCGACCGGCAGGCCGGCTTCGGCCAGGTAACGCTGGGTGCCGCCGGTGGCGATCACCGCAAAGCCGTTCTCGATCAGCTGTCGCACCGCCGGCAGGATCACCGCCTTGTCGCTGTCCTTGACCGAAACGAACGCCGTGCCGCTCTCGGGCAGCCCTGCGCCGGCGCCCAGCTGGCTTTTGGCGAAAGCGATCGCGAAGGTCCGGTCGATCCCCATCACTTCGCCGGTGCTCTTCATTTCCGGCGAAAGCACCGGATCGACCCCGGGGAAGCGGGCGAAGGGGAACACGGCTTCCTTGACCGCCATGTAATCGAATTCACGCTTGAACGGCGGGAAGGTGTCGAGCTTTTCGCCCGCCATCACCCGCGCCGCGATCTTGGCCACCGGCTGGCCGATCGCCTTGGCGACGAACGGCACGGTGCGGCTGGCGCGCGGGTTGACTTCGATCAGGTAGACATCGCCGTCCTTCACCGCGAACTGCACGTTCATCAGCCCCTTGACGCCAAGCGCCATCGCCAGCAATTCGGCCTGACGCTCCATTTCGGCGACGATCTCGGCCGGCAGGTTGTAGGGCGGCAAGGTGCAGGCGCTGTCGCCCGAGTGGATCCCGGCTTCCTCGATGTGCTGCATCACGCCGGCGACTACGACTATTTCGCCATCGCACAGCGCATCGACATCGCATTCGACCGCATCGCGCAGGTACTGGTCGATCAGCACCGGGCTGTCGCCCGAAACCGACACCGCAGTGGTGATGTAGTCATCGAGCTGGGCCACCGAATCGACAATCTCCATCGCCCGACCGCCCAAAACGTATGAGGGCCGCATCAGCACGGGGAATCCGATCCGGTTGGCCACAGCGACCGCTTCGTCGCGGCTGCGGGCGATGCCGTTGAGCGGCTGCTTGAGCCCCAGATCGTTGACCAGCTTGGCAAAGCGTTCACGGTCTTCGGCGAGGTCGATCGCATCGGGCGAAGTGCCCAGGATCGGGATCCCGGCGTCCTCAAGCGTCTGCGCCAGCTTGAGCGGGGTCTGCCCGCCGAACTGGACGATCACCCCCACCAGCGTGCCGTTTTGCTGCTCGACCCGCAGCACTTCCAACACATCCTCGCCGGTCAGCGGCTCGAAATAGAGCCGGTCCGAGGTATCGTAATCGGTGCTGACCGTTTCCGGATTGCAGTTGATCATGATCGTCTCATAGCCAGCCTCTTCCAGCGCGAAGCAGGCGTGGCAGCAGCAATAGTCGAACTCGATCCCCTGCCCGATCCGGTTGGGCCCGCCGCCCAGGATAACGATCTTCTTCCGGTCCGAAGGCGCGGCCTCGCACTCCGGAGCGCCGAACAGCGGGGCTTCGTAAGTGGAGTACATGTAGGGCGTGACCGCTTCGAATTCGGCGGCGCAGCTGTCAATCCGCTTGAACACCGGATGGACGCCCAGTTTGGTGCGCAGTTCGCGCACTTCTTCCTCGGTGGTCGCCCCGGCCATGGCCCGTAGCGCATCGTGGAGCAGCCCCGAGCGCCGCGCGGCCAGCGTTTCGCCAAGACCGCCCGCAACCCCGACCCCGCGTACCGCCAGCACCGCCAGCCGTTTGTCTGAAAAGCCCATGGCTTTCAGACGGCGCAAACCCGCTGCGTCGTTCGGCAGACCGTCTTCCTGGATCTGCGCTTCCTCGGCGATGATTTCGGCGATGTGGCGCAGGAACCAGGGATCGAAATGAGTGATCGCCTGGACTTCCTCGATGGTGAAGCCTTCGCGAAAGGCCTGACCGATCACCAGCAACCTGTCCGGGGTCTGCTGCGAAAGCGCGGCAGTCATCGCATCGCGGCCCGCGCCTTCAAGGTTCAGCATGCGGTTGAACCCGTCGAGCCCGGTTTCGAGCCCGCGCAGTGCCTTCTGGACCGATTCCTTGAAGTTGCGGCCGATCGCCATCACTTCGCCAACCGATTTCATCGCGGTGGAGAGCAGCGGCTCGGCGCCCTTGAACTTCTCGAACGCGAAGCGCGGGATCTTGGTGACGACGTAGTCGATCGTCGGCTCGAAGCTCGCAGGCGTTGCGCCGGTGATCTCGTTGGTGATCTCATCCAGCGTATAGCCCACCGCGAGCTTGGCCGCGACGCGTGCGATCGGGAAGCCCGTTGCTTTCGAGGCCAGCGCGGACGAGCGCGAAACCCGCGGGTTCATCTCGATCACGATCAGGCGGCCGTCCGCCGGGTTGACCGCGAACTGCACGTTCGATCCGCCGGTCTCGACCCCGATCTCGCGCAGCACCGCAATGCTGGCGTTGCGCATGATCTGGTATTCCTTGTCGGTCAGCGTCAGCGCGGGCGCGACGGTGATCGAGTCTCCGGTGTGGACCCCCATCGGATCGACGTTCTCGATCGAGCAGATGATGATGCAGTTGTCGTTCCGGTCGCGAACGACTTCCATCTCGTACTCTTTCCAGCCCAGCAGACTCTCTTCGATGAGCACTTCGGTGGTGGGCGAGGCATCGAGCCCGGTGCGAACGATATGCTCGAACTCGGCCTTGTTATAGGCCACCCCGCCGCCGGTGCCGCCCAGCGTGAAGCTGGGACGGATGATCGAGGGCAGGCCGGTGCGTTCGAGCACCGCGAAGGCCTCGTCGACATTGTGGGCGATGCCCGAGCGGGCAGACTCAAGCCCGATCTTGGTCATCGCCTCGCGGAACCGCATCCGGTCCTCGGCCTTGTCGATCGCATCGGCATCGGCGCCGATCATCTGGACCCCGTACTTCTCCAGCGTGCCATCGTTGAACAGGGCGAGCGCGGTGTTGAGCGCGGTCTGCCCGCCCATCGTGGGCAGCACCGCGTCAGGCCGCTCCTTCGCGATGATCGCCGCAACAATCTCGGGCGTGATCGGCTCGACATAGGTCGCGTCGGCCAAGTCCGGGTCGGTCATGATCGTCGCCGGATTGGAGTTGACCAGGACCACCCGGTAGCCCTCCTCCTTCAGCGCCTTGATCGCCTGGGTTCCGGAATAGTCGAACTCGCAGGCCTGCCCGATGATGATCGGACCGGCGCCAATGACGAGGATCGAGGAGATGTCAGTGCGTTTGGGCATTGCGGGTCAGGGCTCGATTATCTGGCTGGAGGAAAAGACCTTGGCGTGGTCGAGATAGTCCTTGGCGGCGGGATCGTATTGCAGAGGGACCAGGATCATCTCGATATCCAGCTTGCCGTAGTTGCCGCGCACGGCCTGGCGGTAGAAAATCCAGAACTTGGCGGAATCGTCGCTGCTGCGCACGATCACCATCACGTCCGGCTCACCCTTGCTGCCCTTGCTGCGGGTGGTGATGTAACCGGCCGCCTTGCCCGCTGCTTCCAGCTTGGCCATCTGCGTCTCGCTGCCGGTGCCGATAATCCCCAGCACCACCGCGGCCCGGCTCATGCCCTTGGCACGGCCCAGAATGGCCTTGACCGGCGCGGGCCGGGTAACCAGCGTGGAGCCCCAGACCCTGGCGCTGTCGAGATAACCATCCTTGGTGGTATCGGTATCGAGCGGCAGCACGATCATGTCGAACTTGAGCGCGCCGTGTTTGCCGGTCTTGAGTTCGTCATAGAAAGCCCAGTACTGGTCGTGATCGCCGCTGTCCGGCACGATCATCATCACCTCGTCCTCGCCGGCAGCATTCTTCGAGCGGCCGGTTTTGTAGCCCCTGGTCTTGGCAACGGCTTCCAGCTTGCGCTTGTCGGTCTCGGTTCCGGTGGCCAGCAGCGCGATGACCTGGCTCTGCGCGCTCTGGCTGGAAACCTTGGCAAAGACCTGCGCGGCAGCGGGCTGCGCGGCGAGCACCATGAACACCGGCGCCAGCAGCGCGGCGAGGCGAAGCATCAATCTAGGCATGGTCAGTCCTTTCCTTGGAGCTTTGCGCGACCCCAGCGGGTGAGTGACGATAGGCCGGTCTTGCGGTGTTGGCGAGGGATGCGGGGTGGTTGGGCATTGCCAATTCGGATTTTCTGCGTACAATGATGGCATTGCTATCAATGGAACCGAGTGATGGGAAATCTTACGATCCGCAACATCGACGATGCGATCCACCAGAACGCTCGGCTTGTGGCCGTACGCAACGGCCGGTCGCTTGAGGCCGAACTGCGCGCATTGCTCGAACGCACCTACGCTCCCATTGCCGATGAACGTGCGGCACGCATTCGCGCGATGAGCGGCAAGGAATTTGTCCAGCACCTGATCGAGACTGCCAACGGAGCCGAACTGGAATTGCCCGAACGGACCGTCGATACCGGCCGTGAGGTTTTTGGTGCTGATTGATACCAACGTCTGGAGCGAACTCACCCGCCCTCGCCCAGACCAGCGCGTCGTGAACTTCCTCGCCGAAAACGAAGCCGAAATCCATCTGTCCACGATCGTGCTGGCCGAAATCGAATTTGGCATTGCCAAGGCATCCGATCCGGTCAGGGCCGAACGCCTGCTGGCGAGCCGGAACGACATTGTCCTGCGCGTTGCCGATCGGATCCTCTTGCCTGATTTCCTGACCGCGACTGTCTGGGGCAAGCTCAAGGCGGGTCTTGAAGGCGACGGCAAGCCGATCGCTGACATCGATCTGCTGATTTGTGCGCAGGCGATTGCCGCAGGGATGCCGGTGGTCACGCGCAATGTCGGACACATGGCAAGAACAGGCGCGCGCATCATCGACCCCTGGCAGCCTTGATCGCTCGGGTGCTGGAATAGTCGAACTCGCAAGCCTGGCCGATGATGATCGGACCAGCGCCTAGGGCGAGGATCGAGGAGTTGTCAGTGCGTTTGGGCATTTGTTTTTGATCTCAATTCATTGGTTGCAGGCGACGACCAATGCTCTTTCGCCTCAATTTCAATGTTCTTATTTCTGGATTCTCTGATCACGCATTTAATCGCATCATAGTTCTCGCGCACAATCGGCAGTTCCGCCGTTGGCGCACGGTCCCTATGCGACACCATTTCAAACACACGCGCACCGCAGTTTTTGAGGGTTTCGCCCGCCGCATTGGCGATTGCAACCTGCCCATCAGCACCCTTCGCTGCGGACGATGGTGCAGGTGACGTTCGATCTGTTAGAATTAAATAGGGGACACCGCTTTCATCGAACACAACAGGTTCAAAAAGCCAGCCTGCAACAATGGACGAGAGCCCAGCAGTAGCTGCACCGACTGCAAACCAGACTAGTTTGGGCCTCCTCACCCCAACATCCCAACAAACCGCTCAAACAGATAAAAACTATCCATCGGCCCCGGCGATGCCTCAGGGTGATACTGCACCCCGAACGCCTTCTTGCCCTTCACTGCGATCCCGCAGTTCGAGCCATCAAACAGCGAGACATGCGTTTCCACCACGCCGTCCGGCAGGCTCGCCCCGTCAACCGCAAAGCCGTGGTTCATCGAGGTGATCTCGACCACCCCGTCTTCCAGCCGCTTGACCGGGTGGTTCGCGCCGCGGTGGCCCTGGTGCATCTTGATGGTCTTGGCCCCCGCCGCCAGCGCCAGCATCTGGTGGCCAAGGCAAATCCCGAACACGGGAATGTCGCGCTCCAGCAGGCCCTGGATCACCGGCACGGCATAGACGCCCGTAGCCGCCGGATCACCCGGGCCGTTGGAGAGGAACACGCCGGCGGGCCCCAGCGCCAGCACGTCGTCCAGCGAACTATTGCCCGGTACAACCGTGACATGCGCCCCGGCGTGGTCGAGGCTGCGGAAAATGTTGTCCTTCGCGCCGAAGTCCATAGCGACCACGTGAGGCCTCTCGGTGCGCGGCGAGCGGGCATAGCCCTTACCCAGCGTCCAGGTGCCGCCCTGCCATTCCTCATTGGCCGAACGGCTGACCACGCGGGCCAGGTCCATCCCTTCCAGCCCCGGCCAGTCCTGTGCGCGCTTCAAAAGCTCGGGCAGGTTGAACGTGCCGTCCTTGCTGTGCGCAATCACTGCGTTGGGCGCGCCGGCCAGGCGGATCCGGCGGGTCAGCGCGCGGGTATCGATCCCGGCCAGGCCGATCTTGCCCTTGCTCGCCAGCCAGTCGCCGAAAGTGCCGGCTGCGCGGAAGTTGCTGGGCGCGGTTACGTCTTCGCGCACCACGCAGCCGACCGCGCCTTCGACGTGGCTTTCGAGGTCTTCCTCGTTCACCCCGACATTGCCGATGTGCGGGAAAGTGAAAGTCACCAGCTGCCCGGCATAGGAGGGATCGGTCATGATCTCCTCATACCCGGTCATCGAAGTGTTGAAGCAGAGCTCGCCGACTGCCACGCCTTCCGCGCCAAAGCCCCTGCCCCAGGCGACCTGGCCATCGGCGAGCACAAGGACTCCGGTTGCGCCCGCGGGTTGCGGCGCAAACGAAGGGGCGGGGTCGGCCATGGGTGGCGCTCCGTTCAACTGGGTTCTGGCGATGTTGCTAAGGGTCGGCGGCTAAACCCCTCGCCCGGCAGCGTCAACCTATGAAAAGCCGAAAATGCCCGCTAGAGCGACCACTATCCCCAATTCGCTTGGAAAGACCCCCCAAAATGCTCCGCGATACGATAAGGGCCGCCCAGATTACCGCGATGAAGGCCGGAGACAAACCGCGCCTAGCCGCCGTCCGCCTGATCCTGGCCAAGCTCAAGGACAAGGACATCGAACTGCGCACCGCTGCTTCCGTGCCCGATGACGATGTGCTGGTGGTCGACGTCCTCCAAAAGATGGCCAAGCAGCGCCGCGAATCGATTGTGATGTTCGAACAGGGCGGACGCCAGGAACTGGCCGATGTCGAAAAGGCCGAACTGGCGGTGATCGAAGAGTTCCTGCCGAGCCAGATGGGCGAGGACGAGGTCAAGGCCGCGATTGCTTCGATCATCACCGAAGTGGGGGCCGCGGGCATGAAAGACATGGGCAAAGTCGTCGGCGCGCTCAAAGCCAGGCACGGCACCCAGATCGACATGGGCAGGGCCAGCGGGCTGGTGAAGGCGGCGCTCAGCTAAGCCGGGTACAAGAAAGCCCGCCGGAATGTCCGGCGGGCCTCCCTGTTCGGCTACTACCCGGCTTACTTGCCGAGGCCGCCGATATCTTCCCTGGAGCGGGTGACCAGGATCATCACAAGCGCGCTGGCCAGCGATCCGGCCGCGAACAGCGCCAGCCCACCGGCCACGGCGCCCAGCTGGGTGCCCACCACGGGTATGTTCGCAAGCGCTACCGCCACCATCGGCAAGGCCACGACCGTGACGCCAACGGCGACATAGCGATCGGCCGGCATGGTGATCCCCGCGACAAGCCCGAGCACGACCAGAACCAGTGCTACATTGAAACCAAGTTCCGGCATGAAACCAGCGACAATCGCCAGAACAATAGCCACCAAACGCGCAACCGCGCTAACCTTATTCAGCATCTTCTTCCCTCCTGTTTTTCAGGGGCGATCCCGGCAATGCTGGATTGGTAGTTAGATGTTTCCCCCAGGCCGCCCCCACGACCCGGGCCGCAACCTAACCACTTCCCGGCGAAAGGAAAGAACTAATTTACCATACGGAATCCTGCGTTTAGCCGAAGAAAACCAGGCCGGGGACAAGGCTGTGGGGCGATTTTTCGCGCGGTTGAGGCGCAGGGCCGCAACGGCTAGACAGGCCCGATGTCCCTCTCTCCGCAATGGCTGGATGAACTGCGCGCGCGGGTGACGCTGTCCAGCGTCATTTCGCGGACCACGCGGCTGACCAAGGCCGGGCATGAGTTCAAGGCCTGCTGCCCGTTCCACAACGAGAAAAGCCCCAGCTTTACCGTCAACGACAGCAAGGGGTTCTACCACTGCTTCGGCTGCGGCGCGCATGGCGATGTGATCCGCTGGATGACCGACCAGCGCGGGCTGTCGTTCATGGACGCGGTCAAGGAACTGGCCAGCGAGGCCGGGATGGAACTGCCAGCGATGGACCCGCGCGCCGCCCAGGAGGCGGAGAAGCGCGATTCGCTCCACGATGTGATGGCCGCAGCCCAGGCCTGGTTCGTCGAGCGGCTGGCTTCACCCGAGGGCGAGAAGGCCCGCGCCTACCTCGCCACCCGCGGGTTCAATGACCGGACAATCGAACGCTTCGGCTTCGGCTATGCGCCCGAGGGCCGCCAGGCGCTGAAAGCCGCGCTGGCCCACTTCCCCGAGGATATGCTGATCGAGGCGGGCCTGCGTATCGCGGTCGATGACAAGGAACCCTATGACCGGTTCCGCGGGCGGCTGATGCTGCCGATCGAGGACGCACGGGGCCGGGTGATCGCGTTCGGCGGGCGGATCCTCGACGCGGCGAAGACCCCGAAAGACTCTGGCGCCCCCAAATACCTCAACTCGCCCGACACCCCGCTGTTCGACAAGGGCCGCACGCTCTACAACCTCCACCGCGCCGGGCCGGCCAGTCGCAAGAGCGGGCGGATCGTGGTGGTCGAAGGCTATATGGATACGATCGCGCTGGCTGCCGCAGGGATCGAGGATGCGGTCGCGCCGCTCGGCACGGCGCTGACCGAACGCCAGCTCGAAATGCTCTGGCGGCTGGTCGAAAACCCGGTGCTGTGCTTCGATGGCGATGCCGCCGGCCAGCGCGCCGCGATGCGCGCCGTGACCCGCGCGCTCCCCCTGCTGCGCCCGGCGCACAGCCTGAAGATCGTGCGCCTGCCCGCCGGGCTCGATCCCGACGACCTGATCAAGCGCGACGGCGCGCGCGCGATGGAGGCCGCGCTTGGCGGGCACTCTTCGCTGCTCGACGTGCTGTGGGAGCATGAACGCGACGCTCAGTCGCTGACCACACCCGAGGACAAGGCCGGGCTGAAAGCCCGGCTGATGGCGCATGTCGAGACAATTGCCGATCGCGACATCCAGGCGCTCTACCGGCGCGAGCTGTCCGAACGGTTCTCCGCTTTCGCGTTCCCGCGCCGCGAGCAGCGCGAATGGAAGCCCGGCGGTAGAGGGCTTCCGGTACCCCAGCGCAGCGATCCCAAACACCTGGCAAGGCTCAGGAAGCACTCCGGCTCGCGCGATGCGCTGTCCGCCGCGGTGCTGGCCGGTTTGCTGCGCTATCCGGCGGAACTGGCGCTCCACGCCGACGTTCTGGCTCACGCCGAACTGCGCGACCCGCGTTTTTTGATACTGGTCGATGCAATCGACGCAGGCGAAACGCTTGAAAGCGCGCATCTTGCTACCATATTGGCAGCTCGGGGACTGGCGCCCCCGGCTCCTGAGGAATATGCCGCACTGCGCTTTGGCTTTCTGGTCGATGGCGTGGAGGCCGAACTGGCCCGGGCCGATCTGGTCCAGGCGGTCGGTCTGCTGGTCGAACGGCCCGCGCTCGAAGCAGCGCTGGCCGAGGCGACCCGGCGGTTCGAGAACGACCTTTCGGAAGGGGCTTATGCCGAACAGCAAAGATTGCTGAAGAGAAAGCTGGAATTCGATGCGCGCTTGCGGCAAATGGCCAGCGCGCGAGCGGGGGCTTTGGATGAAGCCGCTGCCAAACCAATGGCGGAATGATGGACGAAGACGATATCTCGGGTGGCGAAAAGGACGGCGGCGATGCGCCGCTGATCGACCTCAACGAAGCCTCGATCAAGAAGCTGATCGCCCGGGCCAAGCGCCGCGGCGTGATCACCATGGACGAGCTCAACGAGGCGCTGCCGCAAGACCAGATGTCCACCGACCAGATCGAGGACATCATGTCGGCGATCTCGGAAATGGGCGTCAACATCGTCGAAAGCGATGAAGACGCGGTCGATCCGGACGAGAAGGAAGCCGAGGAGCTCGACGAGCAGTCCGACGGCATGGCCGAGCGCCCGGACCTGGTCAAAAAGAAGGAAATCATCGAACGCACCGATGATCCGGTGCGGATGTACCTGCGCGAAATGGGCGCGGTCGAGCTGCTCAGCCGCGAGGGTGAAATCGCCATCGCCAAGCGGATCGAAGCCGGGCGCGACACGATGATCCTGGGACTGTGCGAAAGCCCGATCACTTTCCACGCGATCATCCAGTGGTCCGAAGCGCTCAACGCCGGCGAAATGCAGCTGCGCGAGATCCTTGACCTTGACGCCATGCTGTCAAAGGAACCGGCGCCCGAAAACCTCACCGAAGACGGCGAAGAGGAAGTCACCGGCGAAATCACCGAAGCCACCGCCGGCCCTTCGTTCAAGGAAGACGAAGAAGAGGTCGAGGAAGAAGTCAAGGCCGACGAGGACGACGACGACCAGATCGAACGCCGCATGCCGCGCCAGAGCGATGACGAGGAGGAGGACAACACCCTTTCCCTCGCGCAGATGGAAGCCCAGCTAAAGCCTGAGGCGCTGGAAAAGTTCGCCACGATCACCACGCTGTTCAAGAAGTTTGAGAAGATCCAGGCCGATCGCCTTGAAATCATGGGTTCCGGCGGGGCCTTCACCGCAACCCGGGAAAAGAACTACCAGCAACTGCGCGAAGACCTGACCGCGCAGGTTGAATCGGTCCAGTTCCACGCGACCAAGATCGAATACCTGGTCGACAACCTCTATGCCTTCAACCGCCGCCTGACCGCGCTGGGCGGGCAGATGCTGCGCCTGGCCGAACGCCACAAGGTCAACCGCAAGGATTTTCTCGACAGCTATGTCGGGCACGAACTCGATGATGGCTGGCTGGCCGCGCAGGCCGGCAAGGACAAGAAGTGGGCCGCTTTCGCCGACACCGAGATCGACGCGGTCGAGCGGATTCGCGCCGAAATCTCCGACATCGCCAGCCAGACCGGCATGAGCCTCACCGAATTCCGCCGGATCGTCAACATGGTCCAGAAGGGCGAGCGCGAAGCGCGGATCGCCAAGAAGGAGATGGTCGAGGCCAACCTGCGGCTGGTGATCTCGATCGCCAAGAAATACACCAACCGCGGGCTGCAGTTCCTCGACCTGATCCAGGAAGGCAACATCGGGCTGATGAAGGCGGTCGACAAGTTCGAATACCGCCGCGGTTACAAGTTCAGCACTTATGCCACCTGGTGGATCCGCCAGGCGATCACCCGCTCGATCGCCGATCAGGCCCGCACGATCCGCATCCCGGTGCACATGATCGAGACGATCAACAAGCTGGTCCGCACCAGCCGCCAGTTCCTCCACGAGCAAGGCCGCGAGCCCACGCCCGAGGAAATGGCCGAGCGGCTCAGCATGCCGCTCGAAAAGGTCCGCAAGGTGATGAAGATCGCCAAGGAACCGATCTCCCTCGAAACCCCGATCGGCGACGAGGAAGACAGCCACCTGGGCGATTTCATCGAGGACAAGAACGCCGTGATCCCGGTCGACGCCGCGATCCAGGCCAACCTCAAGGAAACCGTCACCCGCGTGCTGGCCAGCCTGACCCCGCGCGAAGAACGCGTGCTGCGGATGCGCTTCGGGATCGGGATGAACACCGACCACACTTTGGAAGAGGTTGGGCAGCAGTTCAGCGTGACGCGTGAACGGATCAGGCAGATCGAGGCGAAGGCGTTGCGCAAGCTCAAGCACCCGAGCCGGTCAAGGAAGATGCGCTCGTTCCTCGATCAGTAGGATCAAGTTCCAATCACTCGCAAACGGCCCGGAGCAATCCGGGCCGTTTGGCAATCAACGCTTGGTATCCGCGTAAACCGCCACGGTATCCGCCGGCGCGTCAAGTAGCACCCAAAGCGACATTGCAAGCGCCAGCCCTGCGGCAATACCCGCCGACAGTCGCGCCTGGCGCTTGCCAATAGCCAGCCACAGCGGCAGCGCCGCCAGCACGGTCAGCACAAACGGCAGCACGGCGGCGTAGGGCATGCCCGCCCCAACCCCCTGCATCACGAAATGGCCGAGCGGGAGCATATAGCTGACGACCAATGCGCAAGCTGCAATTGCACCCCAGGTGCGCGGTTTTCCGGCGGGCAGCGCCAAAGCCAGCGCCACCAGCAGCAGCGGCAGGGCAACAAGATAGATCGCCGTCGGGGCCGCAGCCTGGCCGCAGATCGCCAGCACCAGCAGCGGCGTGGCGAAGCCGACGATCGCGCCGGTGTTCGCTCGCCAGGTCCCGATCACGGCGCTGAAGGCGGCGAGGCAGGCCAGCGCGGCGATGACTTCCAACCTGGGGATCGCAGCGAGCCGGTCATAGTATTCGCCGCGATCTCCGCCGAGCGAGACCCAGTTGAAGGCATAGGTCAACAGTCCGGCGACCACAGCCACGCCAAGGAACCGCAATGCGCCAGCGCCAAGGCCGCTTGTTCCATCGCGGCGCAATGACCAGGCAAAAGCGCCAATGGCTCCAGCCAGGATCAGCCAGCCCAACCCGACAGGATAGTGGACCGTAGTGACCCCCAACCAATCAAAGAACACCCGGTCGGGCGCCTTGCCGGGGATGCCGCCCTTCGCCAGCATTGCACCGGCCAGCTCGAGCGTTTGATTGCCCATATCCTGCACCGACCTCTGATCGAGCCGATCCGGCGTTATCAGCGGCGAGTGGTAGAGTCCGGAACGGCCGATAAATGCGATGTTGTAGGCCGTGTAATCACCTTTGAGCGCCGGGGTCAGGTCGGTATCATTGGGCAGAACCGAGTAGATAAACGCCGCCAGGGATGATGCCGCCGGTTGTTCGGCATGGGTGGCATAAAGCTGCATCGCCGCGCCATTGTTGGCGGAGGTCTGGAACATGTTGGCCCGCCCGCCCCCGCCGCGCGCCTCAAGATTGATGATCGCGCCGACCCGGCTGCGCAGCAGATTGCTGGAAAAGAAATGCCTCGCCCCGGCCAGCCCCAGTTCCTCGGCATCGGTCACCAGCACGATCAGGTCTCGTTCTGCCTGGCCTTTTGCCTTGACCGCACGAACCACTTCGAGGCTGGCGGCGACGCCGGCCGTGTCATCGGCCGCGCCGGGCGAGCCCCAGACGGTATCGTGGTGCGACATCAGCAGCACCGCAGGCAACGACCGGTCGCGTCCGGGCAGGATACCGATCACGTTGGTCATGGTGACAGCAGTATCCTTGCGGCCGGACCATTTGTTGAGCCGTTCGAGCGGCTTGGCAGGGATTGGTGCCGCATCAAGGCTGGTTTCCATGCCCAAGGCGGCCATCCGCTGCTGGATGTAGGCCCGAACCTCGGCATTTTCCGGGCTGCCGGCAGGATGCGGCTTGGCGGCAATGATCCGAACATCGGTCATGGCGCGGGTTGCAGAAAACTGCGCCGCAGGAGCATCCACGCCCGCGGGCGAAGGCGGGATGGTGGCATAGAAACCCAGCAAAAGCCCGACGGCCAGCGCGACGATCAAACCCCAGCTTGCTCTCATGACCACTCTCCCTGCTCAGTGAAGGCTGGCTGGGTGTGTTATTCGTGTCAAGCACCCGTCGCTTGTTTTTCGACGAAAGCCACTCCCTCGCACTGGATATGCTGGCCCGGCCCGATTAAGGCGGCGCCAACGATTCTCCCAACGCAGGCTCGCCCACCCATGCGCATTGCCATTGCTTCCGATCATGCCGCCGTCGAGCTCAAGGCCGAGCTGCGCGACTATCTGATCGAACGGGGGCACGAGGTCTCCGACCTTGGCCCCGAAACCGCCGAGCGGGTCGACTATCCCGACTATGGCTACAAGCTGGCGGCGGTGCTCGCCGATGGCACCGCGCAGATCGGCGTGGCGCTGTGCGGGTCTGGCATCGGTATCTCGATCGCGGTCAACCGCAATCCGGCCTGCCGCTGCGCGCGGGTTTCCGATCCCTATTCCGCCGCCCTCGCCCGCGAGCACAACGATGCCAACGTGATCGCGATGGGGGCGCGGCTGACCGGCGTGGATATGGCCAAGGCCTGCCTCGACGCATTCCTGACAACCCCTTTCGGCGGCGGCCGCCACACCGGTCGCGTTGCCAAGCTGAACAACCCTTCCTGCTGAGGAGCTCCCACCTGTGACCACCACCCTTGCCGCTGCCCCGGTCCGATCGGCGGGCTTCTTCACCGCGCACCTGCCCGAAGTCGATCCCGAGATCCACGCCGCGATTCGGCAAGAGCTGAGCCGCCAGCAGCGCAAGATCGAACTGATCGCATCGGAAAACATCACCAGCCTGGCGGTGCTCGAAGCGACCGGATCGGTCTTCACCAACAAGTACGCCGAAGGCTATCCGGGCAAGCGTTACTATGGCGGCTGCGAATATGCCGATGTGGTCGAAAACCTGGCGATCGCGCGGGCCAAGGCGCTGTTTGGCTGTGCATTCGCCAACGTCCAGCCCAATTCGGGCAGCCAGATGAACCAGGCGGTGTTCCTGGCCCTGCTTAATCCCGGTGACAGCTTCATGGGGCTCAGCCTCAACGCCGGCGGCCACCTGACCCACGGTTCGCCGGTCAACATGAGCGGCAAGTGGTTCAAGCCGATCCCTTATGGCGTGCGTGCAGAAGACGAGCAGATCGACATGGACGAGGTCGCTGCGCTGGCCCGCGAGCATAAGCCGAAGCTGATCATCTGTGGCGGCACGGCCTATTCGCGGCACTGGGATTTCGAACGCTTCCGCGCAATCGCCGATGAAGTGGGCGCCTGGTTGCTGGCCGATATTTCGCACTTTTCGGGGCTGGTCGCCGGCGGCGCGCACCCCTCGCCCTTCCCGCACGCCCACGTCGTCACTACCACTACGCACAAGTCACTGCGCGGGCCCCGCTCGGGCGTGATCCTGAGCAATGACGAGGATCTGGCCAAGAAGCTCAACATGGCGGTCTTCCCGGGCCTTCAAGGCGGACCCTTGATGCACGTGATCGCCGCCAAGGCGGTGGCTTTCGGCGAAGCGCTCAAGCCCGAATTCAAGACCTATGCCGCGCAAGTGGTCGCCAATGCCCGCGCGCTGGCCGCTTCACTGACCGAAAACGGCCTGCGGATCGTTTCGGGCGGGACCGACAACCACCTGATGCTGGTTGACCTTACCGCCAAGAACGTCACCGGCAAGGCCGCCGAAAAGGGCCTCGACCGGGCCTACCTGACCTGCAACAAGAACGGCATCCCCTATGACACCCGTTCGCCTTTCGTCACTTCGGGGATCCGCCTGGGGACGCCGGCCGGCACCACGCGCGGCTTCGGCGAAGAAGAGTTCCGCACCGTTGGCGCGCTGATCGCAGAAGTGATAGAAGGCATGTCGCGCAATGGCGAAGAGGGCGACGGACAGGTTGAAGACCGCATCCGCGCCCGTGTCGGGGAACTGTGCGCGCGGTTCCCGATCTATCCGGAGTTATGAAATGAGCGGTGATTTTGTAGACGACGCCAAGACCGAAATCAGCGGAATGGCCAAGCAGGGCATGCGCCATCCCTCGACCAAGCCGGTGCTTGCCGCGGCCGCGGCCGGTGCTGCGGCCGGTTGGCTGTTGCCCCTGGTCAGCATTCCGGCAGGACTGATCATCGGCGCAGGATACATGTTCTACAAGCGCGTAAGGCCCTAAGTGCGTTGTCCGTTCTGTGCTCACGATGACAGCCAGGTAAAGGATTCGCGGCCGACCGAGGACAACACCGCGATCCGCCGCCGCCGCCAGTGCGACAGCTGCGGTGCACGTTTCACCACGTTCGAGCGGGTGCAGCTGCGCGAGGTTACCGTAGTCAAGAGCGACGGCACGCGTGAGAATTTCGACCGCACCAAGATCGACCAGTCGGTCGCGCTGGCCTGCCGCAAGCGCGGGATTGCGCAGGAACGGATGGACCAGCTGGTTTCGGGCGTGCAGCGCCAGATCGAAACGCTGGGCGAAAGCGAAGTGGCCACCAAGGCAATCGGCGAAATGGTGATGGAAGGCCTGCGCGCGCTCGATACGGTGGCCTACATCCGCTTCGCCAGCGTCTACCGCGACTTCACCGAGGCGCGGGACTTCGAAGAGTTTGCCAGTACGGTCAGGGATGCGGGGAAGGGTTGATCTGAAGGCCCGTTCTTGGTGAGCAGCGACTGAGCTTGTCGAAGGGCCGTCTCGAGCCACCACCTACGCAGTCCTTCGAGACGGCTCCTCAGCCTGCGGCTTCGCGGCGGCTCCTCAGGGCGATCGGGTTTGGGGTTTGGGGTCCAGCAGTCTCACCCCCATCCGTTCGTGGTGAGGAGGGACTGAGCGAATGCGAAGGCCCGTCTCGAACCACCGCCACGCATGCGGCCCATCACAGTGTATTTCCAGGACCAGCGGAGGTGGCTTGGAATTGCGCTGGTTTCCATCCAAAGGGTACCATGGCCTTCTGGACTTACATCCTGCGCTGCTCGGACAACTCGTATTACACGGGTCACTCCGATAACCTCGATCAGCGAATAGCCCAGCACGACATCGGCTTTTTTCCCGGCTGTTACACCTTCAAGCGTCGCCCGCTGCAGCTTGTTTGGTCCAACGAGTTCCCAACCCGTATCGAGGCCCTGGAAGCGGAGGTAGG
This sequence comes from Novosphingobium sp., assembly GCA_031422595.1. Taxonomy (GTDB): domain Bacteria; phylum Pseudomonadota; class Alphaproteobacteria; order Sphingomonadales; family Sphingomonadaceae; genus Novosphingobium. The sequence continues at coordinate 9,602 of JANPMA010000211.1, read as the reverse complement.
AATCAAAGGCTGGTCGCGTCCCAAGAAAGAGGCCCTAATCCGAGGAGACTGGGCAGCAATCCAGCGTCTGGCGAAACGGCACCAGTCCTTCGAGACGGGCCTTCGCATGCGCTCAGCCCCTCCTCAGGACGAACGGTTTGGGGGAGATGATCCAAATTCCATTCCCGTTCGTGTTGAGAAGGCTGGTGCTCCTCAGACCACAGCGGCCCCCATCATCGTCCTGGTCCGCCCGCAACTGGGCGAAAACATCGGCAAGGCGGCCCGCGCCATGCTCAATTTCGGGCTGACCGAGCTCAGGCTGGTCACCCCGCGCGATGGCTGGCCCAATCCCAGCGCCGGGCCTGCTGCTGCCGGGGCCGACATTGTGCTTGAACAGGCCGAGGTGTTCGAAAGCCTGGCCGATGCCGTGGCCGATTGCGCGCATGTCTATGCCACCACGGTGCGCAAGCGCGGGGTGGCCAAGCCGGTCTTGACACCCGAACAGGCCGCGCAGGCGGTGCAGCGCGAACCGGGGCGGTCGGCTTTCGTCTTTGGCCCCGAGCGCTCGGGACTGGAAACCGAGGACGTTGCCCTCGCCCGGGCAATCGTGACGGTGCCGATCAATCCGCAATTCGGCTCGCTCAACCTCGCCCAGGCGGTGATCCTGCTGGCTTACGAGTGGTCAAAGCATGCCGCGCTGGCGCAGCCGACAGTCGAGGAGCTGCTTCCCCCCGCCCCGCAGGAGGACCTGGAAGGGCTGATTGCGCAACTTGAAGCCATGCTCGAGCCGGCCGGCTATTTCTTTCCGCACAGCCGCGCAGTGGCCACGCGGCTCAACCTGCGCACCATGCTGACCAAGCCGGGCTGGAACCACCTGGAAGTGCGGACCATGCGCGGGGTGCTATCCACGCTCGGTCGGCTATTTAGGGACAGTCCCTAATTACCGCTAAATAGGGACTGTCCCTAAATAGGATGCCTTGACTTTGCCTGCGTCTGCCGCCAAAGGCGCGCCTTCGCAACTGAGTGGGCACTCCGGTGAAGCCTGGCTCGCATTCCGCAAATTGGCGGAATGGTGCGGTTCCGGACCAGAAGCGACGGCACCAATGCCGCGCAAGCAAATTGAAGAAAGAGACGCGCCATGTCGAAGCGCAATGCATCGAAGTACAAACTTGATCGCCGCATGGGCGAGAACATCTGGGGCCGCCCCAAGAGCGCGGTCAACCGCCGCTCCTATGGCCCTGGTCAGCACGGCCAGCGCCGCAAGAGCAAGATCTCTGACTTCGGGATCCAGCTGCGCGCCAAGCAGAAGCTCAAGGGCTATTACGGCGAAGTCACCGAAAAGCAGTTCAAGCGCACCTATCAGGAAGCGTCGCAGATGAAGGGCGATACCGGTCAGAACCTGATCGGCCTGCTCGAGCAGCGGCTCGACATGGTGGTCTATCGCTGCAAGTTCGCCCCGACCATTTTTTCCGCCCGTCAGGTCGTTTCGCACGGTCACATCTATGTGAACGGCGTGAAGTGCAACATCGCCAGCCGCCGCGTGCGTCCGGGCGATGTGATCAGCCTGGGCAAGAAGGCCAAGGACATGGCGCTGATCGCCGAAGCGCAGAGCCTGGCCGAGCGCGACATCCCCGAATACGTCGCCCCCGACGGGACCGACAAGGCCACCTTCGTGCGCGTTCCGACGCTGGATGAAGTGCCCTATCCGGTGAAGATGGAACCGAACCTGGTGGTCGAGTTCTACTCGCGCTAAGCCAAGGCGTTACCAGCGAATTAGGGCGGTTCCCGGATGGGCGCCGCCCTTTTCGTTGGCGCTGTTTGTTTGCGGAGCTTTCACGCCGCTTTGCGATAGTGCGGGCAGGAGGTGGCCGATGCCCCAGTTCCGCTTTGTCACCCCGCACCGCTGCGGCAAATGGTATCCCGAATTGACCCAGGCCCAGCGCTATGCCGCCGCAATCGGGGCGGGTTTCCTCGATGGCCGCAACGGGCTGTTCCAGGCCTACCGCGAAACCCGGCTGGAAACGCGTTAGTTCCGGTAGCATGGAGTTTGGAGCAAAAGCCCTTCCCCTTTGGGGAAGGGTTGGGATGGGGGTTCTTCCCCTTCGGGCGTGGAACCCCCACCCCAACCCCTCCCCGCTGGGGAGGGGCTCTTCGAAGGGGGTTTAATCGTTCGATTAATTTGCTACCTGCGAATCTGACAAGGTTGGAGGGAAGCTGATGGAATTCGACGATGTGATCATGGGTCGCCGCTCGGCGCGCGGCTATCTGGACAAGCCGGTTCCGCGCGAACTGATCGAGGAAGTGCTGGGGCTGGCGATGCGTGCGCCCAGCTCGATGAATACCCAGCCGTGGAACTTCCATGTGATCACCGGCGAGCCGCTTGACCGGATCCGCGCCGGCAACACCGAGCGCAACCTGGCCGGCGTTCCCCACAGCCGTGAATTCCGCACTGGCCACGCTTTCGAAGGGGTCCACCGCGAACGCCAGATCGGCGTCGCCAAGCAGCTGTTCGTCGCCCAGGGGATCGCCCGCGATGACAAGGATGCCCGGCTTGACTGGGTGCTGCGCGGGTTCCGCCAGTTCGACGCCCCGGTCTGCGTGATCGTCACTTACGACAAGGAACTGGCCGACAGCGACGACACCGCCTTCGATTGCGGCGCGGTCGCCACCGCGCTGGTCAACGCCGCCTGGTCACGCGGGCTTGGCTGCGTGATCAACAGCCAGGGGATCATGCAAAGCCCGGTGGTGCGCGAGCATGCCGGGATCCCCGACGATCAGGTGATCATGAAAGCCGTCGCGCTGGGCTGGCCGGATGACAGTTTTCCGGCCAACGCCGTGGTCTCCGAACGCAAGGGCGTGGACGAAGCGACCCGCTGGGTGGGGTTTTAGTCCGGCGATCTAAGTGCCCGTAACACCATTCCAAACCCCGTCTATGCTGAGCTTGTCGAAGCACTGTCCTTTGCTTCGTGCCGCATTGCGCAACCGCAAGAAGGACAGTCCTTCGACAAGCTCAGGACAGACGGGGGTTTGTGCAAGCGTGGTGATACCACCTGCGGCTTGGCTATCAGGCTTCCTGGCTTTCCAGCCGCTCGCTGGCCACCAGCCATTGCTGCTCGGCCTGTTCAAGCTTGCGCAGCACTTCGCCGCGGCGGCGCGAGAGTTCGCCCATGGTGAGGTCGCGCAAGTCCGGTGCCGCGCTGGTGGGGGCGAACATCGCCTGGTCGATCGCCGATAGCTGCTTTTGCCAGCGGGCGATCACGCCCTCTGCTTCGCTAACTTCCCTGGCCGCTTGCCGCGCCAGTTCGCGGGCCTGGGCGGCGGCTTTGCGGTCTTTCTTCTCGGCCCTCGGCTTGGCATCGGCCTTGGGCTGGTTTCGGCCCAGCACGAAGTCAATATAGTCCTCCATCGACCCGGCATAGTCGGCGGCGGTGCCGTGATCGACCAGCACCAACCGGTCGGCGGTCAGTTCGACCATGTGGCGGTCATGGCTGATCAGGATCACCGCGCCGCTGAATTCGTTGAGCGCCTGGACCAGCGCCTCGCGCGCGTCGACATCGAGGTGGTTGGTCGGCTCGTCGAGGATCAGCAGATTGGGCGCATCGCGGGTGATCAGCGCCAAGGCCAGCCGCGCCCGTTCGCCGCCCGATAGCGAGCCGACCTTGGTGACAGCGCGATTGCCTGAAAAGCCGAACCGGCCAAGCTGCGCTCGCACAGCGCCCGGCGTGGCAGCCGGCATCGCGCGGGTCATGTGCTCCAGCGGAGTATCGCCGCCCGCCAGTTCCTCGACCTGGTACTGGGTGAAGTACCCGACCGTCATCTGCCCCGAAGCCCGCATCGAGCCTTCGAGCGCCGGGAGCTGCGCCGCCAGCAGCCGCGCCAGCGTGGTCTTGCCGTTGCCGTTGCGGCCCAGCAGCGCGATCCGGTCATCGGGATCGATCCGCAGGTTGAGCCGCTGGAGGATCGGCTTGGCGTTGTACCCCACCGCCGCAAGATCGAGCGTGATCAGCGGCGGGCGCATTTCCTTGGGGCTGGGGAAATCGAAGCTGAGGCTGGGATCTTCCATCAAGGCCGCAATCGGCTGCATCTTGGCCAGCATCTTGGCGCGCGACTGGGCCTGTTTGGCGGTTGAGGCGCGGGCCGAATTGCGCGCGACATAGTCCTGCAGCCGGGCGCGCTGGGCATCCTGCGAAGCCTTGGCGGCGGCCAGCTGCGCGGCGCGCTCGGCCCGCTGGGCCTCGAACGCATCGTAGTTGCCGGGGTAGAGCGTCAGCTTGCCGCCTTGCAGGTGCAGGATCGTGTCGACCACATTGTTGAGCAGGTCGCGCTCGTGGCTGATCACCAGCAAGGTGCCGGGATAGCTCTTGAGGAAGCTTTCCAGCCACAAGGTCGATTCAAGATCGAGGTGGTTCGACGGTTCGTCGAGCAGCAGCACATCGGGCGCGGAAAACAGCAGCGCCGCCAAGGCAACGCGCATCTTCCACCCGCCCGAAAAACTGTCGAGCGGCTGGGCCTGCATGTCCTCGTCAAAGCCCAGCCCGGTCAGGATGATCGCGGCGCGCGAGGGGGCGGAATAGGCGTCAATCGCCAGCAGCCGCTCATGCACATCGCCCAGCCGATTTGGATCGACGCAATGCTCAGCCTCTTCGAGCAGCGCGGTGCGCTCCCCGTCGGCGGCCAGCACCGCCTCGAACGGGGTGATCTCTCCGCTGGGCGCTTCTTGCGCGATATAGCCAAGGCGCGTGCGCTTGGGCATTTCAACCGAGCCGCCGTCAGGATCGATCTGGCCGATCAGCACTTTCATCAGCGTAGACTTGCCCGCGCCGTTGCGCCCGATCAGCCCGATCCGGCCCCCAGGCGGGATTGTTGCCGACGCGCCGTCGATGATAGCCCGGCCGCCAAGCCGTACGGTGAGAGAGTTGATCGTAAACATTGCGCCGCGCCCCTAGCAGGGTTGGCGGAGATGACCAAACGGGGGTTTTGGTTGGGCGCAGTTGTGCTCAGGGCTCCATCCCGAAAGCACTGCGCAGGAACGCATCCGATTGCGACAACAGCTTTGTCCGTGCTTCGGCATCGTGCAGGCTGTGGGCCAGGCCGGGAAATTCGACCAGGGTCACTTGCTTGCCCGCGCCGCGCAGACGCTCGCTCATCAGCCGCGACTGGTCGATATTGACGTTGGCATCGATGGTGCCATGGAACAGCAGCACCGGCGCGCGGATAGCCGCAGCATTTTGGGCGGGCGATCCTTCGCGCACATGCGCGCCCTGGCCGATGAACTTGCTGTTTATCGCGAAAGAAGCGAAGCTGGAGTATTGGGAACGCAGCTTTTCCAGGTCGGCAACCGGCGCGATGGCGACGATCGCTTTGAACAGCCCAGGATCGAGAACCGAACTCTGCAGCGCCGCATAGCCGCCATAGGACCAGCCGACGATGCCCAGTTTCGATGGCACGGCGATCCCTTCGCGAACCAGCCAGCGCCCGGCATCGTTGACATCGCCGATCGCGACCCGCCACGATTGGAAACCGTTCTTCTGGTACCAGGCGGCGCCATAACCGGCCGATCCACGAAAATTCGGATGCAAGACCGCATAGCCGCGCGCCGCGAAATATTGCGCAAGCCAGTCAAAGCCCCATTCGTCCCTGGAACCGGGTCCACCATGCGGCATGACGATCGCCGGCAGGCCCTTGCCGGTGCTGCCGGGCGGGAGGGTCAGGTAGGCGGGGATCTGCGTGCCGTCGGCGGCGGGATAGCTCACTGGCTTGACCGTGGCCAGCGCGGTGCCTTGCAGCTCACTGCGAACCGGCAGCAGCTCGGCCAGTTGGCGAGCCTGCTTGTCATAGATGTAGAAGGTGCCCGGGTTGGTATCGCTCGATGCCATCATCAGAAGCTTGCTTTCATCCTGGCTGGCATCGACGAATGTGATCGCTGGCTTGCCCGGCAGGGCCTTGCTCAGATCAGCGCTGAGTTTGCGCAGCTCCGGATCGAAAAATTCGTTCATGCGCCGTTCGGTCGCATAGCTGACCCCGACAACCCGCCCGTCGCGGCCGATCCGGAGCATGCTATCGACATCGACATCGCTGCGGCTTAGCAGCAGCTCCTTGCGCGACACTTCACCCAGCGAAATGCTGTAGAGCGCTTTGGTGCCGTTGTATTGGCCAAACCCGTAAGCGACATTCTTCGTGCGATCGACCGCGACGGGATCGAATTCAACCTTGCTGGGATCAACGACATTGACTGTTGAAAGCGGCCGCCACTCGCGCGAATTGGGCATCCGGTAGAAATAGCGCATTTCGTCCTTGCTGTAGCCCGATTGGGTGATGGCCATCGTCCCCATGATCCGGATCGTGCCGTGGCCATCGGTGATGAATTCCTGTGCATCACGGCGAGGTATTTCGAACTTGCGGCGTTTGAGCGAGAGCGTGTCAACCTGCTCAACACCAAGCCCGTGATCTTCACGGCGAATGTTTGAGCCGATCGTGTTCTCGGGCACATAGTAGCGGGTCATCAGCACACTGCCGGGTGCTTCGGGCACGTCCCAATCGATGACTTCGCCGCCATAGTAGGTCTGGCTCATCGCCTTTTCGGCGGTACGTGCCGTCAATTTGACCGCTTTGGTGCCGTCGGCATTGATCGCGAACAGGCGGCTAAAGCCGAAGACAGTCCCGGTGTCGTTCACGAGATAATTGATCTTGCAAACCAGCCGCTCCGAAGAAGCCCACCGGCACCACGAAAGCCGACCTTCGTTGTAGGGCAGCGTGAAGATCGGCGTGGGCAGCCCACCGCTCGCCAACCCCACCACAAACACCATCTGACCCTGCGGGTGATTGCCGACAAAGGCGACGCGATTGCCATCGGGGGCCAAGCTGATCTGATCGATCGATTCGAGCGCACCAAACTTGCGGGCCTGGGCGGTGCTTTCGGCGCTGGGCGGCGCCGACTGCGCCGCAGAAGCGGTAGACAAAGCCGCAGCCAGCCAAATCATCGCACCGCGCATTACCAACACTCCCTGCTAGAGACTAAGGCAGATTGTCAGAAATCAAACGCTTTTCAAGCCATTTAGTCTGCTGCACAAACTGCGACTTTTCCCCATTCAGTATCCGCAACGTTTCGCGCGGTGGCCTCAATTGTGATTTGATCGCCTAGTTCTGGTAGCTGGCCCGAAACTCCGCCGCCCAGCTGGCGAACCGCCCCGCCCCGATCGCCTCGCGCATCCCGGCCATCAATTGCTGATAGAAGGTCAGGTTGTGCTCGGTCAGCAGCATCGCGCCGAGGATCTCGCCGCTCTTGATCAGATGGTGAAGATAGGCGCGGCTGTAGTTGGTGCAGCAATCGCCGGGGCAGCGCTCGTCGAGCGGGGCCGGGTCTTCGGCGTGCCTGGCGTTGCGCAGGTTGACCGGGCCGGTCCAGGTGAAGCCCTGTCCGTTGCGACCCGAGCGGCTCGGCAGCACGCAATCGAACATGTCGACCCCGCGCATCACAGCGCCGACCAGGTCGTCGGGCTTGCCCACGCCCATCAGGTAGCGCGGCATATCCTGCGGCAGCATGTCGGGCGCGAAATCGAGCACGCTGAACATCGCCTCCTGCCCCTCGCCCACCGCCAACCCACCGATCGCGTAACCATCGAAGCCGATCTCCTGCAACGCCAGGGCGCTCTCGCGGCGCAATGCCTCGTCGAGCGCGCCCTGCTGGATTCCGAACAGCGCGGCGCGGGCGGCGTGGTCCTCGCCGCTGTCAAACCCGGCGCGGCTGCGTGCAGCCCAGCGCATCGACATCCGCATCGATTCCGCGATCACCTCGCGCGGGGCATCGGCGCGGGGGCATTCGTCGAAGGCCATCACGATATCGCTGCCCAGCAGGCGCTGGATTTCCATCGAGCGTTCGGGGGTAATCAGGTGCTTCGAGCCGTCGAGGTGGCTTTTGAAAGTCACTCCTTCCTCAGTGATTTTGCGCAGTTCGCTGAGGCTCATCACCTGATAGCCGCCGCTGTCGGTCAGGATCGGGCGGTTCCAGTTCATGAATTTGTGGAGCCCCCCCAACCGCGCCACCCGTTCGGCGCCCGGCCGCAGCATCAGGTGATAGGTGTTGCCCAGCAGGATATCGGCGCCGGTCTTGCGCACGCTCTCGGGCTTCATCGCCTTGACCGTGGCGGCGGTGCCGACCGGCATGAAGGCGGGCGTGCGAATCTCGCCGCGCTTCATCCGGATCGTGCCGGTGCGGGCCTTGCCATCGGTGGCAGAGATGGAAAATTCGAAGCGCGGGGCACCCATGCCCCGCCCGCTAGAGCAATCGGTTGCGTTCGACCAGCCCCACCAGCCCTTCGCGCAACTCCGCCCAGGCCTGCGCCTCCTCGCCCTGCGGCGCGGCGGCTGGTTCGATCACATCGAGGAAGGCCTCGATAAAGCCGCGGTACCAGTCGGGCGGCACGTTCAACGCGACGCGGTGGTGCGGAACCGAACTGTCGAACGCGATCCGCGCCTCGATCGGGTTCTCGAACCAGATCATCACGTAGTAGAGCGTGTTGCCGACCATCTCGGCCTCAAGGCTGGCCGGATTGCGCGGCGAATGGTGCGCGAAGCTGGCCCTGGCATCGGGATAGCGGGCATAGAACAGCTCGATCACCGGCTGGGTGACATCGCCCAACGCCTCGGCCGCGCGGCCCAGCCCTGCTTCGATCAACTGCTGCTTGGCTTGCGTCATGCCGCCTCCCCGGCACCTGTTAGGACACCCGGGAGGCAATCGTCATGACATTTGTCAATCAGTCGGCCAGCCAATTGCCGTGGAAGCCGGGCGGGATGCGGTGCGGAATATGGACCGAGGCAACCGGCGGCGCGGCGATATTGCTGGCGTCGAGAATCACCAGGTCGGTGGTCTCATGGGCCATATCGATGACATAGCCCATCAGCCAGCCATCGCCTTCCGCGGCATCGGCACTGCGCGGCACGAAAACAAATTCGCCCGGCACCCGGTTCGGTCCGAAATCGCAAATCTGCCGCTGCCCGGTCTTGAGGTCATGACGATAGAGTGGCTGTGCGCCCAGGAACGCCGCATCGCCATCGTCGGGCAGGCCCATCGACCAGGCGTAGCGATAGGGCTGGCCAAAGAAACGCTCGTCGGGGCGCGGGAATTCCTGCGGTGAGGCGTCGATGGTGATGCGCTCGACCTTGCGGGTCTCGGGATCGACGGTCCAGCGTTCCAGGCCGAGCGGCTTGCCATTGGGGCCTTCGGGTCCGCCCGAAAACATCGTTTCATAGACCGCGCTGTCGATGATCACGCGGCCCGCCTCGTCTTCGTACGAATTGGCGACGTGGAAAACGTAGCAGGGATCAACTTGGCACCAGACGATCTGATCCGCCGTGCCACCACGCGGCAGCAGCCCGACGCGGGCCTTGTGCTCGGCGTTCCAGCGATAGGGGAAGCCCTGCCCGGCAATCAGCGACTTCATCGAGAAAGTCACCGGCAAGTCAAGCACCACCACATAATTCTGGGTGATCGTGCATTCATGGATCGAAGGCCCATGCTCGACCGGAATTTCCAGCTCGCGTACGACCTTGCCTTCGGGGGATAACACGACATGCCAGACCCGGTCCGGGGTCATCGCATCATAGGTGATCGCGTGAAATTCGCC
>JANPMA010000210.1:0-2311 GCA_031422595.1 Novosphingobium sp. | reverse complement strand
TCAGGGTTGGCGAAGATCTTGGCGAGCAAGCGCCACTTGCCGCCCATCTTCGGACGGATCGAACCGCCGGGGGTGCGTTCCCACCCACCGTTCCAGCGTTTCTGGTTTTCCCAGTCCTTGGGATAGCCGATGCCGGGCTTGGTCTCGACATTGTTGAACCAGGCATATTCCATGCCTTCGCGGCTGGTCCAGACGTTCTTGCAAGTGACCGAGCAGGTATGACAGCCGATGCACTTGTCGAGGTTGAGGACTTTGCCGATTTGCGCGCGGACCTTCATGCTGCATGCTCCCCTTCGGCCAGCGGGCCTTCGAGCCAATCAACCTTGCTGAGCTTGCGGACGATCACGAATTCATCGCGGTTCGAGCCGACCGTGCCGTAGTAATTGAAGCCATAGGCCTGCTGGACGTAGCCGCCGATCATGTGGGTCGGCTTGAGGATCGCGCGGGTCACCGAATTGTGGATCCCCCCGCGCTGGCCGGTCAGCGGCGAGCCCGGCACGTTCACATGCTTTTCCTGGGCGTGGTACATGAACAGAGTGCCCTGCTTCATCCGCTGCGAGACCACCACCCGGGCGACCAGCGCGCCGTTCGAATTGAAAGTCTCGACCCAATCGTTGTCGACCAGCTCGGCCTTGGCGGCATCGACTTCGCTCATCCACACGATCGGTCCGCCGCGCGACAGGGTCAGCATCAGCTGGTTGTCGGTGTAGGTGGAGTGGATCCCCCACTTCTGGTGCGGGGTGATGAAGTTGAGCACCACGTGCGGCTGGCCCTCGGCCGCATCGAGCATCGGTTTGACCGCCTTGGTATCGATCGGCGGGCGATAGACGCACAGCGCTTCGCCGAACGCCAGCATCCACTTGTGGTCCTGGTAGAGCTGTTGCCGCCCGGTCAGGGTACGCCACGGGATCAGTTCGTGGACGTTGGTGTAACCGGCGTTGTAGCAGACGTGCTCGCTTTCCAGCCCCGACCAGATCGGGGACGAGATAATCTTGCGCGGCTGCGCCTGCACATCGCGGAAGCGGATTTTCTCATCCTCTTTGGGATGGGCCAGGTGCGCGTGTTCGCGGCCGGTGAAGGTCGAGAGTGAGTCCCAGGCCTTGACCGCGACTTCGCCATTGGTTTCGGGTGCCAGCATCAGCAGCACTTCGGCGGCATCGATCGCGGTTTCGATCCGGGGCATGCCCTTGGTCGGGCCCTCTTCAACCACCACGCCGTTCAGCTTGCGCAGGTTTTCAACCTCGATCTGGGTGTTCCAGGCCATCCCCTTGCCGCCGTTGCCGAGTTTGTCCATCAGCGGGCCCAAAGCAGTGAAGCGCTTGTAGAGGTTCGGGTAATCGCGCTCGACCAGCGCGACATTGGCCATGGTCTTGCCGGGTATCGGCATCAGACCGTCCGCGCCCCAGTCGGACACCTCGAACGGCTGGGCAATCTCGCCCGGACTGTCGTGCATTATCGGTGTCAGGACCAGATCCTGCTCCACCCCCAGTACTTCGGGCGCGATCTCGGAGAAGGTCCTGGCGATCCCTTTGTAGATGTCCCAATCGCTTCTTGATTCCCACACCGGATCGACTGCGGCCGAAAGCGGGTGGATGAAGGGGTGCATGTCCGAGGTGTTGAGGTCGTCCTTTTCGTACCAGCTGGCGGTCGGCAGGACGATGTCCGAATAGACGCAGGTGGTCGACATCCGGAAGTCGAGCGTGACCAGCAGGTCCAGCTTCCCTTTGGGCGCTTCCTCGTGCCATTTCACATCCTTGGGCTTCTGGTGGCCCATTTCGCCCAGGTCCTTGCCCTGGACTCCGTGCGCGGTGCCCAGCAGGTGCTTGAGGAAATATTCGTGGCCCTTGCCCGAGCTGCCGAGCAGGTTCGAGCGCCAGACAAACAGATTGCGCGGCCAGTTGGCTTCATCATCGGGATCGAAGCAGGACATTTCCAGATCGCCGGCTTTCAACGCCTGGGCGACATAGTCCTTGGGCTCCATGCCCGATGCCTTGGCGGCCTTGCCGACATCGAGCGGGTTGGTCTTGAGTTGCGGCGCCGAAGGCAGCCAGCCCATCCGCTCGGCCCGGACATTGTAATCGATCAGGCTGGCGTCCCAATCGCCCTTGGGCGCGGTCGGCGAAAGGATCTCGCTCACCCCCAGCGTTTCGTAGCGCCACTGATCGGTGTGCGCATAAAAGAAGCTGGTCGAATTCATCTGCCGCGGCGGACGGCTCCAGTCGAGGCCGAAGGCCAGCGGCAGCCAGCCGGTCTGCGGGCGCAGTTTTTCCTGGCCGACATAGTGCGCCCAGCCGCCACCCGATTGGCCCAC
>JANPMA010000209.1:0-5285 GCA_031422595.1 Novosphingobium sp. | reverse complement strand
ACCATGCCCAATTCGCTCGATCCCGCCCAGATGCAGGCCATGCTGGCCAAGGCCGAAACGCTGGTTGAGGCGCTGCCCTATCTGCAGCGCTATGCCGGCAAGACCTTCGTGGTCAAGTACGGCGGCCACGCGATGGGCGATCCCGAAGCCGCGCGCCAGTTTGCCGAGGATGTGGTGCTTTTGAAAGCGGTCGGGATCAACCCGGTGGTGGTCCACGGCGGCGGCCCGCAGATCGGCGCGATGCTCAAGAAGCTGGGGGTTGAAAGCAAATTCATCGACGGCCTGCGCGTGACCGACAAGGCCACCGCCGAAGTCGCCGAAATGGTCCTGTCGGGCGCGATCAACAAGGAACTGGTCGGCTGGATCGCCGCGGCCGGCGGCAAGGCGCTGGGGATTTCGGGCAAGGATGGCGGGCTGGTGATTGCCAGCAAGGTCCAGCGCACCGTCAAGGATCCGGACAGCCAGATCGAACAGGCAATCGACCTGGGCTTTGTGGGCGAGCCGACTTCGGTTGACATCACCCTGATCGAAACCGCTTCGGCCGCGGGGATGATCCCGGTGATCGCGCCGATTGCCCCGGGCAAGGACGGCGAAACCTATAACATCAACGCCGACACCATGGCCGGCGCGATTGCTGCGGCCCTGGGTGCGGCCCGGCTGTTCCTGCTGACCGATGTTCCCGGCGTGCTCGACCAGACCGGCCAGCTGATGACCGATCTGAAGCCTGCCGACATTGCCGCGCTGCAGGCCGACGGCACGATCTCGGGCGGGATGATCCCCAAACTCGAAACCTGCGTCCACGCGGTCGAGGCCGGGTGCGAGGCGGCAGTCGTGCTCGATGGCCGCGTGCCGCACGCGATGCTGCTCGAAGTGTTCACCTCACGCGGGGCAGGAACGCTGATCCGGGCTTGACGCCGGGCAAACAACGCCCAATTTCAACAGGGCAAATATGGAAGGGAGTGGGGCGTGTCGCTGTTCTTGATAGTCATGCAAACGCTGGGTCTGGTTGTGACCGCGGTCTGGTACATCGTGATCGGGCAATTCGTGCTCTACCTGCTGCTCGCCTTCAACGTGGTGAGCTTGCAAAACCAGTTTGTCAGCAGTGCCTGGAACTTCCTGTCGACCGTGCTCGATCCGCTGCTCAACCCGATCCGCCGCCGCCTGCCGCCGCTGAACGGGATCGACTTTTCCTACATGATCCTGCTGTTCGGCCTGCGCATCGTGCAATGGCTGCTTCAATCACTCTATCTGGCGATGATTTCATGACGGCTGAGGTAATCGACGGAAAACAGTTTGCTGCCACGCTGCGCGCCCGGATCGCCGAATATGCCGCCACTTTCGAACAAAGCGCGGGCCGCAAGGCCGGCCTCGCGGTGGTCTTGGTGGGCGAGGATCCGGCCAGCCAGGTCTATGTCAAAAGCAAGGGCAAGGCCTGCATCGAATGCGGGATGAACAGCTTTGAATACAAGCTGCCGGTGGACTGCGACGAAGCCACGCTGCTGGCCCGGATCGAGGCGCTCAACGCCGATCAGGCGGTCGACGGGATCCTGGTCCAGCTGCCGCTGCCCGGCCACCTTGACGAGCAGACGGTGATCGCGGCGCTCAACCCCGACAAGGATGTCGACGGCTTCCACGTCACCAATGCCGGCCGGCTCGCGGTCGGCCAGGCGGGCTTCGTGCCCTGCACCCCGCTGGGCTGCGTGATGCTGCTCAAGGACCGGTTGGGCTCGCTTTCGGGGCTCGATGCGGTGGTGATCGGGCGCTCGAACATCGTCGGCAAGCCGATGGCGCAGCTGCTGCTGGCTGAAAGCTGCACCGTGACGATTGCGCACAGCCGGACCAGGGACCTGGCGCAAGTGGTGCGCCGCGCCGATATCGTGGTTGCCGCGGTCGGGCGTCCGGAAATGGTCAAGGGCAGCTGGATCAAGCCCGGCGCGACCGTGATCGACGTTGGCATCAACCGCCTGCCGCCTGCCGAGGGTGAGGCCAAGGGCCGCCTGGTCGGCGACGTCGACTATGCCGAGGCTTGCGCAGTGGCCGGGGCGATCACCCCGGTCCCGGGCGGGGTCGGCCCGATGACGATCGCGGTATTGTTGCGCAACGCGCTGGTCGCCGCGCACCGCAATGCCGGGGTGGCGCTGGCCGACGGCGCGCTCTAACCTAATTTGGGGACACAATACGAATTAAGCCGGGCCGATCCGCCGAATTCGGACGACCCCCTGGCTTAATTCGTATTGTGTCCCCGAATTAGGAGCGCGCTGGCGCAAACCCACACGGCGCGCTAGCACACGCGCATGAGGAAACCGATTCTTGCCGCTGCGGTGCTTGCGCTGCTGGCCTCGCCCGCGCTTTCGCGTGACCGCAACGATCGCCGTGACGGGTTGGGCTATGCCAACCCCGGGGCGGTGATTGCTACCGAGGTGGCCTTTGCCAAAGCAGCCCAGGACAAGGGCCAGTGGACCGCTTTCCTGGCCACCGCGACCAAGGATGCGGTGATGTTCGTGCCCTTGCCGGCCTATGCGCAGGACTACCTGAAGGGCAAGCCCAACCCCGCTGCTGCGGTCAAGTGGCAGCCGCACCAGGTCTGGTCGAGCTGCGATGGCACGCTCGCGGTGACCCGTGGGGCCTGGCAGGACGGGGCCAAGAGCGGCTATTTTACCACCGTCTGGCAGCGCCAGAAGGACGGCCGCTACAAATGGGTGCTCGACCAGGGCGATGAGCTGCCGATGCCGCTCGATGAGCCCGAGATGATCGTTTCCAAGGTCGCCGACTGCCCGCAAGGGTACCGCCCCGAACGCGCGGCCAAGCCCCGGGACTTCAAGGGCAAGCTGCTCCCGCTCGATCCGGCCCACCTGGCCGGCCGCTCGCTCGATGGCACGCTCGGCTGGGATGTCACGGTAACCCCGCAGGGCGCGCGGCGCTTTGTGGTGACCATGACCGTGGAGGGCAAGGTTGCCACCGTGCAGGACTTGCAGGTCGAAGCTCCGGCGAAGTAATGCTCGATCTGTTCGTCTCCGCTTTCGTCACCCTGTTCGTGGTCATCGATCCGCCCGGTTGCGCGCCGATCTATGCCGGGCTGGTCAAGGACGCGAGCCAGCGCCAGATGGTCGGCATGGCGCTGCGGGCCTGCTTCATCGCTTCGATCATCCTGGTGATCTTCGCGCTGTTTGGCGAGGACCTGCTCGGCGCGCTGCATATCGAGCTCAACTCGTTCCGGGTCGCAGGCGGGATCATGTTGTTCCTGATCGCGCTCGACATGGTCTTCGAAAAGCGCACCCAGCGCCGCGAAGAGCGCGCCGAAAAAGTCCGCGCCGAACATGCCAGCACGCCGGAAGTCGAGGATGTCTCGGTCTTCCCGATGGCCATGCCGATGATTGCCGGCCCCGGATCGATCGCCACGGTGATGCTGCTCACTTCGCGCGCGCAAGGGACCGAGCAGACGCTGGTCGTGCTGGCCGCACTGGCCGCGGTGATGGTGCTGACCTTCCTTGCGCTCGCCGCCGCGGGCCCGCTGATGAAGCTGCTCGGCCACCGGGTCGAGGCGGTGATCACGCGGCTGCTCGGCGTGCTGCTGGCGGCCCTGGCCGCGCAGTATGTGATCGACGGGATCAAGGCCGTCAGCACTGCCGTCGCAGCCTCGGTTACTGGAGCGTAACCCGCCCATCGTCGCTGTCGTGGCGACCGAAAAACTGCATCAGCTGGACCAACAATTCGCAGCGCCCGCCCAGGCTGTCAGCCTCCAGCAGGGCCTGTTTGGCCGCGCCGTCGAATGGGGCGATCTGGCTGACCCCGTCGATCAGCGAGACGTCATCCAGTCGGGTCACCGCCTCCCAATCGACCGCATAGCCCTGGGCATCGGCAAAACGCCGCGCCTCGCGTTCAAAGCTGGCGCGTTCGACCGGGGAGAGCGCCGGATGGACTTCCTCCGCCAGCAGATCGGCCTCGACCTGGCGAAACGGGGTGGCGGCATCGAGCTCGCGCAGCACGCGGAAGCGCGCTTCGCCTTCGAGCACCAGGTTGAAGCGTCCGTCCTCCAGCGCCTCGACCTCGCCGATCTTGCCCAGGCAGCCGACCGAATAAAGCGGCGCGCCTTCCTCTGCACGCGCATTTTCCAGAGAGATTCGGGGCTGGATCATCCCGATCCGCCGGTCGCGGGCCAGCGCATCCTTGACCAGCGCGCGGTAGCGCGGCTCGAAGATGTGCAGCGGCAATTGCAGCCCGGGATAGAGCACCGCGCCCGCAAGCGGGAAGATCGAGATCCGCACCCGCGCCCCGCTCAACCGAACAGCAGCAATGAAAGGCGGCGGCGCTGGGCCGAGACCCAGGGATCTTCCAGCCCGACCGCTTCGAAGATCTTGAGCAGTGTGGCGCGCGCGGCGCCATCCTGCCATTCGCGGTCTTCGCCGATCATGGCGAGCAGCGTTTCGGCGGCATCGTCGCGCTGCCCGGCGGCAAAGGCGGCTTCGGCATAGGCGAGCCGCGCCTCCATGGTACCGGGGCTGGCGGCCGCGGCCTTGAGCGCGGCAAGCTCGGCATCCTCGGGCCGGTTCCTCGCCAGGTCGAGTGCAGCCTTGGCCCGCGCCACTTCAGCATCGCCCGCCAGCTCGACCGGTAGCGATGCCAGCACCGCTTCGGCCTGTTCGAACTCGCCCAGCGCGGCCAGCGCGCGGATCAGCCCGCCATAGGCCGCGCCGCTGGCCGGATCGATCTCGACAATCTGCGAGAAGATCGAGCCGGCGCGTTCGCCGTCGCCCTCGGTCAGGGCCGCTTCGCCCATCGCCAGCAGCGGAGCAATGTCCTGCGCCGGTGCGCCGTCGGGGCTGATCGGCAGTTTGGCGAGCAACTGGTCGAGCACTTGCTTTAGTTGCGATTCGGTCCGGGCCTGGGTCAGGTCGGCCACCGGCTGACCCTGGAACAGCGCATAGACCGTGGGGATCGAGCGGACCTGGAACTGCGCGGCGATGAACTGTTCCTCATCGACATTGACCTTGGCCAGGATCACGCCCTGATCGGCATAGTCCGCCGCGACCTTTTCGAGCAATGGGGTCAGCGCCTTGCACGGCCCGCACCATTCGGCCCAGAAATCGAGAATGACGAGCTGCGTCATCGAAGGTTCGACCACGGCCTTGCGGAAGCGCTCGACCGCCTGCTGTTCGTCGATGTTGAGACCAAGGCTTGCCACGGGGATGCTCCAATCGAATGCAATTGCGTTTGCGCCAATTTGGCCCTTCGCAGCCATTTGCCAAGGGATAAAGCGCGCAATGGCAATTAACCCACTTTTCCCC
>JANPMA010000208.1:0-3465 GCA_031422595.1 Novosphingobium sp. | reverse complement strand
GTAGTCGCCGTCGCTCGACCAGTCGCTGTCGCCGTGCCCGCGCAGGTCATAGTTGATCGCGAAATAGCCGGCTGCGGCCAGCTGCTGCTCGGCCTTGTCCCACGAATGCCGGGTCTGCCCGCCGCCGTGCCCCAGCACCACTGTTGGCGCTCCGCGCGGCCCGGCCACGTCGGCGGCGATTTCAATTCCGGGGGCGACGGGGATGCGGATGGTTTCAGGGTGCATCGACCGACTTGACCTGCCCGCGCTGGCAAGGTCAAGTGCAATTTAACCGGACGATTAATCGGCACAAGGCTCCAGGCCACCATGACCGCCAAGGTCAAATCACACGAACCGGGCAAACATCCAGAACAGTCAGATCAGCTTGCACCACTTCCGCGCGATTTCGGAACTGAGCGATTGTAACGGGATAACAATGGCGTAGTATAACCCCTGCACAGTTGTGAGGGTCCCGATGACATTGCTGCGCCTGCTTGCCGCGCTTCTTGCATTGCTGGTCCAACCGGCGCTGGCGCAAACCGCCCCGCCTGTCGCAGCCTCGGCGCAGGTCCGCCCGGCGAAAATTCCGGCCAGCGCATTTGCGGCGCGTAGTGGGTATGAGGACCTCAGCCTGTCACCCGATGGCAAGCTGATCATGATGAAATTCGTCAATGCCAAAGGCGAAAGCGGGATCGCCTTTGTGGATTCGGCCAGCAAGAAACCGGTCAAGGCCTTTATCCTGCCCCGCGATGATGAAATGCGGTGGATTAGCTGGGCCGGAAGCCGCCGCGTCCTGGCATACTTTACGACCAAGGTTCATTTGCCGAACGCGCAGTTTCATGCCGATCAGTATTTCGTGTTCGATCTCGATAGCGGCCAGATGTCCAGGGTCGGCCCGAAGAGCATGGGCTTTTACGATGGCAGCCTTGTACACCTTGATCCCGAAGGACGATATGTTCTGCTGACAGTCCTGCGAAAGGGCCTCACCTTCCCGTCTGTCATGCGCTACCCGATCGACGGAGCGAATGGAGAGACCGGGGAGCTGGTCCAGGATGGGCGGATCGGCGTTTTCAACTGGTTCGCGGATTCAAAAGGCGTGGTGCGGATGGGCCTCCAGAGCGTCGAGCAAGACGAATTCAAGGTGCTCTACCGACCAAACGACAGGGAAGATTTCAAGATCATCGCCAAGGTCCGCGAAGACATTTCCGGGAGTGACCTTTTTGATGTCGTGGGAATCATCAGCGGCAGCGACGAAGGCCTGATCCTGAAGCCGGACGAGAGCGGCAAAGTGGTGGTGCGCAAGTACAACTATGTCACCCGCACGGCGGGCGAGTCAGTCTTTGCCGCGCCCGGCAACGTGGATGTCGACAGGGTGCTGCTCGGCGACGACGACCAGCCGATCGCCGCCTACTACACCGACGACCGTGAACGGGTCCACTGGTTCAGCCCGCAGATGAAGTCCCATCAAGAGCGCTTTCGCCGCGCCTTCAAGGGCAAGGACGTCTGGATCACCTCACGCTC
The DNA here is from genome assembly GCA_031422595.1 of Novosphingobium sp. Taxonomy (GTDB): domain Bacteria; phylum Pseudomonadota; class Alphaproteobacteria; order Sphingomonadales; family Sphingomonadaceae; genus Novosphingobium. Next base: position 1,965 of record JANPMA010000208.1, on the reverse strand, counting down.
GCGCGACAATTCGAAGATGATCCTGTGGGCCGGCAGCGAAAACGATCCAGGCGGTTATTACATCTACGATGGTGCCAAAGGATCGATCGACCTGTTCTATGGCGAGAAGGGCCTGCTCGATCCCGCAGAGCTGCCCCTCCCCCAGCCGATAACTTATACAGCCCGCGACGGAACTCCGATCCGCGCCTATCTGACCTTACCGCTGGGCCGCATGCCAAAGGGCCTGCCGCTGATCGTGCTGCCTCATGGCGGACCCTATGGCGTGCGCGACAAGCTAATGTTCGATACCGAAGTGCAGTTCCTCGCCAACCGCGGCTATGCCGTGATCCAGCCGAACTATCGTGGATCGGATGGCTATGGCAGCCGCTTTTCCGATCTGGGTGAAGGCCAGATCGGCCGCAAGATGCAGGACGATCTGGACGATGCGATGGACTGGGCGGTGGCCCAGGGCTACGCCGATCCCAAGCGGGTCTGCGTGGTGGGATCAAGCTATGGCGGCTATGCCGCGCTGTGGGCGGTGACCCGCAACCCCGAGCGTTACCGCTGTGCGGCCAGCTTTGCCGGGGTGACCGACTGGAAGCAGCAGCTGAGCTATGACACCCGGTTTCTTTCGCCAAAAAAAGGCAAGGGCTTGAAATTCCGTATAAGCGGCGAAGCCGGCAATTTCGATATGGCTGCGGTCTCCCCAGTCAAGCAGATTGCTCGCCTGACCCGCCCGGTGCTGCTGGTCCACGGCGAGAAGGATACCAATGTCCCGTTCACGCAATTCAAGCTGATGCGCGATGCGGCGGCCAAGGCCGGCAAGCCGATCGACCTGCTGACGTTCCCCGAAGAAGGCCACGGCTTCGAAAAGGCCGAGAATCAGACCAAGTGGCTGGAAACGCTCGAGGCGTTCCTGGCCAAGCACAATCCCGCCGACTGAGCTTGCGCAGTCCCGGCTGGCGCGGCACTCTGCGAGGATGAAACGCCTGCTCCTCGCGCTTGCTGCCCTCGCGCTCACCCCCTCGCCCACGCTGGCCGATACGGTCGTGGTCCATGCCGGGCACCTGATCGAGCCTGCCACCGGACAGGTGCTGACCGATCAGGCGATTACCGTCACCGACGGGCGGGTGGTGTCGGTGGCCCCGTGGCGAAGTGCCCCTGTGGGTACAGCGGTGGTGGACTGGAGTGCCTATTGGGTGCTGCCCGGGCTGATCGATTGTCACGTCCACCTGGCCGATTTCCTCCAGACCAGCGACCCCGCCGAACCGCTCAAGCACTCGCCCGAGCAAACCGCCTATCTCGGCGCGCGCAATGCGCGGGCGACCCTCGAAGCCGGGTTTACCAGCGTCCACGATGTCGGCTCGTACCGCGCCGCCGGCAATATCGAGCTGCGCAACGCGATCAATCGCGGCGACGTGATCGGCCCGCGGATCAACGCGGTCGGCGGCTATATCACCGTGCCGGGCGGCGGCGGCGAAGTGACCGGGCTGCCCAAGGGCATGGTGGTGCCCGCCGAAATGCGGATGGGGGTGGCCAAGACCCCCGCCGAAGTTCACCGCAAGGTCAATGTGATGCTCGATCTCGGTGCGGATTCGATCAAGCTGATCGCCACCGGCGCGGTGCTGACCGAGGGGACCGAGCCTGGCCAGATCGAGCTTGACGGCCCGGCGATCCTGGCTGCGGTCAAGACGGCCAAAGCGCGGCGATCGTGGGTCACCAGCCACGCCCACGGCGCGCAGGGAATTTTCCAGGCGATCGTCGCCGGATCGCGCGGGATCGAGCATGCCAGCCTGATCGACGATGGCGGAATCGCGCTGGCCAAGAGCCAAGGCACCTTTCTGGTGATGGACATCTACAACGGTGACTACATCGCCGAAGTCGGCCGCCGCGATGGCTGGAGCGCCTCGATCCTGCGCAAGAACGACGAGACTACCGATGCCCAGCGCCACGGCTTTGCCAAGGCGGTCAAGGCCGGGGTCAAGC
>JANPMA010000207.1:0-25085 GCA_031422595.1 Novosphingobium sp. | reverse complement strand
CGGCTGCCCTTCATCCCGACGCAGGCGCCGACCGGATCGATGCTGCTGTCGCGGCTGATCACGCCGATCTTGGCGCGGCTGCCCGGATCGCGGGCGGCGGCCTGGATGGTGATGATCCCGTCGTAGATTTCGGGAACTTCCTGCGCGAACAGCTTCTTCATGAATTCGGGATGCGCGCGGGAAAGGAAGATCTGCGGGCCGCGGTTGTTGCGCTCGACCTTGAGGATCAACGCCCGGACGCGCTCACCAACGCGGGCGACTTCGCGGGGGATTTGCTGGTCGCGGCGGATCACGCCTTCGGCCCGGCCCAGGTTGACGATCACGTGGCCGAATTCGACCGACTTGATCACGCCTGTCACTAGCTCGCCGCCGCGATCCTTGAATTCCTCGAACTGGCGCTCGCGTTCGGCATCGCGGACCTTCTGGAAGATCACCTGCTTGGCTGACTGCGCGTCGATCCGGCCGAGATCGACCGGGGGCAGCGGATCGACGATGAAGTCGCCGATCTTGGCATCGTCCTGCAACTTCTGCGCGGCCTTCAGATCGACCTGCTTGAAGTAGTCTTCGACCACCTCGACCACTTCAACCACGCGCCACAGGCGCAGATCGCCGGTGCGCGGATCGAGCTTGGCGCGGATGTCGTTTTCGGCGCCGTAACGGTTACGGGCGCTCTTCTGGATCGCTTCTTCCATCGCCTCGATGACGATCGCCTTGTCGATCAGCTTCTCGTTCGCAACCGAAGTGGCGATCGCAAGCAGTTCGGCGCGGTTGGCGGAAATCGGACTGGCCATTTTCAGTCTTCCTGTTCTTCAACGATTTCGTCGGCCCCGTGGGTATCGAGCGGACGGGTGGCTGCAATCAGCTTGTCCGTCAGGACCAGCTTGGCGGATTGAACGTCGGCGAACGGGAAAGAAACCCGGCCCGACTTCTTGTCTTCTAGGCTGACCGTATCGCCATCGATCCCGATCAGGTCGCCCTGGAGCGACTTGCGGTCTGCCCCAGAGTCAACGGCGACGGGATTGACCAGCGCAACGCGGGCTTCGTGGCCCGTCCAATTGGCAAAGTCCTTGAGACGGGTCAGAGGGCGGTCGATCCCCGGTGAGGAGACCTCGAGCCGATAGGCATCGTGGATCAGCACTTCGCCCTTGGCCTCGAGCACGTCGAAAGCGTCGGAAACGCGGCGCGACAGCGCGGCGCAGTCTTCGATCACCAGCTGGCCCGTCTCGGGCCGCTCGGCCATGATCTGAAGGGTATATTCTTCGGCATCGGACAGCGGCCCGATATCCCCGCCCTTGAAATAGCGCAGGCGCACGAGATCGAAGCCGAGGGCCTTGGCCTCCGGCTCAACGACTTCGGTAATGCGCGCGATATCCGCCACGGTTAGCTCCTTGCCCGAACCTTGTGACAACGGCGTTTCGCGCCGGCCCCTTTCGGCGCCAGCCCCTCCGTTGCGTCACAATGTCGGGATCAGCGGCCAGATAGGCCTGCCCCCGCCGAAAAGCAAGGGCGGAAATGCGCGGCATTGCATTATCCGCAAGTCAGGTCTATATGGGCTGGGCTAACGTCGCCTGCGACGGAACTTTTCGGCCTACCGCCTCTTCGTTCCCTTTCTCGCTTCTACGCTCCGCCGGCCATACTTGCCGGTGGGTCAATTCGTGTTTCTTGAAAGGAAACAGATCATGCCAGTAGGCACCGTAAAGTTTTTCAACGCCGCCAAGGGTTATGGCTTTATCGCTCCCGATGAAGGCGGCGGCGACGCATTCGTTCACATCAGCGCGGTCGAACGCGCCGGGATGAGCACGCTCGATAAGGACCAGCGCGTTCAGTACGAACTGGAAACCGATCAGCGCGGCAAGACTTCCGCCGTCAATATCTCGGCAGCCTGAGGCTGTGGCCAAGGAGGATCTTCTGACCCTCGATGGCCAGATCGACGAAATCCTCCCAGACGGGCGCTTCGGCGTCATTCTGGAAAACGAACACCGGATCATCGCCTACACCGCGGGCAAGATGCGCAAGTTTCGCATCCGCTCGGTTGTAGGCGACCGGGTTCGCGTGGAAATGACCCCCTACGACCTCAGCAAGGGTCGCATCGTGTTTCGCGAGCGCGGTCCTGGCGGGGGTGGTACGGGGGTCCCGCGCGGAAAACGGCGGCATTAGCAGCCCAATAACCATAAGAATGAAAAAGACGGCGGCCTAGCGCCGCTGCGGAAATAACTATGACAACCAATACCCTGATACCGGCACTGCGTCGCGGAATTGTCCGCGCCGCATTTGTCCGGAGCCGGGCCGATCGCGGCCCGCGGCTTCCCAGCCCGCCGCAGATCTCCCCGCTGACCCGCGAAGAGACCCGCCTGGCCGTAATCGAAGTGCTGGGCTGACAAGTAAGCCGATAGGCAGGAAGGCGAGCGCGGCCGATGATGTCCGAGAAGTACTGCATCGAACAGGCCGACAGCTGCGAACGCGCAGCCGAGGCCTCGTTGCTCGCCAACCAGCGCGAGACATTTCTGCGCTCGCGCGCAGTCTGGTTAGAGATGGCGGAGCGCCAACAATCGCTCCGCACTGCCCGGGCTGAGCGCGAACGCACCCGAACCGAGGAACCAAGCCATGTCGGATGAACGCCTTCGCCCCTTCCTGATCCAGCGCCAGATCGACGGCACTTTCCGCCTGACGGTGCGCGATATCCGCTACAATTCGCAGGACTATCCGATCGTCACCAATGTGCTTCAGGACGAAGTGTTCGAAACTTCCGCTGCAGCCAAGAACTTTGCGCGGACCAAGTTCGACGCCAAGGCCGGACAATACGCCACCAAGTAGCGCTCGCTCTATTTGCTGTCCGTGGCACCGGATTCCTGATCCGCAGGAGCTGCCTCGACCTTCGCGCTCGCCGTGGCAACCGGGCTAGCCGAAACGACAACCTGCCGCGCTGAATCTTCGGCAAGGTTGCGGGCTTCCTGCTGCGCAGCCAGGCGTGCCTGCACTTCGCGAGCAACTGCTTTCCTTGCGGCTGCTTCGACGGTGGCCTTGTCAAACGCCGGGCCTTGTTCGCTACCGAGATTCACCCAGCCGATAGTATCTGCGACCCAGACACCGCCCAGCAATACTACCAGAAAGCAGGCCGCCAGGTACCAGGCAGCCAAGCTCGACCCTTGCAACTCATCGGCGCGTTCGATCGTTTTTTTCCTCGATGCCATCCGTCACTCCCGTCCGAAGCAATTGCTCCACCGGATTCTGGGGGCAAATGGTGAATATCGGGTTTTCAGCTTCCCGAGATGCCGATTTCAAGCAGCCGCTATTCGCTGAAATCGGTCGGGTCGGGATTGGCCGAAGGCGCCGATGCACCGCGCTCACTTAGCCCATGCTTCTTCATCGCATGACGCAGTTGGTCGTAACTTAGCGCCAGCGCCTTCGCAGTCTGGCGCTGGTTGTAGCGGTGGCGTGCGAGCGCCTGTTCGAGGATCGCCTTTTCGTGGGCATCGACCGCGGCCTTGAGGTCGCTGACCGAATCGAGTTCGCCCCCGGGGGCGGCCTGTCCGCGCGGTGCGACGGGCGTCGTTTCGCTGCGTTCCTGCGAATGCGCGATCGGCGAAGGCTTCCACGGACTGTCGAAGGGATCGAACACGATGTGCGCGACTGGCTGGTTCCAATCCTGCCAGCGATAGATCGCGCGTTCGATCACGTTCCTGAGCTCGCGCACGTTACCCGGCCACTGGTAGTCCTCGAGCGATTGCAACGCGGGTTCGGAAAAGCCCGGCCAATGATCCCAGCCCAGTTCCGCCGCCATCCGCCGCCCGAAATAGTCCGACAGCACCATGATATCGCCCTCGCGCACGCGCAGCGGCGGCAGGGTGATCACCTCGAAGCTGAGCCGGTCGAGCAGGTCCAAACGAAATCGGCCTTCTTCGGCAAGGCGCGGAAGATCCTCGTTGGTCGCGGCAACGATCCGGACGTCGACCGTGATTGCTTTCGACGAACCGATCCGCGTCACTTCGCCATATTCGACCGCGCGCAGCAGCCGTTCCTGCGCGCCCATCGACAGCGTGGCCAGTTCGTCGAGAAATAGGGTGCCTTTGTCGGCTTCCTCAAACCTTCCGGCGCGAGCTCTGGTAGCCCCGGTGAAGGCCCCCTGCTCATGACCGAACAATTCCGCCTCTATCAATGTTTCCGGCAAGGCCGCGCAATTGAGCGTGATCAGCGGCTCGGACCAGCGGCGCGAGAGCTGGTGGAGGCGTTCGGCGATCAGTTCCTTGCCGGTCCCGCGCTCGCCAATCACCAGCACCGGCCGGTTGAGCGAGGCGGCGCGGCTGGCACGTTCGACCGAATCAAGGAAGGCGGTCGACTGTCCGACGAATTGCGTGCTGCGATCCATACCCAAGATGTAGCGAAAAATCCCAACATTGCGCAATCATTACCACATGTCGTTCGTCGAATTGCTCTGAATGGTGCAGAATTTGGCCGTTTTCGGCATTTGGCACGCGCCTTGCTGAAGGGTGAACAAGCCCATTTTCCCGAGGTGTCCCATGTTCACCAAGTTCAATACCAAACTCGGCTCCACCAAGCTCGACAGGGCAGTGATCCTGAGCGTTGTCGCCATGATCGGCTTCAATGTGATCGTGCTGACCCAGCAGATGAGCACTGCTCCGCAATACGCGCTGAACCACAGCGCCAGCGCGGCGCAGGCTTGAGCCCGGCGGTGAACCGCAAGATGGGCCACGAACCCCTTTCCCCGCTTGGGCCGGAATCCCAGGCATCCCCCGTAGGCGGCCCCCAGTCCCCCCGCCGCCAGGGTGTTCCGGCCCAGACCCTTTTGACCCCGCTGGGCGCAAGCAAGTCGCGCGCCTCGCGGTTCGATTCCGAGGTCGAGCGTCTTCGCCAATCTCCTACCCCGACCCTGTCCCATATCGGAGGGCCCTTGATGAGCATTTTCAGTCGTACCCGTGATATCATCGCCGCCAATTTCAACGACCTGCTCGAAAAGGCCGACGATCCCGAAAAGATGATCCGAATGATCATCTTCGAGATGGAGGAGACGCTGGTCGAAGTGCGGGCGAGTGCGGCGCGCACGATTGCCGACCAGAAGGAAATGCATCGCCACACCGTCAAGCTGGACCGGCTGCAGGCCGACTGGTCGGAAAAGGCCCAGCTGGCGCTGAGCAAGGACCGCGAGGACCTGGCCCGCGCCGCTCTGGTCGAAAAGAAGAAGGCGGCCGACATGGCCGACCAGCTTAAGGAAGAGATCAAGGTGCTCGACGATGCACTGCGCGCTTACGAGCTCGACATCGAGAAGCTCCAGACCCGCCTGCGCGAAGCCCGGGCCCGCCAGGGTTCGATCGTCGCGCGCCTCGAAAGCGCCGAAAACCGCGTCAAGCTGCGCACGCTGCTGGCCAGCGAGCGGGTTGACGAGGCGATGGCCCGCTTCGACCAGCTGGAACGCCGGGTCGATTACGCCGAAGGTCGCGCCGATGCGCTCAGCCTGGCCGATGGCACCGGCAAGCCCACCTTGGCCGATGAGATCAACGCGCTCGCCGGGCAGGACAAGATCGACGAAGAACTGGAAGCAATGAAGGCCGCGCTCAAGGACGGCTCCGGCGAAACCAAGGAGAACTGAGCCATGGAAGATGTTCTGGTGCCCGCTATCGTGATGGGAATTCTGTTCATCGGCCTGCCGTGGCTGGTGCTGCATTATGTGACCAAGTGGAAGACCGCTCCAACCCTTACCAACGACGATGAGAGTCTGCTGGAAGAGCTCTACCAGCTCGCCCGCCGGCTCGACGAGCGGATGGATACGGTCGAGCGGCTGGTCGCAGCGGACAACCCGGGCTTTGAGCGCAAGCGCCTGCTGCCCGATTCAGCAATGGACGACCAACAGTTGGAAGAGCTTGAGCGGATGCGCCGCCAAAGCAAGATCAAGGAATCGACTGGGAGGACCGTAAAGTGAACAGCGAACGCACCCGCTTTTATCGCGACAAAGTGAACGGCAAGATCTTCGGGGTCTGTGCAGGGATCGCCGACTATACCGGGATCGACGTGCTGTGGGTCCGCCTGGCCACGGTTGGCCTGATCATGCTGGGCGCGCCGTTTATCGTCCCCGCCTACCTGGTGGTCGGCCTGTTCGCCGCCAAGAAACCGCCCTACCTTTACACCGACCGCAGCGAACAGAAGTTCTGGCAGTCGGTTCGGCAGTCGCCCACGCGCACCACCCGCGAAGTACGCGCCCAATTCCGCGACATCGACCGCCGCCTGGCCGATATCGAAGCCTACTACGTATCAAACAACCCGCGCCTTTCGGCCGAAATCGAACGCCTGCGCTAAGCGCGTAAGACCCTGGGGAGGGAATGAGACATGGGACCCGACACGATCTGGATCTTCATACCGCTGTTCGCGCTGGCGATCCCGATCATAAGGATCTGGACCAGCCACCAACGCAAGATGGCTGAAATTCAGGCGCAAGCTACCGCCGAAAAGGCCGCCCAGTACGCCACTCAGAATACCGAGCTGGAAGACCGCGTGCGGGTGCTGGAACGGATCGTCACCGACAAGGGCTATGATGTTGCCACCCAGATCGAAGCGCTGCGCGATGCCCGCAAGGTCGATGCGCTGCTTGAAGATCTTGGCAAGGAACCGCGGTCATGAACTGGGGCGGTCCTGAATTTGTCCTGCTGCTGATCACGATTTCGACCGGTGGCTGGCTGGCCAACAACTGGATCCGGGCACGCCACGGCTATGCCCTGGAAGATGAATGGGGCGGCAAGACCGGCCCGACCAAGGACGACGAAACCAAGCGCCTGCACAAAGAAAACGCCGAACTGCGCGAACAGCTCGATCACTTCGCCGACCGGGTGAAAGTGCTAGAGCGGATCGTGACCGACAAAAGCGTAGCCGTGGCCTCGCAGATCGAGGCGCTGCGCGATCAACCCCAGCTTGAGGAACGCAAATGAGCCCCGAAGCAATTGAAGTCATTCGTGTCGCTGGACCGATGATTGCCTTGATCACGGCCACTGGGGTCATCGGCTGGGTCGTTACCACCTGGATGCGGATCAAGAACGGCTACCCGCTGGACGGGGCCTGGGGCCAGGCGGTCTATCCCAAGACCAGCAGCCAGGAGATCGAACGGATCAAGCTGCTCAGCCAGGAGAACGCTCAGCTGCGCGCCGAACTGGGCGCGGTCAAGGACCGGCTCGGCAATGTCGAGCGGATCGTCACCGACAGCGGCTATCAGCTGACCCACCAGATCGAAGCGCTGCGCGCGGACAAGGACAAAGTACAATGAACGCCGCCGAAACTTTTGCCTTCTGCGCACTGGTCGTAGGACTGATCTGCGGCGCTGGCATCTGGCTCGGCGCGTACCAAAGCCGCCTGAAAAACCGCGAGCGCGAGCTGGAACTGCGTGCCCGGATCGCCGAGGCCGAGGCCAAGGGTAGCCAGTCCGAACTGGCCCAGCTGGAGCAGCGCACCCGCGTGCTCGAACGCATCGCTACTGACAAGACCAGCAACCTCGCGGCGCAAATCGACGATCTGCGCGAACCTGCCAACTGATCACAGCGGAGCCAGACAATGAACATGTGGACTGCCATCATGATCCTGGGGATCGTCGCGATGACACAGATCGCTCGGGTACTTCGGGCGAAATACCAAGCCCAGCACGGGATCGTCACCGATCACAAGGGCCGGATTCAGGCGCTGCCCGCGTCGAACGACAAAGAGCTTCAGCGCGAAGTCGAAACCTTGCGTGAGCGGATCAAGGTGCTGGAACGCATCGCCACCGACGAACACAAGCCACAGGCGCTGGCCGCCGAAATCGAAAGCCTGCGCGGCAAGTAAGCGCAAGCCCCCAGGAGAACAGGACATGGCATACGAAACCATCCTGACCGCTGCATCTGGCCTGCTGGCCGTAGCCATCATCGCCGTTGCCTCGTTGCGCGGCTGGCAGGGCTGGCTGTCGCTCAAAACCCGCGAGCTTGAGATGCACCGGCCCGAGATCGAGGGCGGCTCCGGCTCGGGCATGGCCCGGATCGAGATCGCCGACCTCAAGGAACGGATCCGCAAGCTTGAAGCGATTGCCGCCGGAGTCGACCTGTGAAGGACCAGGCATCGGGCGCGGCCAAGGCCGGGATCGGCCTGGGCTCGGCCATCGCGGTGGCGATCAGCTGGAGTGTCAACAAGTCGATTGTGTGGGCGATCGTTCACGGGATCCTGAGCTGGTTCTATGTGATCTACTATGCGTTCACCCGCCCTGGCGGGCTGGCGGGCTGAACTGGACGGTTCACCCAGCCCCGGCTAAGGCGCAGCCAATGCGCAGCCTTTCCGACATTCTCGACGAATACCTGTTCCTCGAAGGCGACGAACGCTATCGCCTGCTGATCGAACTGGGGCGCGAGCTTGAGCCGATGCCCGATGCGCTGAAGACCGAAGCCACGCTGGTGCGCGGCTGTTCGGCCTCGGTCTGGGTCTATCCCACCCAGGCGCAGGACGGATGCCTGCATTTCCTGGCTGACAGCAACGCCGCCATCACCAAGGGGATCGTCGCGCTGGTATTGGCCGCGGTGCAGGATCGGCCCGCCGCCGAAGTGGCCGAAAGCGATCTGGCAGCGCTGCTGGCACCGTTCGATCTCAAGAACCAGCTCTCTTCCAACCGCACCCAGGGGGTGCCCAACATGATCGCGCTGGTGCGCGAGCACGCCGCCCGCCTTACGGCCGCACGCTGATCGGATGCGCCGCCCGCTTTACCTCGCCGCCGGGATCACCAGCGTCGCTTTGGGTGCGATCGGGGCGGTTCTGCCGATCATGCCGACTGTGCCGTTCCTGCTGCTGGCCGCGTTCTGCTTTGCCCGTTCGAACCCGGTCTGGGAACAGAAGCTGCTCGATCATCCCAGCTATGGCCCGCCGCTGCGGCAATGGCGCGAGCGCAGCGCGATCTCGCGCCAGGCAAAGGTCGCCGCGATCGGAGCGATGTGCATTGGCGCGGTGGTCACCTGGTTCACACTGGGCATGCCGTGGGTGCTGGTCTCACTGACGATCCTGACCTTGTCGGGCGCCTGGATCTGGACCCGCAACGAATGAGCTTGGCCGATTTCGACAATTCTTGCGGTGCAAGGCCCGCTAGCCTTGCATCTTCCAAACCAATCCTGGAGGGGAAACCGCGATGAAACTGCGCACATTTGCCCTGATTACCGCCCTGGCTGCACTACCGGCCATGCCGCTTGCCGCCAAACCGACCCCAATCCGCAGCGCTGAAGTGTGGAACGACATCGAACGGCTTGAGCGCGACGTCAACCTGGCCGACCAGCGCGACACGATTTCCGAGCGCGAGGCGGCCGGCCTGCGGGCCCAGATCGCCGACCTCAAGAAGCAGTACCACAAGAAGAACGCGGGCGGCCTGACCCCGGGCGAAGCCAATGCGCTTGAAGCCCGAATTGGCCAACTGCGCCAGCGGCTGAGCAACGAGCGACACGATCCCGATCACCATCGCGGATAGGTCAAGACACTTGCCAGAGCGTCCGCGCCTTTCTAGGCGCTGAGCGTCATGGCCAGCAAACCGCGCACGCTTTACGAGAAGATCTGGGACGCCCACGTGGTTGAACGCCGCGGGGACGGAACCTACCTGATCTATATCGACCGCCACCTGGTTCACGAGGTGACCAGCCCGCAGGCCTTCGAGGCGCTGCGCCTGGCCGGGCGCAAGGTCCGCCGCCCCGACCTGACCCTGGCGGTGCCCGATCACAACTTGCCGACCACCGCCCGGCGCGACGCGGCTGGCCAGCGGATTCCGATCACCGATGGGGAGAGCGCGCAGCAGCTCGCCGCGCTCGAACGCAATGCGCCCGAATTCGGTATTCGCCTGATCGGCGATGCCGATGCCGAACAGGGGATCGTCCATGTGGTCGGCCCCGAACAGGGTTTCTCTTTGCCCGGTGCGACCATCGTCTGCGGGGACAGCCACACCGCCTGCCACGGCGGGCTGGGTGCGCTGGCCTTCGGGATCGGCACCAGCGAGGTCGAGCATGTGCTGGCCACGCAAACCCTGCTGCTGGGCCAGTCGAAGACGATGGAAGTGCGTGTGGAAGGCCAGCTTGGCCCCGGCGTGACCGCCAAGGACCTGGTGCTGTACATTACCGGCGTGCTAGGGGCGGCCGGCGGGACCGGCTATGTCATTGAATATACCGGCCAGGCGATCCGCGATCTCAGCATCGAAGGGCGACTGACCGTCTCCAACATGGCGATTGAACACGGCGCCCGCGCCGGACTGATCGCGCCCGACGACAAGACCGTGGCTTACGTCAAGGGCCGTCCCTATGCGCCCAAGGGCGCGGACTGGGACAAGGCAGTGGAATGGTGGCTCAGCTTGGCGACCCATCCGGCTGCGCAATATGACAAGGTGGTTATGATCCAGGCCGCCGATATTGCCCCGACAGTCACCTGGGGGACCAGCCCCGAAGACGTGGTGGCGATCACCGGCACGGTCCCCGATCCCGCCAGCTTTGCCGATCCCAGCAAGCAGCAGGCCGCGCAGAAATCGCTCGATTACATGGGCCTGACACCCGGCCAGCGGATGCAGGATGTCGAGGTGCAGAACGTGTTCATCGGCAGTTGCACCAATAGCCGCATAGAGGACTTGAGGGCCGCAGCAGCGGTACTCAAGGGTCACACCAAGGCCCCCAACGTCAAGTGGGCGATCGTCGTCCCCGGATCAGGCTTGGTCAAGCGCCAGGCCGAGGCCGAAGGGCTCGACAAAGTGTTCATCGAGGCTGGGCTGGAATGGCGCGAACCGGGCTGCTCGGCCTGCCTCGGCATGAACCCCGACAAGGTCCCGGCTGGCGAACGCTGCGCCTCGACCTCCAACCGCAACTTTGTCGGCCGGCAGGGCCCGGGCGCGCGGACGCACCTGGTCAGCCCGGCGATGGCGGCAGCGGCAGCGGTGACAGGGCGGTTGTGCGATGTGCGGGAGTTGGCTGTCAGGTGACCAAGCCACCGAAGGACCATCACTTACGAGAATTCAGCGAAGTCGCCGCGCGTTCCTTCGCAATTGATGGGTTGAGCGCCAATTTCAGTACATTCGAAGAGGTTTGGCTGCGCTCGCCCATTGGAGAACGCTTTCGGATCGATGCGATCGCCTTCTGCCCAAACAAATCGTTCATGATCGGAATAGAGTTCAAACCATCACATCTAGCGATGAGTGAGTTCTCCGACGCATTGCGCCAGTGCATCAACTATCGTGACTCGGCCGTCGAGGATGACCGATTTCCAGTGATTAATGGTAAGAGATTGAATTGCTGCATCGTTTTCCCAGACTGGGAAGGCCTTCACGACGACGGAACCACAGCCTATTCAAAAGAAGCATGGGGTATGCGGGTGCTCGCCGCGCATTTTCGAGTCGGCGTTCTGAGCCGGACACAGATCAAGGGAGCGATCTCGTTTGTTCTAGGCAATCAAGGAGTCTGGCATTCAACTACCGGATGGACGGGGAATGCGGCAGGCCTTCTGGCGGGCAAAAGAAGGAGAGGGTCAGCCTCGAAGCGGCATGATTGAGGTGGCCAAGCTTCAAATGCCGTGTGCCCTCTTCAAACCAGCTCCAACTGCACTCGCCTACCCACCAGCGCCGCAGCGCGTTGCAACGTCTCAATGGTCACATTGCCGTCATTCGGGTCAAGCACCCGGTTAATCTGCGTGCGGCTGGTCTTCATCAGCACAGCCAGCGCGCTTTTGCTGAGCTTGCGGTCCCGCATCGCTTCGGCCAGCTGCCAGGCGATAACTTCCTTGATTGCGCGGGCCTGGAATTCGTCCAGAACGCCTTCGTTTTCGAGAAAACTGTCGAGCGTCGATCCGCGGTGCTTGTTTTTAGCCATTGATCGAACTGTACTATATATGGTCCTCAATTGAAAGCCCCTCCCCGGTGGGGAGGGGTTGGGGTGGGGGTTCTGCGCCAGCGTTGACGCGAGGCCTGGCGGCCTCGCTCCCCCACCCCCTGCCCCTCCCCGCCAGGGAGGGGAGTTAACGTGCAGCTCCCGCGCTGCGAGGACTGGCTGGGCTGAATTGCCGCTGTCCTACATCGGACATTTGTGCGATTCCGTGCGCCATGAAGTCAGCCCACCCCAAAGCCAGCCACGCCGAAACCAAAGGTCACACTGATTCCGCACAAGATATTGTTTTGCAATCAATATCCCTGTTTCATTTTCGCGCTTCGTGTCCATTCACCGTTCGGACCGAGCCATTTCTCGAAACCCGCCCTTGAATCCGGCCCGGCCAGTCTACATAGAGTCACCATCATGACCGACGATAGCGATGAACGCGCCTCTGGCGTGAAGCCCGAGAAACCCGAGAAGGGCGAAAAGGCCAACTGGACCGGCAAGGCGGCGCTGGCTGGCGCGGCGATTGGTTCGGCCGCGCTTGCCGCCGCGCTGCTCTACACCTCGCGCCGCAAGGAGCGCGCCGAGAAGGCCGCCAAGGCCCCCAAGCCTGACCAGGCGCCGGAAACCGATTGATGGATGCCTTTCGCCAGCTTGACGGCCGCGCGATTCCGTTCGGCGCGAAGAACGTCGATACCGACGTGATCATCCCGTCGCACTGGCTCAAGACGATTACCCGCGACGGCCTTGGCAAAGGCGCGTTCGAGACGCTGCGCAAGGATCCCGACAACCTGTTCGACAGCGCCGAATTCTCCGGCTCGCCGATCCTGATCGCAGGCGACAATTTCGGCTGCGGCTCCTGCCGCGAGCACGCCGCCTGGGCGCTGCTCGACCTGGGCATCAAAGCGGTGATCGCGCCCAGCTTTTCCGACATCTTTTCAGGCAATGCCTTCAAGAACGGCATCCTGACCGTCGTCCTCCCCCAGCACGCCATCGATCGCCTGATGGAAGTGGCGCAGACTGATCCAGTGCAAATCGATCTGGAAAACCAGGTCGTCACCACCCCGTTCCAGGACCGGTTCCCCTTTGAAATCGACTCATTCCGCAAGGCTTGCTTGCTCGACGGGCTCGATGAAGTCGGCCTGACCATGGCCCGCGACACAGCGATCACAAAGTATGAAAACGAAGCCCGGGAGGCTCTCCCGTGGCTCGGCACCATCACGGAAATTGCGGGAGTAGAATTGGCATGAAGGCATTGCGCAGCCACGCGGTTGGCGGACCCGAAACCCTGACGCTGGACGAACTGGAAAGCCCGGTTCCCGGCCCCGGCCAGGTCCGGCTGCAGGTCAAGGCCTGCTCGATCAACTTCCCCGACGTGCTGATCATTCAGGACCTGTACCAGTTCAAGCCCGAGCGCCCCTTCGCGCCGGGCGGCGAGGCTTCGGGGATTGTCGATGCCGTGGGCATCGGCGTGACCGAATGGAAAGTGGGCGACCGGGTCATCGCCAGCACCGGCCACGGCGCGCTGGCCGAGGAAATCCTGGTCGATGCCGCGCGGCTGTGGTCGCTGCCCGAAGGGGTCAGCTTTGAAACCGGTGCGGCGCTGATCCTTACCTATGGCACCAACATGCACGGACTGCTCGATCGCGGCAAGCTGAAGGCGGGCGATACCCTGCTGGTGCTGGGCGCGGCCGGCGGGGTCGGACTTTCGGCGGTCGAACTGGGCAAGGCCTATGGCGCGCGCGTGGTCGCGGCGGTTTCCAGCGAAGAAAAGGCCGAAGCCGTGCGCGCGGCCGGGGCCGACGAAGTGGTGGTCTATCCCCGCGCTCCGCTCGACAAGGACCAGTCCAAGGCCTTGGCCGAGGCGTTCAAGGCGGCTTGCGGCCCCAATGGTGCCGATGTGGTCTATGACATCATCGGCGGTGACTATTCGGAGCCCGCGGTGCGCTCAATCGCCTGGGAAGGCCGGTTCTGCGTGGTCGGCTTTACCGCCGGGATTGCCCGGCTGCCGCTCAATCTGACGCTGCTGAAGAGCTGCGACGTCTGCGGGGTGTTCTGGGGCGCCTTCGCCGCGCGCGAGCCCAAGGCCAATGCGGTCCACATCGCCAAGCTGTTCGACCTTCTGAAAGAGCGCAAGATCAACCCGCGCGTTTCCGCTACCTTCCCGCTGGAACGCGGCGGCGAAGCGATCAAGATGCTGGCTGACCGTAAGGCAATCGGCAAAGTTGTGGTAACAATGGAATAGCTTCGGGAGAACGGCCATGAAGATCGCACGTCTGGTTATCGCGGGCAGCCTGCTCGCTTCGGGATACGCCGTCTATGCCAAGCCTGCAGCGCGCCCCACCGCGCCCAGCGGCAAGGAACTGATCAATGCCCGTCAGGCAGGGATGGACATGGCGGTCGCCACGCTGACCCTGCTCCGCAACGCCAGCAAGAATGGCGCGCCGCTCAAGACCCTGGTTTTCCCCTCCAGCGGCCTTGCCAAGTGGGCTGAAGCGGTGCCATCACTGTTTTCCGGCAATACCAAAGGTTTGCCGAGCCGGGCCAAGCCCAACGTCTGGACCGATCGCGCCGGCTTTGAGGCCAAGGCCGCCGACTTCGTTTCCGCGACCAAGGCGCTGGCTGCCGCTGCTGCCGCCGAGGACAAGGCCGCTTTCGATGCCGCGCTTGCCAGCACGAGCGCGTCGTGCAAGGGCTGCCACGATACTTACCAGGTTCCGCCTCCGGCCGCCAAGCCGGGCTGAGCGGACCAGCAAGCAAGAGCCGTCAGGAGCTAAGATGACCGACTTCAAGGACCGCGAAACCGCCGAAGAAGCGAAATTCGCCCACGATGAGGAAATGCACTTCCGCATCCACGCCCGCCGCAACCGGCTGCTGGGCCAATGGGCAGCCGAACAGATGGGCCTCTCGGCGGTCGAAGCAGAAGGCTATGCCAAAAGCGTGGTCCAGGCCGATTTCGAGGAATCGGGCGACGAAGATGTGATCCGCAAGGTTCTGGGCGATCTGGTCTCGGCCGGGGTCGAAGTCTGCGAAGCCGATGTCCGCACCGCGCTCGACGCCAAGGCGGTCGAAGCCAAGCGCGCCTTGATGGGCGAAGGCTGATCGCATGCCAATGGCGGGCGCAGAAATCACTGCCCGGATCAAGGCCGCGCTGCCCGATGCCGAAGTGACGCTGACCGACCTGGCCGGCGACGACAACCACTGGGCCGCGCATGTCGTTTCCGCCGCTTTCGTCGGCAAGCCGCGGGTTGCCCAGCACAAGCTGGTCTATGCCGCGATCGGCGAGGATATGGGCGGCGCGCTCCATGCCTTGCAACTGACCACCGGCATACCCAAGTAAAGCTGGCCCACCTGAGGCGGCGAGGAGATCTTCATGTCCGATACCAATGCCCGCATCGCCGAAATCGTGACTGCCAACGACGTGGTCCTGTTCATGAAAGGCACTCCGCTGTTCCCGCAGTGCGGCTTTTCCAGCAAGGCCATCGCGATCCTCGATCACCTCGGCGTTGCCTATGAAAGCATCGACGTGCTGCAGGACATGGAAGTGCGCCAGGGGATCAAGGCCTATTCGGACTGGCCGACGATCCCGCAGCTCTATGTGAAGGGCGAATTCGTCGGCGGCAGCGATATTATGATGGAAATGTACCAAGCCGGGGAACTGCACCAGTTGATGAGCGAAAGCGGACTCAGCCCAGCTTCCTGACTACGGCTTCGCCCTCGCTCCCAGCCAGACCTTCGATTGAAGCTGCGGCATGCGGCATGGCCGGTCAGGTGGCCCTGGCTGGACTGTTCGCAGCGATGTCTTGGGAGAGTTTTCTCGGGGAGGCGGGACCGCGGAGACCAGGGGGCGGCCCCGCCTCATTCGAGACTGCTTTGGGGGTATCGGTTACAATGCATATGTCGTGCCAGTTTGCTTGGGCACATATAAATCAGCTAGTTAGTCCATGAAGCGCACGCTAATCATTCGGCTGGTGTAAAGCAGTCCGACAGTTTTGAACTGTGTGCTCGCCCCTTGGCAAAGGGGCCGCAGCAAGGCAGGGTGCAGGCCATGGACCTCAACGAAATGTTCGATCCGCAAGGCGAAATGCCGCCCGCGACCCCGGCTGCGACGCTGGTGATCTTCCGCCATGCCGCCGATGGCGGAGCGCCCCAGATCCTGATGGTTCAGCGCGCCAAGGAAATGCGCTTTGCCGGCGGCGCGGCGGTGTTCCCGGGCGGGCGGGTCGACGAGGCCGACCAGGCGCTCGCCCGCGCGCTTGGCGCCAGCGACAGCGAGGCTGTCGACGAGCTGGCGGCGCGGGTCGCCGCGGTTCGCGAAACGCTCGAGGAAACCGGGCTGGTGGTGGGTATCCACCAGCAACCTGACCTCACCACGGCCCGGCGCGCCCGCGATCTGGTGCTCAAAACCGGGGAGCTGGCCGCGGCGCTCGACTCGCTCGGCTGGACGCTCGATCTCGATGCCCTGGTGCCCTTCTCACGCTGGCGGCCCAAGCACCGCGAAATCAGGGTCTTCGACACCCGCTTCTATCTGGCCGACCTGGGGACCGGAGCGGTCGAGCTGCAGGTTGACGATACCGAGAATACCCACTTGTTCTGGGCCAGCGCGCACGAGGCGCTGGATCTGGCCGAACGCGGTGAGATCAAGGTGATCTTCCCGACCCGCCGCAACCTGGAACGGCTGGCCCAATTCGCCTCCTATGCCGATGCGCTGGCCCATGTTGCCGTATTTCCTTCGCAGATGATCACGCCGTTCATGGAGGTCCGCGACGGCCAGCCGTGGCTGCTGATCCCGGCCGATGCCGGCTATCCGGTTGACGGCGAAATTCTTGAAAGCGCGGCACGCGGATGATCCCAAAGGCCCTCGCGCCGCCGGGCGGCACGAGGGCAAGTTGCCCGATTGCAACTGCAAGCGGGTCGGGTCGCACCATCCTGTTGAACGCTTGGCCGGTCGGGCGCCGTGACGGAGATCACACCTGAAGGGAGATTGGCGCGCCCGGCAGGACTCGAACCTGCGACATTCTGCTTAGAAGGCAGATGCTCTATCCAGCTGAGCTACGGGCGCTTATGCGGGTTCTCATAGGCAGGCTTTGCAGGGCTTGCAAACCCGGTTAGCGTGGCTTCCATGGACAAGCCCCTGACCCAGATAGACGGCACAACCGGTGCCCGCCGCCACTTTCGCTATTTCGACTATGTGATGGCGGCCTTCGTCGCGATCCTGCTGCTCTCGAACCTGATCGGCGCGGCCAAGCTGGCGACGCTGGAGGGCTTTACCTTTGGCGCGGGGATCATGTTCTTCCCGATCAGCTATGTGATCGGCGACGTGCTGACCGAGGTTTACGGCTATGCCAATGCCCGCCGCTGTGTCTGGGCGGGCTTTGCAGCGCTGGTGTTCATGGCTTTCATGAGCTGGGTGGTAGTGGCCCTGCCCCCGGCCGCAGGCTGGGATGGACAGGCCGCTTATGAAAGCGTGTTCGGATCAACCTGGCGGATCGTTGCCGCTTCGGTGATCGCGTTCTGGGCGGGGGAGTTCGTCAACAGCTTCGTGCTCGCCAAACTGAAAATCCTGACCAAGGGCAAGCACCTGTGGAGCCGCACGATTGGGTCAACGGTATTCGGCCAGGCGGTCGACAGCGCGATCTTCTATCCGATTGCGTTCCTGGGAATCTGGAGCACCGAGCAGGTTCTGACCGTGATGGTCACCAACTGGGCGTTGAAGGTCGCTTGGGAAGCCCTGCTCACCCCGGTGACCTATGCCGTGGTCGGCTGGCTCAAGGCCCGCGAAGGGGTGGAAGTGTTTGACCAGGGCACCGATTTCTCGCCCTTTGCCAAAACAGATGCGGTTTAGGCCCCGCCCTTCAAGGGCAGGGCCTCACCGCGACCCGTTCAATCGGCGATGAGGCCGATTGCGAGGTAGACCAGGATTAGCGAGCCGAACCCGAAGATTGTGCCGAGCGCGAAGCCGACGCGGACCAGGGTAACGTCCCAGCCGAAAGTGTTGGCGATCCCCGAGCAGACGCCCATGAACTTGCCATTGACCTTGTCGAGGCGGAAACCGCTGCGGGTGGTCATGTTGGGCTCCGAATGGTTGATCTGGTTCACGCGGTTTCTCCGACGAAATAGGTCTGGGCCTGGGCAGTCGACGGGGTGCTGACGGTGCCGGTGATCAGCACCAGCGAGATGAAGAAAGCCGAGGCGGCGGCAGCAAGCTTGCTGGTGAAGTTGGACTGGACGGTCATGGTTCATTTCCTTTCGAGTGTTTGGTTCTGCGGGGTGTTCCGCAGATGCCAGAATGATTGCAGGAGCCGTGCCAATTTCAAAAATCGGCGGAATTTCAAGCTTTCTGCAGAATGAACGGAAACTTTCGCCGAGGTGAATGCGAAACAGTTGGTGGAATTTCCCAACTTTCGGGATCAGCCTTTTGCGTGACAGCGCGGCGCGGCCAACCTATCGCCGGACCATGACGCTTGACCGCATCCTGCTGTCCCAATTTCGCAACCATGCCGAGACCCGGCTGGACCACACGCGCGCGTTCAACCTGCTGGTCGGAGAGAACGGCGCGGGCAAGACCAATGTGCTCGAAGCACTCTCGCTGCTCGCCCCGGGGCGCGGGCTGCGGCGCGCGGCGCTGACCGACATTCCTCGCCAGGGCAGCCAGAGCGGCTTTGCCGTCAGCGCCGAACTGACTGGCGGAGTGCAACTGGGCACCGGCACCCGTCCCGAGCGCCCGACGCGGCGCGTGGTGCAGGTCAACGGCGCCGAAGCCCCTGCGGTACGGCTCGGCGAATGGCTCAGCGTGGGCTGGCTGACCCCGGCGATGGACCGGCTGTTCATGGAAGGCGCGGGCGCGCGGCGGCGCTTCCTCGACCGGCTGGTGCTGGCGCTCGAGCCCGCGCATGCCAAGCATGCCGCGCGGCTGGAGGGCGCGCTGCGCGAACGCAACCGGCTGCTGGCCGAACCGGCGGAACCCGACCCGCAGTGGCTCGATGCGCTTGAGATTCAGGTGGCCGAGGCCGGAACGCTGGTTGCCCAGGCCCGGGTGCGATTGATCGCGCGGCTGGCCGAAGAACTGGCGGCGCTCCCCGAAGCGCCCTTCGCGCGGCCGGAGCTGGCCTACCAGCCAGGCGGACCGCTGGATGAAACCGAATTGGCCGCCGCGCTCAAGGACAGCCGCCGCCGCGACCGGGCCGCGCAGCGCTCGCTGGTCGGCCCGCACCGCGACGAACTGGTGGTGACAATGGCGCTCAAGGGCCAGGCGGCGGCCGAATGCTCGACCGGCGAGCAGAAGGCGATGCTGATCGCGATCACGCTGGCTCACGCCGCGCTGCTGGGTCCCGACCGCCCCGGCTTGCTGCTGCTCGATGAGGTTGCTGCGCACCTCGATCCCGTCCGCCGCGCGGCCCTGTTCGAACGCCTGCGCGGCGGATCGGCGCAAGTCTGGCTGACCGGCACCGAACTGGCCCCGTTCGAAACGATTGCGGGCGAAGCGGCGGTCTGGCGGGTCAGCGAAGGACTGGTCGAGCGGGTCGGCTAATCAAACTTGTTTGCTGGTGGGAACTGGCTTGCGACCTCGCCCACCGTTGCCGCCACCAGCACGTCGATCCCTTCGAGCGTCGGGTGGATATGGTCGGCCTGGATCAGCTGCGGCTTGTCTATCAAAGGTTGGAGGAAGAACGGCACCAGCACCGCGTCATACTTCTTCGCCAGCGCTGGATAGATCGGGTTGAACTGCCCGGCATAGTCCGCCCCCAGGTTTGGGGCAGCGAGCATGCCCAGCAGCAGCACCGGGACCCCAGCGGCCTTGAATTTGGTTAGGATCGCATCGAGGTTCTTGCGGCTCTCGGCCGGGGCCAGTCCGCGCAGCATATCGTTGCCGCCCAGGCTGATGATCGCGAGCGCTGGCTTCTTGGGCATGCTCTTCATCACGAAATCAACCCGCTGAAGGCCGCCCGCGGTGGTATCGCCCGATACCCCGGCATTGACGATCCGCGCCTTGATCCCCTTGGTCTTGAGCGCCGCTTCAAGGTGCGCAGGATAGCTTTGCCCTGGTTCGAGGCCATAGCCAGCGAACAAACTGTCACCGAGCGCCAGAATCACTATCTCATCGGCCTGAGGAGCAGTGGTGGCGACAGCATTGGCGGGCTTGGCCTGGGGCGCTTCGGCTTCCTGCTGGCAGGCAATCAGCAGCGCGGGGCTTGCAACCACGGCCAGCAGTTTCCATTTCATTTCGCAACCTCCTTGCGTTTCCCTCTAGCTATGGCATCTCCGCGCCGTGACAAGCCCCCTTCCCGCAATCGCGGCCCGTAACCTTACCCTTTCGCTTGGCCAAGGCGATGCCGCGGTGGAGATCCTGCGCGGGATCGACCTGGCGGTTCCCCAAGGCCAGACGCTGGCGCTGCTCGGCCCTTCGGGTTCGGGCAAGAGCAGCCTGATGGCGGTGCTGTCCGGCCTCGAACGCGCCAGCGGCGGATCGCTGAGCGTGGCGGGTGAAGACTTTGCCGCGATGGGCGAGGACGCGCTGGCGACCGCGCGGCGTGGTCGGATCGGGGTGGTCTTGCAGGCCTTTCATTTGCTGCCGACCATGACCGCGCTGGAAAACGTCATGACCCCGCTGGAGCTGGCTGGCCTGCCCGATGCCCACGCTCGTGCCGAGGCGGAACTCACGGCGGTGGGGCTGGGCGAGCGGCTGCACCACTATCCGGCGCAGCTCTCGGGCGGCGAGCAGCAACGCGTCGCCATTGCCCGCGCACTGGCCGCCCGCCCTTCGCTGGTCTTTGCCGACGAGCCAACCGGCAACCTCGACGCCAAAACCGGCGAGGCGATCATGGACCTGCTGTTCGCCCGCCGCGCTGAGGCCGGCGCGACTCTGGTGGTGATCACCCACGATCCCGCGTTGGCCGAACGCTGCGAGCGGGTAATCGCGCTGGCCGACGGGCGGATCGCGAGCGATAGCACTGCATGAGCCCCTGGCGCACCGCCTGGACCATCGCCCGGCGCGACCTTTCGGCGCGCTTCAAGGGGCTGCGGCTGCTGCTGGTCTGCCTGTTCCTGGGCGTCGGCGCCTTGGCGGCGATCGGCACGCTGACCGGAGCAATCGAGCGTGAGCTGAACAGTCGCGGGCGCACGATCCTGGGCGGCGATCTGGAAGTGGCGGTGTGGCAGCGCAGCGCCAGCGCGGACGAAACCAAGGCCTTTGCCGAGCAGGGCAAGGTCTCGGGCGGGATGCGCCTGCAGGCCATGGCCCGCGCAGGCGAGCTGGCCGCGCCGATCGAGCTCAAGGCGGTCGATGCAAATTGGCCACTGGTCGGCAAGTTGGCCCTCAAGGATGGCCGCAGCGCCGGTGCTCCGCCTGCCGGCGAAGCCTGGCTGGCCGAAGGCGCGGCTGAGCGGCTGGGCGTTTCGCCAGGCGGCACAATCGAAGTCGGCACGCAGAAACTCAAGGTCGGCGGGATCATCGCCGACGAGCCTGACCGGCTGGGCGAGGGCTTTACCCTGGGCCCGGTGGTGATCGTCGCGGCAGATTTTCCCGCGCGCGCCGGGCTGACCGCGCCGGGGGCGATGTATCGCAGCAAATACCGCATCGCCTTGCCCGGCAGCCGCGACCCGCAAAAGATCGCCGCGAATCTCAAGAAGCAGTTCCCCTCCGCAGGCTTCGAAGCCAAGACTCGCGACCGCGCCGCGCCTGGGGCTGAACGCTTCGTCGCGCGGATGGGTGATTTCCTGGTGCTGGTGGGCCTCGCCGCGCTGGCGATTGCCGGGATCGGGATCGGCGGCGGGGTTGCCTCATATTTGGAGGCGCGGCGCACCAGCGTCGCCACGCTCAAGGTGCTGGGCGCGACCAGCGGCGATATTGCCCGAATCTATCTGTTGCAGATCGGCGTGGCAGCACTGGTGGGTAGCGCTTTGGGTCTCGTTGCGGGCGTGCTGGTCACGCCCTTGCTGGCCAGCGCACTGGGCAGCCTGCTGCCGGTCGCTCCCGGGCTGGTGTTCGATCCCGGCGCACTGGGCCGGTCCGCGCTTTATGGCCTGCTGATCGCGCTGGTTTTTGCCGCGCCGCCGTTGCTGAGCGCACGCCGCTTTCCTGCGATGGCGTTGTTCCGCGCGCGCGTCTCACCGTTGACGCAGAACTGGCGCGATGCCGCGCTGCCGGTTGGTCTTGGGATAGCCGCGATTGCGGGCCTCGCGCTACTGACCACCAAGGCCAAGCTGGTGACCGCCTGGTTCCTGGGCGGTGCGCTGGCACTGTTGATCTTGCTGGGCGCGCTGGGCTGGGCGATCCGCTGGCTTGCCGCGCATGCCCCGCGCCCCAAGCGGCCCCTGCTGCGGATTGCATTGGCCAACCTGCACCGCCCCGGCGCGCAGACCGGAGCTTTGGTCACCGCGCTGGGCTTTGGTCTGGCGGCTTTCGTGACGCTTGCGGCGATCCAGACCAGTCTGGACGCCAATATCATGGCCCGCGTGCCGCAGCAGGCCCCTGACTATTTCGTGCTCGATGTGCCGCGCGAAAAGTCCGCCGAGTTCCAGCAGGCCGTCAAGTCAGTTGCCCCGCAGGCGCAGGTCCGGATGGTCCCGGCGCTGCGTGGTGCGATCCTGGCCTATGGCCCCGAAAGTGCGATGACCCGCGTTGCCGACCTCAAGGAAATCCCGGACACCGCCTGGCCGCTGCGCGGTGAGCGCGGGTTGACCTATGCCGAGGATGTGCCCGAGGGCAACACGGTGACCAGGGGCCAGTGGTGGCCCAAGGGCTACACCGGCGAACCGCTGGTCTCGATCGACGAAAGGCTGGCCGAGGCGCTGGACCTCAAGATCGGGGACAGGCTGACCATCGGCCTGCTGGGGGTAGAACGCAGCGCCCGGATCGCCTCGCTGCGGCGGATCGACTGGGATTCGATGGGCTTCAACTATGTGCTGGTGTTCAGCCCCAATGCGATTGCCGACGCCCCGCACAACTTGGCCGCGACGATCAATCTGGCCAAGGGCACCGAACGCGGCAGCCTGCTGCGCGCGCTGGTCCGCGCTTTCCCCTCCAGCTCGGTGATCGAGGTTGGCGGAGTGCTGACCCAGGCGCGCGACCTGCTCAGGCAAGTCAGCCTGGCGATCCTGGCCGCGGCCTCGGTCGCGGTGCTGGCCGGGATCGCGGTGCTGTTAGGCGCAATCGCCGCGGCGCGCGCTAGCCGCACCTATGACAACGTGATCCTGCGCGTGCTCGGCGCCAGCCGCCGGCAACTGCTGCTGCTGCAACTGGCCGAATACGCCCTGCTGGCCGCCTTGCTGGCGGGCGTGGCGCTGGTGCTGGGCAGCGGCATCGCCTGGCTGGTGGTGGTCCAGCTGTTCGAGTTCGACTGGCTGCCTGATTGGGGCGAGGTTCTGGCTGTGCTGGGCCTGGGCCTGGCGCTGGTGATCGGCTTCGCGCTAGCGGCCTCGCTCCCGCTGCTCGGGGCCAGGCCCGCTCAGGCGCTCAGGGAGCTGTAGCGCGCAAAGCTTGCCCCCAAGCCCCCTTTCGGCTAGGGGCCGCGCCAATGTTGCGGCGCAGCAAGCGCCCATTCCCCGAACCCGAAGAGAATTCTGCATGTCCGCCTCGCTGCCGCTGCGCAATATCGCCATTATCGCCCACGTTGACCACGGCAAGACCACGCTGGTCGACCAGCTGTTCCGCCAGTCCGGCACTTTCCGCGACAACCAGCGCGTCGAAGAGCGCGCGATGGATTCGAACGACCTCGAAAAGGAACGCGGGATCACCATTCTGGCGAAGTGCACTTCGGTGGAGTGGGAAGGCACCCGGATCAATATCGTCGATACCCCCGGCCACGCCGATTTCGGCGGTGAGGTGGAGCGGATTCTCTCGATGGTCGACGGCGTGATCCTGCTGGTCGACAGCTCCGAAGGCGCGATGCCGCAGACCAAATTCGTCACCGGCAAGGCGCTGGCGCTGGGGCTGCGTCCGATCGTGGTGGTCAACAAGGTCGATCGCCCGGACGAGCGCATCCAGGAAGTGCTCGACGAAGTGTTCGACCTGTTCGTCAGCCTTGATGCCAGCGACGAGCAGTGCGATTTCCCGGTGCTCTACGCCTCGGGTCGCAACGGCTATGCCAGCGAGGATCCCAACTTGCGCGAAGGCACTCTGAAGCCGATGTTCGAAACGATCGTCCGCCACGTTCCGCCGCCGGCCGCCGACGTAGACGGGCCGTTCAAGTTCCTGGTTACCCTGCTCGATCGCGACAACTTCCTTGGCCGGATCCTGACCGGCAAGGTCCAGAGCGGGACGGTCAAGGTCAACTCGCCGATCCACGCGCTCGATAACGATGGCAAGCTGGTCGAAACCGGCCGCGCTTCCAAGCTGATGGCGTTCCGCGGCCTCGAACGCGTGCCGGTCGACGAAGCCCGCGCCGGCGACATCATCTCGATCGCGGGCATGACCGATGCGACCGTATCCAACACCATCTGCGATCCCAGCGTGACCGAACCGCTCCACGCCCAGCCGATCGATCCGCCGACGCTGTCGATGCGCTTTGCGGTCAACGACAGCCCGATGGCCGGGCGCGAAGGCAGCAAGGTGACCAGCCGGATGATCCGCGACCGGCTGGAGCGCGAGGCTGAAAGCAACGTCGCGATCAAGGTCACCGAATCGGCCGACAAGGACAGCTTCGAAGTCGCCGGGCGCGGCGAATTGCAGCTGGGCGTGCTGATCGAAACGATGCGCCGCGAAGGCTTCGAGCTGGGCATCAGCCGCCCGCGCGTGCTTTACCGCCAGGACGATGCCGGCAACCGCACCGAGCCTTACGAAGTGGTGGTGATCGACGTTGACGACGAATACTCGGGCACCGTGATCGACAAGATGGCGCTGCGCAAGGCCGAGATGACCGACATGCGCCCCTCTGGCGGCGGCAAGACCCGGATCACCTTTTCCGCCCCCAGCCGCGGTCTGATCGGCTATCACGGCGAATTCCTGTCCGACACCCGCGGCACCGGGATCATGAACCGCCTGTACGAAAAGTACGGCCCCTACAAAGGCCGGATCGAGGGCCGCCAGAACGGCGTGCTGATCTCCAACTGCGCCGGCGAGGCGGTGGCCTATGCGCTCAACATGCTCGAAGAGCGCGGCGCGCTGTTCGTGCGCCCGCAAGACAAGATCTATGAAGGCATGATCATCGGCGAGAACGCCAAGCCCGACGATCTGGAAGTCAATCCGGCCAAGTCGAAGCAGCTGACCAACTTCCGTGTCTCGGGCAAGGAAGACGCAATCCGCCT